>JAGDAA010000161.1 GCA_017959745.1 Clostridia bacterium
GGAAGCGGAGCGCGATCGGCTCATCGAGGAATATGAGGAAAAGAGTGAAGGGATCATCACCGGCACCGTGCAGATCATTGAGCGCGCCACCGGCAACGTGATCCTGGAGTTTGACGATACCCAGGCGGTCCTGGTCAAGGATAAGCAGATGCCCACGGACCACTTCCGCGTGGGGGACCACATCAAGGTGTACGTGTGCGAGGTCAAGAAGGATACCCGCAACCCCATCATCGTTTTGTCCCGCACCCATTCCAACTTTATCAAGCGTCTCTTTGAGGCGGAGATTCCCGAGATCCGGGACGGCACGGTCATCATCCATTCTGTCGCCCGGGAAGCGGGCAGCCGCACCAAGGTCGCCGTCTATTCCAGGGATGAGAACGTGGATCCCATCGGCGCCTGCATCGGTCTGAAAGGAACGAGAAAGGCGGCGATCCTGAAGGAAGTACCCGGGGAAAAGATCGATCTGGTGAAGTACAGTGACGATCTCGCGGAGTTCATCGGCGCCAGCCTCGCGCCCGCCACCGCGCTGAACGTCACCGTCCACGAGGACGGGAGCAGCACGGTCCTGGTGGCGGCGGATCAGCTCTCGCTCGCCATCGGCAGAGAGGGGCAGAACGTCCGTCTCGCCGCCAAGCTCTGTGGGCACAAGATCGACATCAAGGCGCAATGACGCCGAAAAAGATTCCCCTGCGCACCTGCGCGGGTTGCGGGGAGAAGAAGGAGAAACGCGCTATGGTCCGCGTGGTCCGCACCCCGGAAGGCGTTGTGACGGTGGACCCCACCGGCAAGACCAACGGGCGCGGCGTGTATCTCTGTCCCGATCCCGCCTGTCTCGCGAAGGTGAGAAAAAGCAAGCGGGTGGAGCGGAGCCTGGAGGTCCCCGTGCCGGAGGCGGTCTGGAGCCGTCTGGAGGAGCTTGCCCATGGCAACGGATAAATTGGCGCTTTCCCTGGGGCTGGTCCGCCGGGCGGGGAAGCTCACCGTGGGCGCCCCCCTGGTCCTGGAGGATCTGCGCCGGGGCAAGGCAAAGCTCGTGATCCTGGCGCGCGACGTCAGCGAGAACGGAAAGAAGAAGATCCTGGCGCTCGCCGGACACAGGGGTGTTCCCGTCCGGGAAAGCGCTATGACAAAAAGCGATCTTGCCCACGCGGTGGGCGTTTCCCGCAGCGTAGCGGCGGTTTGTGTTCCGGCGGAGTTTCTCGCGTTAGTTACAGCTTCTTTGTGAAGCATTTTGGAGGGTTATATGGCAGAACAAGTGAAAGTGAAGGTCACACAGCTGGCGAAGGATCTGGAGATCAAATCCAAGGATCTGGTGGAGCTCTTCGGCGCGGTAAAAATGACCAAACAAACCGGCGGCACCCTGGAGGCGGACGAGATCTCTTACGTGATCCAGGTGCTGATGGACCGGTATCCCGTGGAGGATATCAACGGATATATCGACGGGAAATATAAGGTGCCGGATACCGCCGCCGAGATCGCGGAGCGGGAAGCCGCCGAGCGCGCCGAAAAGGAGCGTATCGCCGCGGAGAAAGCCGCCGCCGAGAAGGCGGAGGCGGAGCGCATCGCCGCCGAAAAAGCCGCGAAGGAAAAAGCGGAGGCGGAGAAGCGTGCCGCCGCGGAGAAGGCAGCCGCGGAGAAAGCCGCCGCCGAACAGGCGGCGAAGGATCGCGCCGCCGCGAAGGCCGCCGCGGAAGAAAAGAAAAAACAGTCTCTCGCCGACCGGTTTGACCGGGCGCGCAGCGGCATGGGCAAACCGAGCGAAAAACAGGCTCCCGCCAAGGAGGAGAGAAAGGGCAAGCGCACACCCTCCGGCGCTCCCGTTCCCGAATTCTCCGGGCCGAAGACCGAGTTTGTCGCCAAGAAGAAGGAAGTCCGGATCATCGATACCAAGATCGTGGATATCGACCTTTCCAAATACGACGAAAAGAATTACGATTTCGGCGGCGATTCCCGCCGGCGCAGACAGGCGCGGCCTCAGCGCCGTGACAAGCGGAAAAAGAGCAACGCCCCCGTGGTGCGTGCCAGCATCCCCGAAAAGATCTTCCTGCCGGAGACCCTTTTGGTGTCCGAGTTGGCGAAGGAACTGCGCGTCCCCACCGGCGACGTGATGAAAAAGCTTATGATGATGGGCGCTATGGCGACTGCCAACCAGAGCATCGATTTCGATACCGCCGCCCTGGTGGCGGATGAATTCGGCTCCGCCGCCGAGCCCTTGAAGGTGGTCACCATTGAGGAAAAACTCATCGACGAGACCGCCGACGCGGAAGAGGCCCTGGAGGGCCGCAGCCCCGTTGTGGTGGTCATGGGTCACGTGGACCACGGTAAAACCAGTATCCTGGACGCCATTCGCCACGCCAACGTCACCGCCGGCGAGGCGGGCGGCATCACCCAGCACATCGGCGCTTACCGGATCGAAGTGGACGGCAAGCCCATCACCTTCCTGGATACTCCCGGCCACGCCGCCTTTACCGCCATGCGCGCCCGGGGCGCCCAGCTGACGGATATCGCCGTTTTGGTGGTGGCGGCGGACGACGGCATTATGCCTCAGACAATCGAAGCCATCAACCACGCCAAGGCGGCGGGCGTTTCCATCATCGTCGCCATCAACAAGATGGATAAACCCGGCGCCAACGCCGAGACCATCAAGCAGGAACTGACCAAATACGACCTGGTGCCCGACGAGTGGGGCGGCGATGTGATCTGCGTACCCGTTTCCGCCGTTACCAAACAGGGCATCCCCGAATTGCTTGAAAACATTCTTCTGGTCGCCGAAATGGGCGATCTGAAAGCCAATCCCCGCCGGGAGGCAAAGGGCGCTGTCATCGAGGCGCGGCTGGATAAGGGCCGCGGTCCCGTGGCGAC
>JAGDAA010000162.1 GCA_017959745.1 Clostridia bacterium
GATACGTTGAAGCGTTCCAGGGTCTGATCATAAGTGTAGGGACCGATGGGGGTACAGCCGTTCACGGGGAGCATGGTGACGGTGCCGTGATAATTCACCGTAGTGGAGACCCGCATAAAGCCCCACATAATGGAGCTGGAGCAGTGGTTGGACCTGGTATTAACGTTCTTTCCGGTAAAGGAGGACGTGTCAAAAACGCCGGTCTTTTCGTCATAATAGTCCATAGCGGAGTAGAGGCTCATCCCGCCGCCGCCGTAAGGCAGACCGCCGTATACGTCGCCAACCTTGATGTGCAGTTTTCCGTCTGCGTCCGCGTCGCCCGCCGCTTCGCAAATATAGTCCAGTCTGTGCGTGGGGGTCCAGTAAAAGTTTTGCTGCAGGGACGCGTAATCCACGCAGATCTGCCGGAGCTCATCCACGCTCATCTCCGGCGTTGCGACCGGGATGGCGTTGATCTCGTCCCAGGTGGTGACGTGAGGAACAAAGGGGAAATCCTTATTCGCCGCGTCCGTCTCCTGCGTCGCGGTGATATCCGCGGCTTCGGTCTCTGCCGTTTCACTGCCGGTCAGCGGGATAGCGCCGCCGCCGGAGCACGCGGATAACAGCGTGCACAGGACCAGGACCGCGGCGAAGAAAGAAAACATCTTTTTCATCGTACTTCTCCCAAGAATGTATACGGTTTCTTTTCTCATTTTAACACGACGGACAGACGTTTGCAAGCAAAAAACAAGAAAATCGCGCGTCTGAATAAAAATTCACATTTGCGCAACAACTGCGCCCGTTCAGCTTTTTCCGTACAAATGCGGCACGTCCCCCACCAGGATCGTTTCGCTCAAGGGGACGCGTGTTATCGCGTCCGCGGCGGGGTTTTCTCCGGGGAGCAGGAGAACGTAGGAGACGCGGATCTCCGCCACCACGCTGTATTTGGTTTGATTGACGCCGCTCTCCGTGAACTCGCTCACCAGTTCACCGGAAACGGCGCCGATGGGCGTATAGCGCACCCGCAGGGGAAAGTTGATAAAGGAGGCAAACCCGGCGTCCGTCAGACTCCCCGCCGGGACGGAGAGGGTGAATCCCCGTTTCCGGTTCAGGGATCTCGTCAGGCGATTCACGATCAGTGCGCGCGTCCGGTTCAGCTTCGCCGTATCCGTTTCCAGGGATACGATCCTGCCGGAGGCGTCCTTCCGCGTGCGGATCAACCCCGCCCCGTCCAGTTCCCCGTTTTCGCTCATAGTGAGGATCTCGTCGTTGATCCTTTGCTGGATCTCCTTTTTTGCTTCGGCGAGGCCGAGACTTTTGAGCTGAGGGGACAGGCGGGAATAGAGGATCAGAGAAAGAATCCAGTAGGCGAGAAACAAAATGAGCAGGACGATGCTGACCAGGGAAAGGAGGGGAGGCTTGTTTGCCTTTGGCTTTCCCGTGAAGGAAACGGCGGGGGCGCGGGGCGCTTCCCCAATCATATGATCCCCGGGCGTTATCCTGCGTTCGGGCAGGCATACGGAACCTTCAGGTCGGTGAAAAGGGACGGTATTTATCTGTCTTTTCATAGCGGGCGTCTCCTTGACAGGTCTTTTTGATCTTTTCGGTTGAAATCCCTTGCAAGTTTACCGATTTTTTGGTACAATGTAATGAATTGTATTCTGCTAAACGGAAAAATTTGCGTTCCGAGGGGATTGAATTATGAGCATCTTTACAAAAGTTTTCGGTACTCATTCCGACCACGCCATCAAGAAGATCGAGTATACGATCAAGTCCATCGAGGC
>JAGDAA010000163.1 GCA_017959745.1 Clostridia bacterium
GACCGGCATCGGCATGATGGATTGTAAGAAAGCCCTGGTAGAAGCCAACGGTAACGAAGAGGAAGCCATCAAGCTCCTCCGTGAAAGAGGACTGGCTGTCGCCGCCAAGAAGTCCAGCCGCATCGCCGCGGAAGGTCTGGTGTCCATCCTGGTGGACCCCGGCACCCATACCGCCGCTATGATCGAGGTCAATATCGAGACGGACTTTGCCGCGAAGAATGCCGTGTTCGCCGAATTCGTCAACGATCTGTTGAAGATCATCCTCAAGACCAAGCCTGCGAGCGTGGAAGAGCTGCTGAAAAAGGAATTCAAGGACGGTCTGGACGTGGAAGCCGAATTGAAGAACAAGATCTTTACCATCGGTGAAAATATCAGCATCCGCCGCTTTCTCATTATGGACAACGCCGCTTCCTCCTACGTCCACGGCAAGGGTGCCAAGGGCGTTCTCGTGAAGATGAACAAGTTTATTGACGATCCTCGTTTTGCCGAGTGCGCTAAGAACGTGTGCCTCCAGATCGCGGCTATGACCCCCCAGTATCTGGATCCCGCTTCCGTTCCCGCCTCTGTCATCGACAGTGAGAAGGAAGTCATCGCCACCACCATCAAGAACGATCCCGCCAACGCCAAGAAGCCCGAAAACATCATCGAAAAGATGGTGGAAGGCAAGCTGAAGAAGTTCTACAATACCAACTGCCTCACCGAGCAGGAGTACGTGAAGGACGGCTCCCTCACCGTTGGTAAGTACGTCGCCTCCGTTTCCAAGGAGATCGGCGAGGACTTCGCCCTCGCTTCCTTTGTCCTCTATGAAAAGGGCGAAGGTCTGGAGAAGAAGGAAGACGATTTTGCCGACGAAGTCGCCCGCCTCACCCAGAAATAAGCGCTTTACAAAAAAATCACGACCCCACCGGGTCGTGATTTTTTTGTGTCTTAAAACTATTTCTCGATTGCGGCTATCTTTTTCATGATCTTTTTCAGGATCTTAAGATCAAATTTGGGTTCCCGGGTATCGTAGGTAAAGAGACCGTTCTGCTCCTGCTCCACGTCGGTAAGCTGGGTATAACACAGACCGAACATACAGGGATTATCAATAATGGCGTGGGTCAATCTCTTATAGCGATCGTAGAATTCCTCGTAGGAGCCGGTGGATTTGCCGTAGCTCCACTGGGTCTTGCGTCCGCTGGTATAATCGTTGTTCTCCAGCTTGAAGCCGATGCCGCCGTACTCCGAAACAAACACCGGTTCGCCGCGGTAGGTCTGGCGTTCGCTCCAGCGGTCCTCCAGTTCGCCCGTTTGCCAGAGTTTGTCATAACCCGCTTTGAATACGTCGGGATCCTGCTCATACCAGTGAACGTCGAAGATATCCGTGACCACGTGGTAATTGCCGCTGGTGTCGATGCAGGGACGGGTGGGGTCCACCCGCTTGGTTTCTTCGTAGATGATGCGCAAGACCTCGGATTCCTGGCTCTTGCTGATCTTGCCCTCCCGGGTGTTCCAGGTCTCGTTGAAGGGGCACCAGCCGACGATGGAAGGATGATTCACGTCCCGGAGAACGGTGCTGATCCAGTCCGGCAGGAAATAGGAAACGGCGCTGCGCTCGGAGGTATCGGTACCCCATGAGCCGTATTCGCCCCATACGATATAGCCCTTCTTGTCCGCGTGATAGATGTACCGAGGCTCAAAGACCTTCTGGTGCATTCTCGCCCCCTCAAAGCCGGCGGCGATCCCACAGTCGATGTCCTTGATGAGCGCTTCCTCGGAGGGGGCGGTGCAGATGCCGTCGGGATAAAAGCCCTGATCGAGAATGAGCCGCTGGAAGACGCTCTTGCCGTTCAGCAGGAACTTCATTCCGTCCATGCGGACGCTTCTCAGCCCGAAATAGCTCTTGACCTCGTCATCGCCGAAGCGCAGGACCAGGTCGTACAATCTGCCCTTGCCGATTTCCCATAGATGCTTTTCCTTCAACTTGATATCCACACAGGCGCGAACGGCGCATTTCTTTTTGCTCGCCTTGCCCATAAGCTTGCCGTTGTAATAGACCTCCACGGAAAAGTCGCTCACGCCCGCCAGGTCAGCGGCGATGGAGACGGTGCCGTTTTCAACGTCCGTATCATACCGGGCGTAGGTGATATAGCTTTCCGGGACAAATTCCAGCCACACCGTCTGCCAGATCCCCGTGGTGCGGGTATAGTAGCAGCGGTAGGAATCGTATTTGGCGGACTGCTTGCCGTGGGGCTGGACCAGAGACTGGATATCGTCGATGGCTTCGATGGTGATATCGTTCTTGCCGCTCTTCACGAATTTGGTGATCTCATACTGGAAGGAACCGTAGCCGCCGAAATGGGGCTGACCGGCCTCCACGCCGTTGACGAAAACGTGGGTCTCGAAATCGCAGGCGCCGATGTGCAGGATCACCCGCTTGCCGAGAAGATCCTTTTTGGCAAGACTGATGATCCTCTTGTACCATACGCAACGCATAAAGTCTTTATTGCCCACACCGGAGAGACGGCTTTCAGGGCAGAAGGGAACGACGATCTTGCCGGAAAGGGAAGGGGCGTTCTGCAGGCCTCTCGCTTCTCCGGAAACGCCGTGATCGATCTCAAATTGCCAGACGCCGTTCAAGTTGCGCCAGCTGCTTCTTTCCCACTGGGGGTTGGGATGTTCGGGTCTTGGGATGGTTGCCATATCAGATCTCCTTTCGGAATGAAAAAATACTGTTTTGTACAAAAAAAGTATAACATGAAAGTCGGGGCGGCGCAAGTGCCGCACCCGACTTTTTTCTTTTTTTCGCGTTTTCGCGCAGAGTATTGTTTTACAGCATGTGCGCCCGAAGCTCCTCGCCGGACAGGGCGGAGAGGTAGGCGGGGGGCAGATCCAGGATGGTCTTGCAGCCCTTGGCGCCCTCTTGGGCGAGCCGAGCCGTCGCGCGCGCCACCGCTACCAGCACGCTACCGGTGAATTCCGGGTTGGAATCCAGTTTCAAGCTGTATTCGATCATATGCTTCGTGCCGTCGGAGGTCTCGCCGCTCCGGAAGACAAAGCCGCCGTGAGGAAGCCCCGCGTGATCCCGGGCAAGCTCTTCTTTGGTGATGAAGTTCACCGTGGTATCATAGTCGGAAAAGTAATTGGGCATTTCCTTGATTTCTTTTTCGATCTTGGCCTTGTCCGCGCCTTCCTTCACGACCACGTAGCAAAGACGGGTATGCTTTTCCCGGGTGGAAAGGGTAGGATTCTTCCCGGCGCGCACCGCTTCCAGCGCCGCGGGAACGGGAATGGTGTACTGCCGCGCGTCAAGTACGCCCTCGATCCGCCGAATGGCATCGGAATGCCCCTGGCTCACGCCCTTGCCCCAGAAGGTGTAGTCCTGCCCGTCGGGCAGAACGGCGTTGCCGTAAACCCGCATCAGGGAGAACATACCGGGGTCCCAGCCGCAGGAGATCACGCCCAGGTGACCGGATTCTTTGCCCGCCTGATCCACGTCGGCGAAATGCTCCGGAATGCGGGCGTGGGTATCGAAGCTGTCCACTACGTTGAAGAGCTTTACAAGCTCCGGGGTCTGCCCCATCAGGTCCGTGGCGCTGCCGCCGCAGAGGATCATCACGTCGATCCGATCCGTGAAGGAAGCCGCTTCGGACGCCGCGTATACCTTCGTTCCCAATTCGGATTTCACGCTTTCCGGCGCCCGCCGGGTAAAGATGCCCATCAGCTCTACGTCGGAATTTTTCAGGGTTGCTTTCTCCACACCCTTACCCAGATTGCCGTAGCCGTATATGCCGATTCTTGTTTTCATATTCTGCTCCTTTTGTCACAGGTTAAAACGGATGAATCACTGTAACACGCCCGTCCATTTTCTGTCAAGTGTCAAGCTGTGAATTCTCCGTAAACTCCGGGATATAATCCGTATTGGCGCTTTCCTTTGCCTGAGTATATACGGTACAAAAACCAAGCTCTTCCGCGAATCTTACCGCCTTGTCATATTCCAGGGTCGTCAGAAGCCGGTCGATCTCGGGGAATTCCTTTGTCCGGTGACAGGGCGTATACTGCCGCATCAGGGATAAAACGATCCCATCCGCGCCGAACGCGTCGAAGAGGGCTTGCAAAACCGCCCGGGTATCCCGCCATAGCCCCGGCAAAACCAGGTGCCGGACGATCACGCCCCGCAGGAGCTTTTCCCCGTCAAAAAGCGGCTTTCCCGTTTGCCGCCGCATCTCTTTCAAGGCGGGCAGAGCGAAATCAAAATAATCCGCCGCCACGGAATAGCGCAAAGACAGGGCGGGATCTTTGTATTTCATATCCGGCAGGTACACGTCCACCAGCCCCGTCAGGCGCGCGAGGCTTTCCACGTTCTCATACCCGCTGGTGTTGTAGACCACCCGCAGGGTCAGCCCCTCCTTTTTCGCTTCTTCCAGAGCCGGGATCAGCGTTTCAAGATACGGGGTAAGGGAGACCAGATCCAGACAAGAAGCCCCTTCTTCCTCCAGACGCAGAAAGAGCTTTGCCAGGTCGTCCTTTGTCATCGCTTTCCCTTTTATACTCTGCGAAATCTCATGGTTCTGACAGAAGACGCACCGCAGGGCGCAGCCGGAGAAAAACACCGCTCCCGCGCCCTTGCCGCCGCAGATGCAGGGCTCCTCCCAGGGATGGAGCATCACCTTCGCCACCCGTGGCAGGGCGCCGGCGCCGCAAAAGCCCGCCGCCTTTTCCCGATCCGCCCCGCATTTCCGCGGACACAGCGCGCATCCTTGTGCCATGGCGATCCTCCGTTGTTTTAATTCCATATACATTATAATTCATCTTTTCGCGGCTGTCCACCTTTATCGCTTCGCGCCGTCACTTTTGCGATAAGCGTTTACCGCTCGCTTGACGAAAGGGAAGTTTTATGATAGGATAACCCTGTTCGTAAGGATAAGCGTTTGCGAAAGGAAAGACTATGAGCATTGTTTTAGGCGTTGATATCGGCGGGAGCACCACCAAGATCTGCGGGTTCCGGGAAGATCGGAGCCTGATCCAGCCTTTGTCCGTAAAGGCGGATGATCCGGTTTCTTCCATTTACGGCGCCATCGGTAAATTCACGTCGCAATACGATATCACCCTGCCGGAGATCACCCGGATCATGGTGACCGGCGTGGGCAATACCTTCATTCAGGACGATTTGTACGGCATCCCTACCACCCACGTGGCGGAGTTTGACGCCATCGGGTTGGGTGGCAAGTATCTTGCCGGCGTGGAGGAGGCCGTTGTGGTCAGTATGGGCACCGGCACCGCGCTGGTGAGCGTCAAGGGGGATGAGATCCGCTATATCGGCGGTACCGGTATGGGC
>JAGDAA010000164.1 GCA_017959745.1 Clostridia bacterium
AGAGGCACAGACCCTAACCTGAAGGACATACATCAAGACTCGAGGTAAACTCCCATGTACAGGTTCTGAATCGCGAGTACCCGGACAGATCATCTTAAAACAAGTTAACGTTCGATCAGCGAGGTACGGTCCCATGTACAAGTTCTGAAAAACCCTGAGAACCCAAATCCAACACGGAGGTACGGTCCAAAGGAAGTCTTCTGAAGCGCGAATACCCTGACAGCGAAACCCCATTCTAACCGGGAGGTACGGTCCGAAAAAATAGTTTGATTCGCGAATACTCCGGACAAAAGAGCAAAGACCCATCGCAAATACCCATCGCAAAGACCTAAGTTAAGAAGAAAGTAGGAAATGACCGATGAAACGGCTCGATCCGCCTGACAACATCTGACCCCGGTACCGAAAGTAAACGGAATTCGGTACCGGGGTCAATTCTTTTTTTACAGGATCGGATCAATAAGATTCGATTTGGAAGAGATAGGATTCGCCTGCCTTCAAGGTCAGGTCCGCCACGCCCACCATGGTGGAGTAGTAGGTAACGCCGTCCTTTTCGACCTTCATGGTGTATTCGCTGTTCACGTCCACGATGCCTTCGGTGGTGGTGTCCGTGCTGTAGATCGCGATGTATTCGTTCTTCGAAGTGTCGGGGGTCAGCCCTTCCAGGCTGTTCACCATGACGAATTCGCCCTCGGTGATATCCGCGTTGAATTCATCCTTGTAATCCTCGCTCCGGAACAGGTCCAGCATGGTCGCCCCGTCTTTGAGGGCGGACAGGGGGAATTCCCAGGAGGTATCGCCTTCCTCACCCTTGAAGATGACCTTGAAGCCGTCCTCGAAGACAAATTCGCCGGTCTCGGTTTCAGCGGCGGTCTCGGCTGCGGTCTCGGCCGCGGTTTCTGCGGGGGCCGTGGTCTCAGCGGGCTTCGCCGTTTCGGCGGCGCAGGCGGCAAAGCTGAAGAGCATCGCCAGCGCCAGAATGAGCGCTAAAAGTTTGGTTTGTTTCATACTTGTGTTTCCTTTCTGAAATGGTGTATTACGAATCCGTACTTGCGCCCCAGCCGTTCCGCGATACGCCGGATCCCCGGCGTTAAGAGCCAGAGAAAGAGCACGTTGGAAACGGCGTAAGTCGCCGTTACGGGGATCGCCGCGGCAAGATAAGTCAGGTAGCGGGTCAGGCTGAAGCCGCCCTCCTGAAATACCGTGGTGAATATATCCATCACGGCGCTGTAAAACACGCCGGAGAGAACGCCGAACAGCCCCTGGATCAGGGGGCTTTTTTTCAGGCCCGGAACATAGGCGGCGCCGAGACCGACCAACCCCCAGGAAAGCATCTGGAAGGGGGTCCAGGGGCCCTGCCCGAAATAGAAATTGGATAAAAGCGCGGTCAGCGCGCCGCAGAGAAAGCCGAATTCTCCCCCGAAAAAGGCGCCGCCCAGGGCGACCAGCGCCGCCACAGGCTTGAAGGAGGGGAAGGGGGCGAACAGGACCCGCCCCGCCACGGACAGCGCCGTAAACGCCGCCAACAGCACCGCTTTCCGGGCGTCCGTGCCCCGGCGCTCAAAGCGAAAAAAGAAGGGGAGTACGATCAGACAACAGAGCAGGGCGAGCGCCAGTGACAGTCGGTTTTCACCCCAAAAAAGCGGGACCAGGAAAAGCGCCGCGCCCCCCGCGATGAGCAGAGCGGGAAGAATCTTTTTCACAGGCGTTTCACCTCCTCCGGCACAATAGCGCCGCCCCCGGTGATCCGGGCGGTGCGGGTGGTGAAGAGCCGCGTTTCCTTGAAAAACCGCTCCGTTTCCCGGAGCGAGGCCAGTTCACCTCCCCACAACAAGCCGCAGCGGGAGGCGATCCCGGCGGCGAAGAGCGCGTCGTGGGTGACGATGAGAATGCCCTTTCCCGCGTCTTTCCACGATAGGAGAAGCTGCGCGAGGGACTGTCTGGAATCCCGGTCCAGTCCCCGGGTGGGCTCGTCCAGCAAAACGGCGTCGGGATCGATCAGAGAGATCTTCGCCAAGGCGGCGCGCTGACGCTCGCCCCCGGAGAGATCCAGGGGATGCCGCCGCGCCAGATCCAGCATGCCGAATTCCGTCAGCGCCGTGTCCGCCTTTTCTTCCCCCGCGACCCGGGTCAGTTCCTCCCGGAGAGTCTCTCCCTCAAATATCGCCCGGACGTCCTGGGGCAGGTAGGCGATCCGGACGTCTTTTTTCACTTTTCGTTTGCCCCGCAGGGGCTTCAAATCTCCCGCCAGGAGCCGGAGCAGGGTGCTTTTCCCCGCGCCGCCCTTGCCCAAAAGGCAAAGGATCTCTCCCCGGCAAAGACTCAGATCCATTCCGGCGACCAGGTCCGGTGCGTCCTTTTCAAAACGAAAGGAGATGTCGGTGAGGGAAAGAAGCGTCTCCCCGGGGCGCTCTGTTCGCCGGAGGGTTTCAAAACGGTGCGGCGTGTCCGCCAGGAAGGCGCGCCCCGCCTGAACAGTGAGGGGCACCGTCTTTGTATCCTCCGGGGACAATGCCAGACGCGCGGGTTCCGGGACGAATCCCTTCCGTCCGGTGGTGAGAAGGAATCGCGCCGCGTCCTCGGGGGTGCCGTTGAACAGCAGCTTTCCGTTTTCCAGATACAGGATCCGGTCCGCCGCGGCAAAGAAAGGCTCGCAATATTGCTCCGCTACCAGAATGGTGACGCCGTATTCCCTCCGGAGCCGGTCCAGAACTTCCGTAAGCTCCCGCTCCGCAACCGGGTCCAGTCCCCCCGCCGGTTCGTCCAGCAGAAGCATATCCGGGCGATCCGCCAGATGCGCCGCCAGGAGGGTTTTGATCTTTTCACTGCCGGACAGGGTGGCGACATCCCGGTCGAAGAGCCGTTCCAATCCGAATAGTCCGGCGGCTTCCGCTACCCGGAGCCGGATCTCATCCTGGGACAGACCGCGGTTTTCCGGGGCAAAGGCGATCTCCCGCCATACCTGATCGGCGACCAAACCCAGGTCCGGATCCTGCCGGAGCAGGGCGCTGCGGGTCGCCGTGCCGTTACTATGAATACTTCCCGTCCGCTCGCCCCGGGGCGGATTATCGCCGTGGATCAGGGAAAGCAGGGTGGTTTTGCCGCCGCCGTTGGGGGACAGGATCAGGCATAATTCTCCTTCGCCGATGGTACAGGAAACGTCCCGGAGGGCGAATTTCTCTTCACCGGCATAGGTGAATGTTAAGTCTTTGATCTCGAGAAACGCCACAGCATTTTCTCCTTTCGTTCCGCGATGGCGGGAAGAAACGCCAACGCCAGGGGAAAGACGTACCAGGCGGGGGAGCCCGTTCCCGGAAGCAGTCCGGGGTAGTAGCTGAAATGGAGGGCGCCGGTGAGGAAGCCTGTCAGCGCGAGGGCGTCCAGGATCAGGACCGCGCCGGTCATCCAACCGTCCCGCCCCCGGAAGCGGTACAGGGAATAGGATGTGATCTTTCCCTTGCCGTACCCGCGCTCCTCCATCCCGGCGGCGATCTCACAACTCTCCTCCAGGGTCAGCGCCACACCGGTTTGAAGGGCGACCACGGCATGACGCAGACGCTCCTGTGTATGAAACGGCCGCTGCGCCGCCCGAGCTTCCCGCAGGCGGGTCGCGAGCCGCGGAACAAAGCGGATCGCCATGGTAAAGACAAGGGTGGTCCGGGGCAGCAGCCGCCCGGTCAGCCAGAGGGCGGCGCCGGAGGGCAGCGCCCGGTAGAGGGCCTCGCACCACAGGATAACGTCGGCGAGCAGGGCGCCGCTCACGGCACCGTAAAGGGCGGATTCCGCCGTGATCGCGCCGTCTCCCAGGTAGAACAGGATCGTTACGCCCCGGTGGGAGATCAAGGGGTTGGTCACGCCGCCCGCCAGGGCAAGCGTCAGGAAAAGCAGGAGGCGCTTCAAAGCAAAGGACGCGCCGAAAAGCTCCCCGTTGAACGCCAGGACGCCCGCCGCCAACAACAGGGCGCACAGGGGATCCCGGGTGAGAAAAGCCAGGCAGACGATGCTCGCGCCCACGGTGAGGGAGACCGCGGGATGCAGTCTGCCGAAAGCGCTACGGCTCACGGCTTCCCACGTCCTTTCCCAGATCCAGGGTATAGGTCCAGAGGATCTCGTCTCCGTCGCTCACCGGGGTATCGCCGGCGCTTTTGGAAACGAAATCCCCGTTGACGGAGAACATCCAGCCGGATTCACTGCCGCAGTCCAGCTCATACAGACCGCCGATCCCCTCCACGTACACGCCGTAGCGGGTGGCGCCCTTGTATTCCAGCGCCAGCTTTTGTTTTTTGCAGAACCGTGTCAAAAGGGTAAAGGCCGTATCATTTTCGTACAGGGGAACTTCGCCCGCCCCCATCACCCCGCTTTCCGGCAGGATGGCGCGGATCTCTTCTTTCAGCGCCGGGGCATCCAGGGCGCGGTCGCACCGGATGACGAGTTTCACCGTACCCGCGGGCGATCCCGGATCATCCCGGGAAAACGCCCCGTTTTGCCAAAGGATCGCCAGGACAACCAGGAGGATCGCCGCCAGGGGTAACGCGATTCTGATCGCTTTTTTCATCCCCGGACCTCCGTTCTTCCAAACAGGTGCTGTCCTTTACCGGCAAGCTCCAGCGCCGCCAGGGCGAGGAACGCCTGGTAATTGGCGATGCCCCCCGCCTTGGTGTCCCCCGCTTTGGCGGGGAAGGAGCCGTCCTTCAGCTGATAGGCGAGGAGCGCGTCCACGGGATCGCCTCCCTCCTTCTGAAAGCGGGGATCCGTCGCCGGATCCAGTTCCAGGGCGGTGAGCGCCAGAATGACCTGGCTGATGCTCATGGGATTTTTGGAGCCGAAGCTCTCAAACCCGCCGTCTTCCAGTTGTCTCCGGGAAAGCAGGTTCAGCCCTTTTTCAATGGCTTCGTCCACCCCGGGTTCCCCCCGGAACCGGGAAAGGCCGGTAAGCGCCATAGCGGTGGTGTCCGCGTCGGAATCGAAGTTGCCGAACACCCAGCCCCCGTCTTCGTGTTGAGCCTCCAGAAGCAGGCGGATCAGTTCTTCTTTGGATTGAGCGGCTCCCTCGGGCACGGCGTAACCGCCCGCCCCGAGAAAGGTCAGCGCCCACGCCACCCCGTTGCATCCCTGGGAGGTGAGGGGCGATACTTTGCCCCGGTCCCAGACGCCGTCCGCGGCAAGATCGATCCCTTCCACGTTCCTGGGATCGTCCCCCAGCGCCAGAAGGCACAGACCGATTCGGTGCCACTCCGTTGCCAGGTTCCGGCTGAGTTTGTCTTCGTTTTTGTAGCGGGTCACAACGTTTTCCCGCAGTGCCGCCCGATAGATCTCCATCCCCTCGGTGCGTCCCGTCCGCGCCAGCGCCAGGGCGACCCAGTCCGGAAAGCTCGTTCCGGCGTTCTCTGCCAGGGCGCGGTACAGGCCGGGCAGATCCTTTGCGCCTTCCGAGCTGAATAAATATCCGATGAGCCGCTCCAGAGGCGTCCCTTCGGAGGCGGTAAGCGTCTGCGTTGTCTCGGAGGGAACGCTTTCGGTTGGACGGGCGCCGCAGCTCCACAGGGAAAGGAGCAGGCACAGTGCCAGAAGTAAGCTGACGCTTTTTTTCATCCTTCCTCCCTCCGCTTTTTCGCGTTGGCGCGCCGTTTCAGCCGCGCTTTTCTCTTTCGCTTCTCCCGGTTTTTATCCAGGCTCGTCTTTTTCCTTGCTTCCTTCAGTCCCGCCGCTTCCAGCGCCCGGGGCCAGGGACCCAGAATCCCTTTGATCCGGGCGACATCCTCCGGCGGAAAATCCTCCTTTTTCGGCAATCTGCCGAGCATCTCCGCTTTTTCTCGAAGCAGAGAGACAGGATTCATTTTGTCCTTTTGCATAAAAAATCGCCTTTCTTTCGAAAAGAAAGGCGGCACAGCAAAATGACCCGGCATACGATCCGGGGCTTTTGACCGTGCCGCTTCTCGTCCAAGCGTCTTGATCCTGCTGAATGCGGCGGTATTCTGACTTTTTTCTTACAGTAATGACGGTTGCTCCGGATTCCCACCGGATTTCCGCTTTGATCCACCGGGCAGCGCCCTCGGAACCGCATTCGTTGTCACGGTTATAGTATCACCTCGCACGAAAAATGTCAAGGTTTCTTGCCTTTTCCGGGTGAATATGATAGAATAGCGAATGGAAGAAAAAAGCATCTCCGGATGCGTTTGGGAGCAGTGGAATGGGATCGAAAGCCGAAGACAAAGACGGGGTCCTCACCGACGTTTCTTCTTCTCAGCCGAAGAAGAAACGGTGGGGCTTTCTGCTGTTTCTGATCCTGCCGCTTTTGGCGGCGGCGGTCTGGGGCTTGACTCGCCCGGAACTTATGAGCGCCTTCGATTTTTCCTCTCTCGGCGGGGAAGAAGATCCCTTGCCCTCCTGGATCCAGCGGGCGGTCATCCCCGTGGACGGCGTCTCCCGCCGGGGGGAAAAGCTGGAGGGTCTGACCGGTATCGTGATCCACTACGTGGGCAATCCCGGCACCACCGCCCGGCAGAACCGGAACTGGTACGCCGACCCGGAATCGGAGGTATCCAGCCATTTTATCATCGGGCTGAAAGGGGAGGTATTGCTTTGCGTGCCCCTGGATGAAAAATCCTCCGCTTCCAATCACGCCAACGCCACCACTCTCTCCGTGGAGGTGTGCCACCCGGACGAAACGGGGCAGTTCACGAAAGCGAGCGAGGATCGGCTGGTGGAGCTTTTGGCTTACCTCTGCCGCCGCTATGATCTGCCCGTGAGCGGCATCATCCGCCATTACGACGTAACCGGCAAGAACTGTCCCAAGTACTACGTGGAGCATGAGGAGGCGTATCTCGCCATGAAAAAGCGGGTCCGGGCAGCGCTGGAAGAGGAGGCGTCATGACGGATCGGAATTTGAAGCGAAAAAAGATCCTGAGCGTTGTGGGGATCGTTTTGTTCGTCGCCGTCCTGGCGGTATTGAGCGTCCTTTTCAGTAAGCCTATCCTGGAATTTGTCAAGGACCCGGTCACCCTGCGTCAATGGGTGGATGAAAAGGGCTTTCTCGCTCGAATCGCCTTCGTGGGAATCGTGGTATTGCAGGTGATCATCGCCTTCATCCCCGGGGAACCGGTGGAGATCGCCGCGGGCTTGGCGTTCGGCGTCTGGGAGGGTACGCTGCTGTCCCTCATCGGTGCGGCGATCGGGAGCTGCCTGGTGTTTCTCTTCGTGAGAAAATGGGGCGTTCGGGTGGTGGAGCTGTTCTTTCCCCCGGACAAACACGGGAAATTGAAGTTTTTGAAGACGGAAAAGCGGGCGGACACACTGTTGTTTCTGCTTCTGTTCATCCCCGGCACCCCCAAGGACCTGATCTCCTATTTTGCCGGATTGACCCCGGTGAAATTCACCCACTTCCTGTGGATCACCCTGGCGGCGCGGATCCCCTCCGTCATCACCTCCACCTGGGGCGGAGACGCCATCATCGGGGGCAACTGGTTCCTGGTCGCCGGCATCTTTATCGGCACCGGGCTGGTCAGCCTTCTGGGCCTGTGGCTCTTTGAGCGGATCACCGCCCGCCGAAGCGGGAGGAACGCGTCTTCGGCGAAGGCGCCGGAAGAGAATGAAACGAGCGAGAAGCCAAAAGAGAATGAGCCGGTCTCCGTTGTTGCCGGCAAAAAAAACGGCGATTGAAGCCAAAAATAAACAACCGCCCCAAATCGCAGATTTGGGGCGGTTGTTTTTTTCTGTTGCCCTTATGGTTTTACGGGATTCTCCGGCTTTTCCCGCTTCCGCGGAACGGAGATCAAAGTGCCGATGGCGCCGGCGGGACAGGCCTTCCGGCAGGCGCCGCAGCGGACGCAATCGATGCTGTTGGGCTTCTGCCACACCGGGATATTAAGCCCGCACGCCTTTTGGCAGGCGCCGCAGCGGGTGCATTTTTCCTCATCCAGTACGTAGCGGTACAGAGCGAAGCGGTTGAACAGTCCGTACAGGGCCCCCAGGGGGCACAGGTACCGGCAGAAGGGGCGGTAGAGCAAGACGGAGAGAAGCAGAACCGCGCCCAGGATCACCAGCTTCCAGGTATAGAGGAATCCCACC
>JAGDAA010000015.1 GCA_017959745.1 Clostridia bacterium
GCCGGAGCTGCGCCACGGCGACGCGGTGAAGGGTCTGCACCTCTACGGCGCCAAGATCGTCTACCCCAAGGAGATGGTCTTTTTGAATCTCAAACCCGCCGCGGAACCCGCCGCCTGAGAAAACGCCGGTTTCCCGGCTGAAAGCCAAGGATGAACGATATGACCACAGCCAACGATATTTTTTCCGCCGCGCTCTCCCTGATGGGAGCGGACGGCGAACGGGCGCGGTACGAGAGCCGTGCCCTGGCGGGGATCAATCTGTTGGCGGCGGATCTCGTCTGCCTGGATCGCGCCCTGAAGGGGGAGGTCGCCGCCGCGGCGGCGGCCGTTCCCTCCCTGGGGAGCCTCCAGGACGTGACGGACCTCGCCGACATCCTCACCCGCTCCCTGATCCCCGTGGGTCTGGCGGCGTTTCTGCTGAATGAGGAGGAGGAATCCCGCGCCGCCTTTTTCCAGCGGATCTACCGCTCGGAGAAGGAGATCCTGCTCCGGCAGTTTTCCACCGGCCGCCGCCACTCCGTCCGGAACGTATACGGAGGCTGCCATGGCGCGGGCGTTTGAGTTTCGGGCGGCGCTGTTTTCGGGGCTGGACGGGGATCTGTCGGAGCACGCCGACAGCCACCCCGGCGCCAGCCCGGATATGCTGAATTTCACCGTCACCCCCGACGGGGAATTGATCCGCCGGGCGGGCTGTGAGCTTCTCTATCAGGGGAGCGGCGTTTTGCGGGGGATGTGGTGCGGCGCCCTGGGGACGCGGACGGTGTACGCCGCCGTGTTCGGGAACGCGCTCCTGCGCGCCGAAACGGGCTTTGACGCCCTGACCCCCGTTTCAGGTACCGTGCCCGGGACGGAGGAGGTGCGCTTCTTCCCCTTTATGGGCGCGCTGTACCTCCTCACGGGGGCGGGGATTCTCCGCTTCGACGGGGAGACCCTGGCGCCCATCGAGCCCTACGAGCCCACCCTCACCGTCGCCACCGCCCCCAACGGGGACGGCACCCCCCTGGAGGATATCAACGCCCTCACCCCCCGGGTGGCGCAGCGCTTCATCCCGGACGGCACGTCCACCCACTACCGCCTGGCGGCGCCGGAAATCGGCAGTGTGGACCGGATCGAGCGGGGCGGCGAGGAGATCCCCCACACCCAGTGGTACTGGGACGATCTTTCCCGGGCGGTGGTGTTTTTAAGCGCCCCCGCCCGGGGCGGTCAGGATCTGGTCATCCACTACCGGGTGATGGATCACGACCCGGACCTTGCGCGGCGCATTCTGAACTGCCGCTATGCGTCGGCGTTCGGCGGCGCGGGGGATACCCGCGTCTTCTTCTACGGCTGCGACGAAGCCCCCGCCGTCCGCTACCACAGCGGGATGGCGGGCGGTCTGCCGGACCCGGCGTACGTCCCCGTGATGAACTACACCCTCATCGGGGACGGCTCCCCCGTCACCGGGATCCTGCGCCACTACGACCGCCAGCTCATCTTTACGGAGAAGGCGGCGTATTATTCCACCCTCAGCTACCAGACGGAGGCGGACGGACGGAACCGGGCGATCTTCCCGGTCCTGCCCCTGTCGGACGACCGGGGCAATCTGCCTCCGGGACAGCCCCTTTTGATGGAGAACGAGCCCGTCACTGTGACGGAAGCGGGGCTTTTCCGCTGGGTCTCCACCAACGTGCGGGACGAGCGGAACGCCCGCCTCTTCTCCCGCCCGGTCCGGGAAAAGCTCGCCGCCATGGACCCCCGGTCCCTCCGGCTCTTTAACCGGAAGGGAGAGGGGGAATTGTATATCGCGGAAGGGTCGGAGATCCTGGTCTACCGCTACGGCACCGGCGCCTTTTACCGCTACCGCCTCACCGGGATGACCGTCCTGTTCCTGGCGGAGCGGGGGAGCGACTTGTACCTGGGCACGGACAGAGGCATCTGCCGGGCGGGGGGCGAAACGGATCTGGACGAGCCCGTCCCGGCGTACTGGACTTCCCCCTTCCTCACCCTTTCCCATACGGGCAGGGAGAAGAATCTGTATGCCGCCGTCCTCTGCGCGGATACCTCGGCGGGCGCCGCTTCCTGTGAATTCAGCCTGCTGACCCCCGAGGGGACGACCCCCGTCCGGCAAACCGCCCAATTTCCCGCCGGCAGCCGCGCCCGGCGATGCGGCTTTCCCGCCCGCCACGGACACTTCGAGCGGGTGGGGACCCGGATCACCGCGGCAGGACCCGGCAGACTTCACCTGCGCTTCCTTGTCCTGCGGGGCAAGGTGTGCGATAAGCGTATTTGAGAAGGGAGACACTATGAGCGTCAAAGATACGGCGTCGGCGATCCTGAAACGCCTGGAGGAAGGCACCCAGGCGATCTACGATCAATATCGGGAAAAGGCAAAGGGAGCCGACGCCTCCTACCAACAGAAGCTTTCGGATCTGGACCTGGACTACCGGGAGGCGGCGCGCGCCCTGGACGGCACCGCCCGGGTAAATCTCCAGGACCGGCTGACGGGGCTTTCCGACCTGGGACTGGCGTCCTCCGGCGCCGCCCAACAGGCGCGGATCTCCGCCCGCACCGCCCTTTTGGGGGCGCTGGGCAAGCTCACCGCCCGGCTCACCCGGGACCGCGCCGCCGCCCGGGGCTCCTATGAGGCGGAAAAAGCCGCCCTCGCCGCGGAAGAGGCGGAGAAGACGGAGAAATACCGGGACACCATGACAAAGCTCCTGATGGACCAGCAGAATAAGGACCGGGAGTTTGAAGCCAAGGAACAACGGGAACAGCAAAAGATAGCCCTCCAGCAGCAGAAGCTGACCCTCCAGCAGCAGACCGCCGCCGCCCGTAGCTCCGGCAGCGGCAGCGGCAAAACAACCGCTTCCAAATCCTCCGCTTCCGCCGCGAAGGAGGCGGGGCTGACCCCCGACCAGAAGCCCGCCAAGATGATGAGCACCATCATCCAGGCGAACCGCAAGCTCAATAAGACCGAGCGCACCTCCTATGTGGACCGCGCCCGGGTCCAGCAGGCGGTGATGCAGATCCTCAACGATACCCGCATTACCAAAACCTACCGCTATCAGCTCTATACCCAGGCCCGCGCCATGGGCTATATCGCCTGA
>JAGDAA010000165.1 GCA_017959745.1 Clostridia bacterium
CCGGGGACAACACCCTTCCCGTGATCATCCTGAGCGTTGTGATGGTTGCTTGCGCCGCCGGTGTGGTAACGATGCTTCTTTTGAACAGAAAAAAACGGAATTCCAAGTAAGCCATTTTCCATAAGAACGAAAAAGCGGTTCGTCCCGGCGAACCGCTTTTTCTGTGAAGAAAGGTTATTATTATCGTATGAAGACGCGCCTGCTATTTATCTTTCTCGCCCTGCTGGCCGTGGGTCCGCTCTTTGCTGATTTTCCTGCATTCGCGGGTCAATTGAGTGCGTACGATCTTTCTTCCCTGGGGCTTATCGCTCAACGAGCGGCCTTTGTTTCCGCGCCGCCGACGGCGGACGGTGTGATCGCCCCGGGGGAGTATCCGGCGTCGACCGTCGCCCGGTTCGGGGATGGTCTGTACCTTGTAGACCACGGAAGCGGTAAAGATCTGACAAGCGATCCCGCTGGCGCGTTTTCTAAGGATCTTACCGAAACTACCCTTACAAGCGGCGTTTCCTTTGACGGGACAAGGGCGTATTTCTTTCTGCGTTGTACGTCCCCCGACGCCGGTGTTTTCGGCGAATCTCACCAGTCTGGACTTGGCGGCGCGATGGCGGTCACATTTAGTGCCGGCTTCTCTCAAAGCGAGAATCTTCGCGCCTTTTCTTCCGCCTGGACCTGCACCTACTGCTTTCGAGGAGATTCCTGCATAGGAGCATCCGGGCAAATCACAAGATATGAACCGAATGCCGTGGAACGTTCTTTCCGATCATGGGGTACCGCTTCTTTTGAATCCTATCGTGACGCGAGCGGTTACCTGTGGGACGGAAACGGATACAAAGATACCGCCCGGAGCAAATTGATGAAAGGCGACAAAGGCGCGGAATGGATCGTGGAGTGTTCCGTGCCCCTTGAGGAACTTTTCCTGACCCTTCCTCCCGAACAGCGGAACGAGGTCAGAAATCAACTGCACAGCGGCTCCGGAACCGTCCACGGTTGCTTTTCCGCCGGGATCGCTTTGCCGGATAACGGCAACTCCGCCGAACGTTTGCTTCTGGAAACGGCGCGCGGTATGGCGGATTACGATGCATCGGGCGTGAAACTGTTTGTATTGCCCGCGCCCCTGTACTGGCGCGGGACGCCGCCAACCCGGGCTTCCTCTCAGCAAACCGCCCCCTCCGTTTCTGCCAATGCCTCTCCGGATTTCACTACCGCTACTCAGGACCCAGCCGGGGAAGGATCGGACGAGGTGAAAGAGGACGACGGCAGTTTCCCTGTCCCCAAACGCCAAGGCGCCGGGACCGTCGATATCCCGGAGTTTGCCGATGAGGCGGAATTTGTTACGGAAACCCTTACGGAGGAATGGAATCTGTCCGCCCTGACCTTTCCTGAGGAAGGCGGGGAAATGGAGGAATACGAAGGAGAGAAAGATGCTGGTGTGTCCCCCTGGATCGGTGTGATCGCGGGCGCTTTTCTCGCCTTGAGTACAGTCTTTTTGTTCCTGGTAATCCGGCGTATGGATATTAGGGATCAGCGCCTGCGCGAGGAGGAGGAAAGAAAAGCCGAGGAGCGGAAAAAGACGAGGAGGGCAGGGAGCGCAGAAAAAGCGCCAACCCCTGCCAGAAGGAAGCGAAAAAGGCGTTGAAAAATCTGCGTTTTCCCCATTTTTCCACCTTGAATCTATTGACATTGCCTATAATCAATGATATAATGCGCACAGAACTATAAGGAGATTTGTATCATGAAGAAGATCGTGTGCTTTCTCGTCGCGGCTCTGATGCTTGCTTCAGCATTGGGGCTTTCCGCATACGCTAATATGGTAGACGGACAGTCTTCCGAGTATATCCAGAATACAACCAACGCCCGCGATCTGCAGGCGTATGGTATTCATACCTTTACTTCCTATCATACCGCTGTTACGCCCGTTATTGATGGGACCATTTCTACCGGCGAGTATCCCGGTCTTTCCGATCGTGCTACCGTTGGCGACGGTCTTTGGTTTACTGATCTAAACGCAAAAAGAGCTGAGGAAACGATTGAGGACTATACGAATGTCGTACTTGAGAGCTACCTTGCTTTCGATGAGACCTATGCTTATATTGCCGAGTGCATTACCTCTCCCATCGCGCTTAGTTCCTCTAGAGTCAACGTACCGGTCATTATCCGTTACGGCTTGAATCAATCCGAGCTGGTCCCTGAATCCTACTCTTGCTTGAAGAACACATACACGTTTAAGAAGAGTACGAACTTGATCAATTCCCTTTCGGGCAACGATTCATCGCGCAGCTGCCTTTCCCTGGAAAACGGCGTTGTGGATACGAAGGACGTCAAGATCATTGCGCCCCCCTTTCCCTACGTTGACGGAAGTAATGTCGAGTGGAATGCTGCTGAGTATAAGAAAGCCGGCAATGTCGGATCCTCTTTGAAAGGCGAAGGACCCTACACCTACGTGTATGAGTTCCGGATCCCCCTGACTGAGATTGCATATTCTGCCTTTGGCTCTTTAGATGACGAGAAGACAGCTCAGTTGATCGCACACGACACGTTTTTCGGATCCTACGGATTCTCCTTTGAAGTATCGGGCAATGTTTCCCTTGCCACTTCTATTCCCGGAGACGCGCCTTGTGACGCGTTCATCGGTAAGAGCGATAAGAGCTGGACCGAGGCTTTAAAAGACTATTACACCACCGCCTCCGGCGCCAGTGTGTCTCAGGACTTCGTTCCTTCGCCGGTATATCATTTCAACACCGGTGACCCCTCTTCCGTTTCTGTGCCCGCCGCGAGCAAGTTCCGTAAAATCACATATGAATACGGTCTTGATGATGTTCCCACCGTTTTTAAGATGGTCAACAATGCCGGGCAGTATAAGACTGGCGATTATAACAAGTATTTTACCTTCAAGCTGAAAGCTGCCGGCACAGAGAATACTGAACCCTATTTGGGCGATCCGAGAACGATCCCCACTCAGTTCCGCGTCCGCTCCGGCTATTCCACCAAGATCACCGGCGGCTTTGCCGATTTTACCACGGGCGTGTTTGACGCTTCCCAGCTTCCTTCCGGACTTTACACATTGGTTGTGACCTTCACGGAGCAGAAGTGGGATGGGACGCAGTGGGTCAATACCGGTGTCACCAGGAATATCTCCCGGAACATCACCATCGCCGGTTCCACCCGGGCAGCCACCGCTTCTTCTCAGACCGGTGACGACGCCGTCCTCTACATCTCTCTGGGTGTCCTTGCCCTCTCCGCTGCCTTTACCGGCATTGTCCTGACTTCCAGGAAGCGTAAAACAACCTCGATTTGACTGATGAACACTGCATCGCTTTGATGCAGTGTTTTTCATACCATTCCGGTGCGCCGAACGGTTCGCGCCGATTTCGCGCCATCCCAGAGTCATCATTTATGTTCAAAGGAGCAGAACCATGGAAAACGTAACCATATTTGACCACCCTCTGATTCATCACAAAATGGCGATCCTTCGGGACAAGAACACCAGTTCTAAGCAATTCCGGGAACTGGTGGGCGAGATTGCGACGCTGATGGCGTATGAAGCCTTGCGCGACCTGCCCTTGAAGGACGTGGAGATTGAAACGCCCATTTCCAAATGCACCGCGAGAATGATCTCCGGCAAAAAGCTCGCCATCGTTCCCATCCTGCGCGCTGGTCTGGGTATGGTGGACGGCCTTCTGACCCTGGTTCCCTCCGCGAGAGTTGGTCATATCGGTTTGTATCGCGACCATGATACCCTGGAGCCCCACGAATACTACTGCAAGCTCCCTGAAGATGTGGATAAACGCGAAGTTATCTTGCTGGATCCTATGTGCGCCACCGGCGGTTCCGCCGTCGCCGCCATGGATTTCATCAAAAAACGCGGCTGTAAGAATATCAAGTTTATGTGCATCATCGCTGCTCCCGTTGGTCTGGAGCGGGTGCAGAAAGATCATCCCGACGTGAAGGTGTACTGTGCCTGTGTGGATGAAAAGCTCAATGAGATCGGCTACATCGTACCCGGTCTTGGCGACGCGGGCGACCGGATCTTCGGCACCAAGTAAGGATTTAACAAAAAGAAGAGGAAAGCAAAACCGCTTTTCTCTTCTTTTTTTGCGCGTCGTTTATTCTTCCCGCATATGTACATCCACCTGGGGGAAGGGGATCTCGATTCCCACCTTGCGGAAGGCATCGTTGACCTGTTCCAGCAAATCGAAGCGTACTTGCCAGTAATCCTCTTTCTTTACCCAGGCTCTCAGCGTAAAGTTCAGGGCGGAATCGTCGTTA
>JAGDAA010000166.1 GCA_017959745.1 Clostridia bacterium
AATGCTGTCCGGGATGGTAACGCTCATCAAGCCCGCGCAGCCAGAAAAGGCATACTCGCCGATGGTGGTGACGCTGCCGTCATCAGGGATCACACTGCTATTACACCCTGAGATCAACGTTTTGCTTGTTGTTTCGATCAGGCAGTTTCCGGCACTGTGATACACGGTGTTCTCATCGGCAACCGTTATTGACATCAGATTCGGGCAGTCGTAAAAAGCAAAAGCGTCGATGAACATGACGCTGTTTCCAATGACGACGGTTTTAATGTAGGATCTGCTGGATGCCCACGGAGCTGTGCTGCCGTTGGTAAAGTGGTAACTGTAATTCGTCATGGCGCCCGAGCCGGTAATAGACAGTACCCCGGTAGAGGTATCTAATAACCAAGAAAGACCTGTACCACATGAACCGGAATAGGTTTCCATGTTTTCGGCGATGGGGGGGAGGGGGGCGGCTTTCTCGTTTTCATACGTTTCCGCGCTTTCTTCGGTATTTGAAACAGAATCGCGAGCCGCGGGCGATGCGAGCATCGCCCCTACTGCCGTTTCGGCGGAATCCGGGGTGGGATCCTTCGCTTCGCTTTGTTCCGTCAGGATGACGTCGTCAAGGGGATCCTTCGCTTCGTTCAGGATGACAGTTTCCTGTGCCAGGGCGGCGAAGGGGATCAGGGAAAGAAGCATGATCACGGATAGAAAAGCGGAAATCACGCGTTTCATGGTCATTTCTCCTTATTTTTTAATAAACGCCAGGATGTCGGCGAGGACTTCGTCCCGGCAGGTGTCGTTGAGGATCTCGTGGCGGCAGTTTTCATAGAGCTTTTTCGTGACCTTGCAGCCCCGTTTGGTCAATTCCTCCGCGGCGAAGGTCACGCCCTTGCCGTAGTCGCCCACGGGGTCCTCCGTGCCGGAGACAAAAAGGGTGGGCAGGGTCTTGGGGAAGGCGTCGAAGTGGGCTTTGGTATTGCATTTTTTATTGAGGGTGACCAGGTCCTCCATAGCGCTGACGGTGAAGGGGAAGGTGCAGAGGGGATCCTTTTTGTAATTTTCCCGGACTTTCTTGTTTTTGGTGAGCCAGGCGACGCGGTCCTTTTCCTCCTTGAAGCGGGCGTTATAGGCGCCGAACGCCATCCCCAAAAGGGGCTTGGAGACTCCCTTTTCCCCTTTGATGGCGCGGAGGCACTTTGCCATGGCGATGCCCGCGCCGGCGGCGGGGTTGGGTCCGCCCGTACCCATAATGATGAGCTTATCCGGCGCCCCCTCCATAACCGTGGTCAGGCGGACGACGAAGGAGCCCATACTGTGTCCCATCAGATAGTAGGGCAGATCGCCGTATTCGGCGCGGACGGCGTCGGCGAAGACCTTTACGTCCTTCACCAGAAGGCGCCAGCCGTCCTTGGAGGCGAAGAAGCCCAGGGAATTGTCCGCCAAGCCTGTGGCGCCGTGGCCCAGGTGGTCGTAGGCAAAAACGATATAGCCCTGTTCCGCCAGGAAAGCGCAGGTGTTTTCATAGCGGCCGATGTATTCATCCATACCGTGGACCAGGTGGAAATAGCCCTTTCTTTCCCCTTCGGGGAGGTAGATCTTGCCGATCAGTTCGTGGACGCCGTCGGACGAGAGGACGCGTTTTTCAAGTACGGTGAACATTGTTTTTTCCTCCTTAAAAATCAGAATAAACGAAGAAGGGTTGCTATGAGATCCTTCGCTAACGCTCAGGATGACAAGGTTGAGGATGGCTGAAATGGTCGCCACTACAGTGGGGGCAGTGTGTATGATCAACCACAACACGCCTTCACATTTGTTGTTTGTGATTCCAAAGGCTGCTCTGCCTCGGGGGTACCCCTCATCCGTCATCTTGCAGATGACACCTTCCCCCCAAGGGGAAGGACTCAACGCCACAGGGCGTCGGGGTAACAAAGGGGAATAAATCAGAGGGAACGGCAGGCGGCGACGGCTTTATGCCAGCCGCGCGGGCTCCTTCCGTCATCCTCGGCTTTGCCTCGGATGCCACCTCCCTCCCGGAGGGAGGCGAAACGCGCCCGTCGCCGTAGGATCAACCACTACGGTGTAATGCTATCAAATCATCGCGATCCGATTTAATCAGCGGTTAACCCAAGGGGAAGGACTCAACGCCACAGGGCGTCGGGGCGACAAAGGGGGATAAATCAGAGGGAGCGGCAGGCGGCGACGGCTTTATGCCAGCCGTCCAGGAGCGCCTGTCTTTCCTCCCCGGGCATAGCGGGGGTGAAGGCGGCTTCCTCCTTCAGGAGAGAAAGGATCTCCTGTCTGTCCTGATAAAAGCCGGTGGCGAGACCCGCCAGGTACGCGGCGCCCGCGGCGGTGGCTTCCCGCTGGGCGGGGCGGTGGACGGTCAACCCGGACACGTCCGCCTGAAACTGCATCAAAAAGCCGTTGGCACTGGCGCCGCCGTCGGCGCGGATGCCGGAGACGCCTTTGGGGTAATCCCCCCGCATCGCCGTCAGCACGTCGCAGGTCTGATAGGCGATGCTCTCCAGCGCCGCCCGGACGATGTGGGTGCGGTTGGTCCCTCTCGTCAAACCCGTGATGACGCCCCGGGCGCGCATATCCCAATAGGGGGCGCCCAGCCCCGCAAAGGCGGGGACCACGTAGACGCCGCCGGTGGAATCCACCTTCCGGGCGAAATACTCGGTATCCCGGGCGTCGGAAATGAATCGAAGTTCATCCCGGATCCACTGGATCACCGCGCCGCCCACGAAGACGCTGCCCTCCAGGACGTATTCCCGGGGTCTTCCCTTCTCCGTCGCCGCCAGGGTGGTGATGAGTCCGTTTTTACTGTAGACCCGGTCCGCGCCGGTATTCGCCAGCAGGAAGCATCCGGTGCCATAGGTGACCTTGGCGTCGCCCGGTCCAAAGCAGCCCTGGCCGAAAAGCGCCGCCTGCTGATCCCCGGCGATGCCAGCGATGGGGACGCTTTTGCCGAACAGTTCCATTTCCCCGTAGATCTCACTGCTGGAGCGGATCTGGGGGAGCATCGCCCGGGGCACGCCCAGAAGGGCGAGCAGATCGTCGTCCCAGTCATCCTTTTCCAGGTTATAAAGCATGGTGCGGGAAGCGTTGGTGCGGTCCGTCACGTGGACCTTGCCCCCGGTGAGCTTCCACACCAGCCAGGTATCCACGGTGCCGAAGAGAAGCTCGCCCCGCTCCGCCCGCGCCCGGGCGCCCTCCACGTGGGAGAGGATCCAGGCGATCTTGGTGCCGGAAAAGTAGGCGTCCAGCTTCAAGCCGGTGGCGGCGCGGATGGCGTCTCCGTGTCCCTCCTTCTCCAGCTGTTCGCACAGTTCGGCGGTGCGGCGGCACTGCCAGACGATGGCGTTGTAGACGGGGCGTCCGGTGGTCTTATCCCACACGATGGTGGTCTCCCGCTGGTTGGTGATGCCGATGCCGGCGATCTGATCCGCGTCCACCCCGGACTTGGCGACGCACTCCGTGAGAGTGGCGTACTGGGACGCGTAGATCTCCATAGGATCCTGCTCTACCCAGCCGGGTTTGGGATAGATCTGCCGGAACTCCTGCTGCGCCACGCTCACGACCTCGCCCTGCCGGTCGAAGAGGATCGCGCGGGCGCTGGTGGTGCCTTCATCCAATGCCAAAAGATACTGTTTCATAGACGCCTCCCTGCTGCTTTTATTCAACGTCCCAATCCGCTACCGCCCGGTCAATCCAGGCGGCGCGGCGGGTGAGAAAGTTTTTCAGATACCCGATCTGGGAATCGTAGGTGGGGTAGAGGTTGGTATCCCGCCGCTCAAACGCCACCTTGCGGCCCAGGATGTCCCATCGCTCAAAATTCGCTTCGGCGGAGGGCAGGACCGCTTCATAGGTGCTGTCGATCTCCCGGAAGGCAGTGGCGAGAAGCCGGTCACGCACCTGGTCCCAGCGGGCTTTGAACGCCTTTTGGAAGACGGGGTCCTTCAAAAGGTAGGTGGACCAGGTGGTCCCCACGTATTTGTCCTCTTCGTTGGTGGAGACCCACACGTCGTACGCCTGCACGTCCTTGGAGAAATTGCCGAACGCCAGGTCGAAGTCCCACACCGTCCCCATCTTCACCTTTTCTCCGGGATTTTTGGTCATATAGGTACTGCGGCGCCAGGAGCAATCCGTATTGAAGGAGAGCTCGGTCATAATCATCCAGTCCACCAGGGTGTCTATATCCATATAGTCTTCCCAGCCCGCGCCGGCTTTAATCGCCGCGTCCGCTTCCAGAAGATAATCCCGGATGTAATTGAACTGGAGGGTGGTCAGCTCGTTGTAGTCGGGGTCCTTGATCAGAACGAATTTCAACAGCCCCGCGTGGAAATAGTCCATGCCCTTCACGTCCACGCCGGAGACCACGCCGCCCACTTCCAGAAAATAGCCGCAGTCCTTGTTTCTCATATCGTGGCGGACCTCCACTCTGCCCGGTCCCGCCTCCAGGTGCTCGCCCAGGGAATAGACCCCCTGGTACTCCCCGTTGAGGAAGAGATCCACCAGTACCTGAGTGGGGGTGTACGCAAAGGAAAGCTCCGACGCCATCACCAGGGCGAGGCGGTTGCGCATCAGGGATTTATCCGCGTAGTTCGCCAGAAGCGCCCATTCCTCCGCCGGGGGCAGTCCCAACAGGGAGGTGGGTTTGTCGAAATGGATCTTGTAGGGCTTTTTCTCCCACTTCCAGGTGGAATTGCCCCGTCCCCGGACGCGGATATGGGTGAGATCCACGGCGTCATAGCCGCTTTTGCCGGGATCCATGGAGAAGAGCCCGGAGGTGTATTTGGTACGGGAGGTGATCTCCGCTTTGCCGTCGGTCTCCAGGTACACGGCGGGGATATTCTTGGCTTCCCGGAGGAAGACCAGGGCGAAGCGGCGAGTCTGCCCGTCTTGATCGGTGGCGGTGACGACGCCGGCGGAAGAGACGCCGTCCTCCAGGACGGCGGTACCGCCCTCGGCGATGAGGGTATAGGGAAGCTGTGCCAGATCTCCCTCTGTGAGGTCATAGGGAACGACGCCCGTCAGGGTGTTGCCCGCCGCGGTAAACACAACGTCCCGGAGCAAAACGCCCTCCGTCCGCGGCAGGGTGAGGACGGGGACGCTGGTCCCCTTGCCCCCCAGGGCGGGCGATTCGCCGTTGTAGCTCTCCATATTCCACAGGCGCTGCGCCACGGTGAGGGCGGGGGGGACGGCGGCGGTGAAGGTGACACGGGCGCCGGGGGTATCCAAATCCAGCAGCGCGGGGGCGAGATCCACCCCGTCGGCAAGGGTGATCCGGATCTCCCCTTCCTCCCGGGTCGCCAGGCGGATGGTGGCAAGGCCCGCCGTGAGGGGCGCCCGCAGGTCAAAGGACAAGAGTCCGTCAAAAGTCAGGTTCCGGCGCAGCCGCAGCGCCCGGGTGATCAAAAGGGTATCCCCGGAAACCAATCGGGGGAGAGTTTCATGGGAAAACAGCGCCGTCAGCTTCTTTTCACTGTCCAGAGGAACGGCGCCGGTAAAGCACGCCCGGCGGTTCACCGAAGGGACCCGGAGGTAATAGGGGTATTCCTCCCTGCCGCAAGCGGGGGTAAAGTCGCGCAGGGTCAGGGGACATTCCGGGGCAAAGACGGTGAGCGGCGCGGTGAACGCCTGATCCGGAGCGATAGCGACGCGACCGGAAAGGGAGGTATCCACGGTGAGGGAGTCAAAATGAAAATTCCCGAAGAGACGGACGGGCGCCGGATGGACCAAGTCTCCCAGCTCCGTGGGGGCGAGGCAGACCAGGTCGCCTCCCTGCGTCAGGTAGATCAGGGAAGAAGTCAGATCCGCCTGAGACGCGAGGAAGACGGTGGGGACGCCTTTTTCCGGGAGGACCACAACCGTCAGGGGTCCCGCTTTTTCCGGGGCGACGGTGACGGTCCTTTCCTCTCCGGGAACGAGATTCACCTGACCCAAAAAGGCGCCGGAGGATATGAGGCGCACAACGCCGCCTTTTTTCTCCTTCCAGGAGAGGGTCCAGGTTTGGGTGCCGGGGGTCACTTCCCCGCCCTTTTCTCCCCGCCAGAGGACGGTTTTTTCATCCCGGATGACCAGGGCGAAGGGGGCGCGGTCCAGACTGTCGTCCCGCAGGGCGCGCCACAGAAGAAAGGCGGAGAGCGCCGCCAGAACGAGGGCGGCGATCAGGAGAACGATCAGCGTCTTTCTGACTTCCTTGCGAATGACCACAGCCGTCCCCCCCCTTTGTTTTTTTCTATTGTATCATAGATTCTGGAAAATGGGAAGGGTAAAACAGCGGACGGCGGGATAATAGCGGACGGCGGACAGCTATTAAGGAAGAAAAGAACCGTGCGCGGCGCACGGTTCTTTTCTGTTATTCTATTTTTGCGGGGCACAGTGTGAGCGCTTAAAAGTCCTCTTTTTTGTTACTCCAACTCTATATGATAATACTCACTCACGGTCTTGCCAGTTTTCTGTATCAAAGCGACGCGAGGTTCAAGCTGTGCATACCAAACGGTAGAGCCTTTGCTGTCACGGATCAGCCCTTCCTCCGGGCAGAACACGGGGGAAACGTTATAGACGGAATCTACGGGTTCATAACCGGTGGAATCCTCAAAACAATAATGAACGGTCATGGAGCCATCCGCTTCGATACGGATATAATGAAACGTGGTACCCCCAATGCTTTTTTCCGGCTCCGTGCGCCAGGTGCCTTTCATCAGGGCAATCATTTCTTCCTGTGAGGAAAAGGTTTTACGCCGGGACATGGGCACCGGCGGCTGCTCGCAGGCAAACAGAGTCGGGAGCAACAGAAGAAAGAGAAGAAGTAAAATACACGTTTTTTTCATAGCAGCGTTTAGTCCAGAGGGACCTGATAATAGAGTTCCGTTTGCTTTAGGTTACCAGCTTCGTCATACAAGTGGTATAGCAAGGAAACGGGATCGGATTGTGCGATATAAACCGTGGTTTCCGAGGTTCGGATCGTACCCTCCCAGGGATCCAGAGTGGGATAAAGGGGAAAGATCGAATCCTCCGTCAAAGCGGGGTTATGGAAACCGTGGACGCCGTTGCCGTCTTCATCGAAAATAAGATAGTCGTAGAACTCCCCGGCGTTTGTCTGGGTGGTTTCCGTTTTCCATGTACCGCAAAGAAAATTTATCATTTCACCCTGCGTTTTGAACGTAAGGCGGTTCCCCGCGAGCTCCGTTGATGACGGGGCGCAGGAAGAGAGCAAAGCCATGATCAACGTGAGGATCACCGGAACAAAGGCGATTCTTTTCATTTTTCATTCTCCTTTTCGTATTCATTACCATAACAAAAGCAGTGAAATCAGTATTATGTATGAAGCAACATTAAAAAGCGCGTTGCTTTAAACACCCTAAATGTTTTTCAAAAAGGATTCCATGTCAA
>JAGDAA010000167.1 GCA_017959745.1 Clostridia bacterium
AGGACTCTTTTCTGTTCCTTCTGTACAATTTGACGAAAGAGAAGAACGGCACAATTTGTGTTTTGTGCCGCTCTTTTCTCGTTTGATATACAATATGTAGTGTCGCGCTTACAGAATGCCGCTCCGGTCCACCGGGTAGAGAATGCGCAGTTGGCGCATCTTGCTCTCATAAGCGCCCCTCTGTTTGTCCGCCAGGAGCTTCCGTCCGATCTCCTCCTTCACCTGGTCGAAGGTCATCGCCTGCGCGGGCTTCTTTTCGTTCACCCGGATCAGGTGGAAGCCGAACTGGGTCCGCACCGGCTCGGAGACTTTTCCCGCCTCCAGAGCGAATGCCGCCGTCTCGAATTCCGGCACCATCTGCCCTTTGCCGAAGGTACCCAGGTCGCCGCCCTGCTGAGAGGAGGGGCAGGAGCTGAACGCCTTGGCGGCTTCCTCGAAGGTGATCTCGCCCTTTTCGATTTTCTCCCGAATCTCCGTCGCCTTCTCTTCGCTGTCCACTAATATATGACTGGCGGAAACGGCCTCTTCCCCCTGAAATTCGTCGGGATGTTCGTCAAAATACGCTTTGACTTCCTCCGGGCTTACCTTTTCTTCCCGAAGGATCTTGTCCACGTAGAAATTCGCCAGAAGCTCATCCTTCACTTTTTCCAACTCTTCTTTGAATTCCGCGTCGTGCTCCAGGAGGTTCTTTTTCGCGTCCATCAGCACCAGTTCCTTGTTGATGATCTGCTCCAGCATGATCTGGCGCCCCCTGGGATTGTCGTACTCCCTGGCGCGGGGTCCCATCGCCAGGATGGCTTGGGTAACGTCGTCTTCCGTAATGGGCTTCAGTCCCACCTGCGCTAATAGTTTTGCCATCGTTTTTCACTTTCTCCTTTTGGAATACCAGGGTCAGTTTTTGTACGCGCTGTCCACACCGAAGTAGTCTTCCATGGTGATCCAGTCTCCGTTGTTATACAGCGTCTTTGCCAGTTCCTCTCCCACGTAGCGGTAGTGCCACGGCTCGAAGATATAGCCCGTCTCGTCCGCCTTGCCCTCGGGGTATCGCAGAATAAAGCCGTATTGCCAGGCGTTTTCGTTCAGCCAGTCCATCACGGCTTTGGCGGGCTGCTGGCTGGCGAGCTCCGTGCTGGAGGTGGTGATATCCATAGCGAGCCCCGTGTGATGCTCGGAGTGCCGGGGCCTGGCGCTGAAGGTCAGGGCCTCCTCCAGACCGTTTTCCCGGACGTAGTTGTTGAAGATCACCGTCTGGTCGGCGATGTTCCGGACCCCGCTGCGGATGGTCAGATTGCCGCGGATCTCAGCGGGCGCCGCGTCGTGCATCTTCTTCCACGCCGCTTCGGTCTCGGGGGTCAGGGAGCGGGTCCCGTCCCCGGTGGAGGAAAAGCCGTTGGGAACGGTGTAGCTCTTGTTGACGATCATATAGCCGTCCACGTAGGCGATCCCGCCCTTGATGATCAGGTCAAACCCCTTGGCTGTCTTGTAGGTCCCGTCCATCATTTCGCCCTTCTCATCGAAGGGGGACCGGACTACGGTGACGGTGAGGACCGCGTCCTTGGTGACCGTCTGTCCGTCGCCGCTTGCCGCCACGTAGGTGATCTTGTATTCCCCTTCCTTGGTCAGGTCGTATTTTCCCCGAACAGTCACGGGATAGCTCTTGCCCTTCTCATCGGTGGCGCTCACGTCCTTCAGCGGGTCAAAGGCGGCTTTCTTTTCGCTCTGACCCTCTATGATAAAGTAGCTTAAGGTGTCGGGCGCGGTGATGACCGGATTGAAATCCTCCTGCCAGAAGGTGATTTGCACGGTTTCATCCATTTCCCTGCCCATCCGGTTCTTCACGGTCACGGTCAGATCCTGGGTCCCCTCTTTGGAGGAATCCAGCTGGATATCCCCGGTGGCGAGGGACCCGTTCAGAACGCCCTTCACCACGTCGGAAAGCATCACCTTGTCACCCACGTGGAACCGGTTTTCCCCGGTCAATTCCAGTCGCACCGGCTGGTTCAGGTACAAAATCATCCCGAGGGTGATGGCGAGGACTACCGCCAGGATCAGCCCGCCCGCGACTTGCTTTTTCCGCCGTTCCCGGGCGTTTCGCGACGCCTTTCTTTTAGGGGCGGCCATCACTTGCCCTCCCGCTTTACCATATAGTTCCAGCCGTCCCGGCACATATCGTCTACACCAAACTGCGCGTGCCAGTTCAGGAGCTTTGCCGCTTTTTCCGTATCGGCGTAACAGGTGGCGATATCTCCGGCTCTCCGGGGGGCGATCACGTAGGGAATGGAAACGCTGCTGGCTTTTTCAAAGGCGTGTACCAGCTCCAGAACGCTGGTCCCCTTGCCGGTGCCCAGGTTGATCGCTTCCGCGCCCTTGTGGTTAAAGGCGTATTCCAGCGCCATCAGATGCCCCTTTGCCAGGTCCACCACGTGGATGTAGTCCCGCACGCCCGTTCCGTCGGGGGTGTCGTAATCGTTTCCGAACACGTTCAGACGGGGAAGCGCCCCGGTGGCGACTTTGGCGATGTAGGGGAAAAGGTTGTTGGGAATCCCGTTGGGATTCTCCCCCAGAAGCCCCGAGGGGTGGGCGCCGATGGGATTGAAGTAGCGCAGGAGCACCACGCTCCATTCCGGATGCGCCACCGTTTCGTCCGTCAGGATCTGTTCCAGCATCCGCTTGGTCCAGCCGTAGGGGTTGGTGGCGGAGGTGGGCATATCCTCCCGGAAGGGAACGGGATTTGTCATCCCGTACACCGTGGCGGAGGAGGAAAAGACGAATACGTGACAACCCGCCTGTTCCATCACCTGGCACAAGGTCACCGTTCCGGCGATGTTGTTCTCATAGTATGTCAGGGGGATCTGTACGCTTTCGCCCACGGCTTTCAGCCCGGCGAAGTGGATCACCGCCCCGATCTCGTTTTCCCGAAAGATCCGCTCCATGGCGGCGCGGTCCCGGATATCCGCCTCGTAAAATACGGGGCGCTTTCCCGTCACGTCTTGAATACGGTCTATCACCTCCGGGGAGGAGTTGCACAAATTGTCCGCGATCACCACGTCGTATCCCGCGTTCAAAAGCTCCGCGGCTGTGTGGGACCCGATGAAGCCGGTCCCGCCTGTTACCAAGATCCGCATATTGTTCTCCTTGTTGTTAATTGTGAAACAGTTTTTTTGTCTGATACTCCGGGTCGCAGGTGAGGTTCAGTCCCAACTTCCGGAGCGTCCCGGAATCTACCTCGGAAAGGATCACCGTGGAATGCGCTTCACACCCCCGGAGTTTGGGAATGGCCTCCATAGCGGCGCGGGCGTTTTTGTCCGACGCGGCGGCGATGGAGAGGGCGATGAGCATCTCGTTGGTGTGAAGCCGGGGATTGTGGTTCCCCAGATTTTCCGTTTTCAGCTTTTGTACCGGCTCGATGACTTCCCGGCTGATGAGATCCACCTCCTGGTCGATCCCCGCCAGACGCTTCAAGGCGTTGAGAAGGAGCCCCGAGCAGGCGCCGAACAGGTTTGAGGTCTTGCCCACCACCACCGTGCCGTCAGGCAGTTCCAGGGAAGCCGCCGGCTGTCCCGTGGCGTCCCTCTTCAGCCGGGCGTCCGTGGCGAGGACCCGGTCCTCCGGCGCGATGTTCGCCTGGCTCATGATGATCTTCAGCCGCGCGATGGTTTCATCCGCGGGCAGACCCTTGCGCTTGTCGCACAGGGCGACATAATACCGCCGGATGATCTCCTGCTTGCTCGCTTCCCGGCACGCCGCGTCGTCGGTGATGCAGTACCCCGCCATGTTGACGCCCATATCCGTGGGGGATTTGTAGGGGGAGGAACCGTAGATCTTTTCAAACATGGCTTCCAGGACGGGAAAGATCTCCACGTCCCGGTTGTAGTTCACCGTGGTCTCCCCGTATGCTTCCAGGTGGAAGGGGTCGATCATATTCACGTCGGAGAGGTCCGCCGTGGCGGCCTCATACGCCAGGTTTACCGGGTGCTTCAGGGGCAGGTTCCAGATGGGGAAGGTCTCGAATTTCGCGTAGCCCGCCTGGATGCCCCGCTTGTTCTCGTGATACAGCTGGGACAGACAGGTCGCCATTTTGCCGCTGCCGGGTCCCGGCGCTGTCACCACCACCAGGGAGCGCTTGGTCTCGATGTAATCGTTTTTGCCGTAGCCCTCGTCGCTGACGATCTTCTGAATGTCCGCGGGATAGCCCTCGATGGGGTAGTGCCGGAACACCCGGATCCCCAGGGCGTGGAGCTTCTGCTGGAATTTTTCCGCGGACGCCTGTCCCGTGAAGCGGGTCAGGACCACGCTGCCCACGTAGAGCCCGCAGCCCCGGAAGGCGTCGATCAGCCGCAGGGTGTCCTGGTCGTAGGTGATTCCCAGATCCCCCCGCACTTTGTTCTTTTCAATATCGTAGGCGTTCACCGCGATGACGATCTCCGCCTCGTCTTTGAGCTGCATGAGCATCCGGATCTTGCTGTCCGGGTGAAATCCCGGCAGGACCCGGGACGCGTGAAAGTCGTCGAAGAGCTTGCCGCCGAATTCCAGATACAGTTTGCCGCCGAACTGGTCGATGCGTTCCCTGATGCGCTCCGATTGAAGTTTCAGATATTTGTCGTTATCAAAGCCGATCCGCTGCATACGCCCTCCCGTCTTTTCATATATCTTGTGCATAGTTCAACAATAAACAAATTCATCATACCACATTTCGTCCCCCATTTCAACACTCCGGACAAAAAAAGAAAAAAGATCTCATTTGTTTGTTTTTCGGGGAAATATGAAAGAAAAGTCTGTTTTTTTTGAACAATTATATAGGAAAATATTACAATTCTCTTGCTTTTTGGGGAAAAGTATAGTACAATCTTTGCGATTGATTGATAACAATAGCCGCTCCCTGTTGAAGGGCAGCTCGGCTGAGTTCAGACGAAGGGAATTATCCTTATGAACTTATTACCCGTATACATTGCCAACGTCACCGGGATCGCCATCCTGACCATCTTGTTGTATGCCTCTCATGCCAGGAGCCTGCGGGACCGCCTGGAGGACAGGATCTATTCCGCTCTGGTGGTGGGTGTTATGCTCGGCTGCGCGATGGAAACGGTCACCTGGGTCCTGGACGGGCGCACCTTCCCGGGCGCGTTGGCTCTGAACTACGTGGCGAATACCTATATTTTCACCTTCAACGCCCTTCTGCCCCTGTTCCTTCTGACCTACGTGGATCTGTGCCTCTACGGCGATCCCAAGCGGATCTGGCGGCACTACAAGCCGCAGATCTTTGTGGGGGCGGGCGCCGTTCTGATCACCGTTATCAATTTCTTCACCGGGATCGTCTATTACTTTGATGAGGATAACAAGTATCATCGCGGGAACCTGAACTTCCTGTATTATCTCGTGGTCGTGTTCTTCTTCATCACCATCTACGTTGTGATCTGGCATTTCGTCCAGGAGCACGGCGCGCGCCCCTTCCTCAACCTCAACGTCCTTCTGATCCCTATGGTGGTGGGAACCAGTCTGCAGTTCTTCTTCTACGGGCTATCCCTGGTGTGGCTGTCCTCCGCCGTCGGGCTTTCCGGGCTGTATATGATGCAGCAGAACGAAATGTCCTACATCGATTCCCTGTCCCATACCTACAACCGGCAGTATCTGGAGCATATTTTCGCGGCGTGGATCGGCAAGGGCAGAAAGTTTTCCGGCGTGATGCTGGATATCGACCGCTTCAAGCGGATCAACGATTCCCTCGGCCATTCCGAGGGGGATAAAGCCCTGAACGACCTGGCGATGATCCTGAAAAAGGCGCGCCGGGAGTACGAATGGATCTTCCGCTTTGCCGGGGATGAGTTTATTATCCTGCGGCTGGACGGCACCCCGGCGGATATGGAGGAATATATGAATCGGGTGAACGAGGAGATCCGGGACTTCAACGAAGAGCCGGGCCGCCCGTATCCCCTGTCGATCTCCTACGGGATCAGCTCCTTCGACAGCGGCAACGTGGATACCTTCATGCGGGAAATGGACGATCGGATGTACGACATGAAAGAGGAGCATCACAAAGCGGAAGCACAGTAAACAGAAAGCGTTCAGAGCGGGGCGGA
>JAGDAA010000168.1 GCA_017959745.1 Clostridia bacterium
CAATCTGACCCTCGCCGTTACCGGGAAGCGCCCGGACGGCTATCATACCCTTGCCTCTGTTATGCAGGAGATCACCCTCTGCGACCTGATCCGCGCCGAAAAGGCGCCGGAGGGCATACACTTCCGCTGTGACGAGCCGAGTCTGCCCGCGGATGAAAAAAACCTCTGCGTCCGGGCGGCAAAGGCATATCTGGACGCCGCGGGCAACCCGGGGGGCGTGACCCTGGAGCTGGAAAAAAAGATCCCCGCCGGCGCCGGGCTGGGAGGCGGTTCCTCCGACGCGGCGAGCACCTTGACGCTCCTGTCGGAACTGTACCCCGCGGACGTGGACCTGTTTGCCCTGGCGGCGGCGCTGGGCGCGGACGTTCCCTTTTTCCTGACGGGGGGCACCTGTCTCTGCACCGGGATCGGCGAGATCGTCCAGCCCCTTTTCTTCCCCGCTAAAGAGGCACTTTGGTGCGTGGTGGCGCAGGAGGACGCGCCCCTGTCCACCCCGGCGGTCTACAAAGCCTATGACGAGCTTGCGCCCGAGCGGGAGCGCCCTTCGATCACGGAGGTGGTGGAGGCTATGACCTGGGGGGATCCCGAAGCGGTCTACCCCTTCCTGTTCAACGATTTAGAAGCCCCCGCCTATACGCTGATGCCCGGGATCCGGGAGACGCGGAATTACCTGAAAGCCCTGAACGCGGACGCCACGCTGATGACGGGGTCCGGCTCCGCTGTTTTCGCCCTGTTCCGGCAGCAGGAGCTTGCCGCCTGGGCAGCCGCCAACATCAAGAAAAAAGGGGCAAAGACCTTCCTTTGCCGCCTGATCTGATTAGGCGCCCGAAAAAATGCCCAAAATGACTTTGCGGACAAACCGTGAAGTCATTTTTTTCGAGGTGCCTATGAACAAAAGAATCATAACCGCCCTTCTCTTCTGGTGCCTGGGGCTGATCGCCCTGGTCGTCACCCTGGATCTGACCGGCTCCGGTCAGCTTTACGATTCCGTGATCCGGCTCCACGTACTTGCCAATTCCGACAGCGAGGAGGATCAGGCGATCAAACTCGCTGTGCGGGATGAGGTCCTCGCCTATTGCCAAAACAAGTTCTCTCTGTCGGACCGGGAAAGCGCGGAGCAGGAGCTGGCTTCGGATCTGACGGGCATCCGGGAGGCGGCGATCGCCAAACTGCGCGAATTGGGGCAGGAAGACAGCGTCGACGTGACCCTCTCCCGGGAAAGCTATCCCACCCGCCACTACGAGGGGCTTTCCTTGCCTTGCGGTACGTATACATCCCTGAAAGTCTCCATCGGCAAGGCTTCAGGAAAAAACTGGTGGTGCGTCCTCTTCCCGCCCCTCTGTCTGAACAGCGCTGTGGAGACGGAAAGCGCCCTGCTCCGCGGCGGTATGGATGAAAGAGATGTGAAGACGGTGACGCTGGACGGCGCGAAATACGAGATCCGCTTTAAGATTTTGGAATGGTTTTACGCCCTGCGGGGAAAAAATAACGGGGAAATCTGAAAAAGCTCTTTTCAAGCGCCGACACCGATGCTATACTGGAAACGAAAAGGAAAGGATCGGATATGGCGGAAAGACAAACGAGACCGGACAGGATCCGGAAAGCGACCATCAATAAATCTTTTGTAAAACGGCTGTCCCTGGGGATCGCCGTGGTTTCTTTCGCCGTCCTTTTGATCCTTTGGGACGCCGGGATCCTTCTCATCCCCGGGCTCGTACCCCCGGAGCGCAGGCACGCCCTGCCGCGGGAAACGGCAACAGAGACCCGGGAAGAGGTCCCGATGGACTGGGCGGCGTGGGCGGAGGATCAGATCCGCGCTCTGTATGACGTTTCCAGGCTGGAGTCGCCTCTTTCCCTGCTGACGTCCGCGCCCTATGATCCCTCTTCCCGGTCCGTGGTCCGACAGGTGTTCAACTGCGCGGACCGCCTCTCCGTATTCGGGGGACTGATCCTGGCGGAGAAGGACGGCGCCGTCCGTGCCTTTTTGCCCGCCACCGTAGATCCCGGCGCCGCCTCCGAGGAAGCGCGCCGATTACTGGATGACGCCGGCGCCTACCCGGTCCTGAATCTGTCCGTTCTGACGGAGGTCGACCTGGGCAATGCCGTTCTCACCCGCCGTCTGACCTCGGACGGGAGAGCGGTCTTCACACAAGCGGACGGCAGTCTCGCCGCCTTCGACGCGGCATCGGGGACGCTTGTCCCCTACGAAGCGCCCTTGATGTGGAGCGGCGCGGATTGGGAGACCGTTCCCGGAGACGAGGGGGACGGCTCGGGCCTGACCCTGGTCTGTGAAAACGGCCTATTCGGCTACAGGGGCTCCTATACGGAAAGGAACAAAGTCGTTCCCGTGGAGATCCCCTGTGTGTACCCTACCGCGTTTCCCTACGCGGAGGGTCTTGCCGTGATGGCGGATGAAACCGGCAGGATTACCATCCGGAACGAACGGGGAGAGAAAATACTGACGGACAGCGCCCTCCTTTTGCGGGATAACTGGCGGGAAGAGGAGACCCTCTGCCGCTTCTCCCACGGACTGCTCCGTTGTATCTCTGCCGTATACGGTGAAAACGGCGCCCTGCTCAGCCGCAGCGACGCCATCATCACCGCCCGGGGAAAGAGCTTTCCTCTACCGGATGGCTATCGTGACGCGGCATACCGGGAAGGAATCTTCACCGTGACCAACGGCGACACCTACGGTTTTTACGGCGCGGACGGCGCCTGGATCGGCGATCCTGTTTACAGCTACGCCTCCCCCTTCTACGAGGGACTTGCCACGGTCACCGGAGAGGAGGGCAAGGAAGGACTTCTCTCCCGTCAGGGCAAGGAGCTTCTATCTCCCGCTTTTGAAGAGGTCGCCGCGTTCTCCGGCGGTCTGGCCGTTCTCCGGGACGAAGCCATAGGACAGGTCCTGCTCTGGAAGGTGGAAGGGCAATATCCGCCGCCGGGTGAGGAAGTCCCCCGGGTCACGGACCGGAGCTACTATGAGCGGGTCCCTCTGAGCCGCGGTCCGAAAAACACCTTTGACGACGGGGACGACATCATCATCGTCCTGCCGGAGCTGGATCTTCCGCCCTGGATCCAGCCGAAAAGCACTACCCGCCCGGTATATACGGTACCGGTGGATACGGGCAATCCAAAAGCCACGGCCAAGAATCCCGATCCCACCGAGCCTGTGATTCCGGAGCCCGGACCTGAGGATCCTCCGCCGTCGTCCGCGGCAAGCGATCCGACGCCGCCCGCTTCATCCCAGACCCCGCCGGAAGGTACGCCGCCGGAAGGTACACCGCCGGAAGGCACACCCTGATACAAAAAGCAGGGACAGCTCAATCGGAACTGTCCCTGCTTTATTTTTATTCCTCGTCTTCCCTCGGCGGGCGGTAGGGGATGATGGGGGTGGAAGGCGGCGTTATGGGTTTTGTCGTGACGGGAGGCGTCGTCGGGGTAGGCTCGAATATGTTGCTCGTCACGATCACTTCTCCCACGGGAAAGCGATGGATCACAAGTTTCAGTTTTGGTGATTTTTCCATATCTCGCCTCCTTTTCAACATTTCTTTTGTGATAGTATACCATAATCCCGTCATAATTGCAAGGAAAAGATTTTCCTGCAAATTGACAGAACGGCGCTTTGGTGGTACAATCAGAGAAACGATGCATCAAGGAGGAACGGACCGTGACGGCAAGAGAAAAATGTCAAAAGTACGGACAGGAGCATCTGCTACAATATGAAAATGAATTAAGTCCGGCGGAAAAGGAAGAGTTGTACCGCCAGATTTTAGAGGCGGATTTTGATCTCGTGGGTGAGATCAAAAAGAAGGAAGAATCCACCCCCGATTTCAGCGGACTTACGCCTTTGGGCGCCCTGGAAGTCCCGGAGATCCGGGAACGGGAGGAAGAATTCCGGAAAGCCGGGATCGAAGCCATCCGGCAGGGCAAGATCGCCGCGCTCCTGTTGGGGGGCGGACAGGGCACGCGCCTCGGGTTTGACGGACCCAAAGGCACCTTTGATTTCGGCGTGACCCACCCCTACTACATCTTCCAGGCGCCGATCGAGACCATGCTCCGCGTCGGCGAGGACGCGGGATGCGCGTTTCCCCTCTGTATTATGACCTCGGACAAAAACGACGAGGCGACGAGAGCCTTTTTAAAGGAGAAAAACTACTTCGGCTTCCCGGAGGAGAAGATCACCTTCTTCCGGCAGGCCATGGCGCCCAGCTGTGATTTCAACGGCAAGATCTATCTGGAGGGCAAGGGACAGCTTTCCCTCTCCCCCAACGGGAACGGCGGCTGGTTCAAGTCCCTGGTGCACCACGGACTGGATAAGAAGCTGGCACAGATGGGCGTGGAATGGATCAACGTCTTTGCCGTGGACAACGTTCTTCAGAAGATCTGTGACCCCGTATTCGTGGGCGCCACCGTACTCTCCGGCACCAACTGCGGCGCGAAGGTGATCCGCAAGAACGCTCCCAAAGAAAAAGTAGGCGCCCTGTGCCTGAAGGACGGCCTGCCAACCATCGTGGAATACTACGAATTGAGCGACGAGCTTGCCAACCTGCGGGACGAAAGCGGTGAATTGACCTACCGCTTCGGCGTCATCCTCAACTACCTCTTCAAGGTGTCCCGGATGCAGGAGGTGGTGAACGGGAAATTGCCCCTGCACATCGTGAAAAAGAAGATCCCCCATCTGGACGAAAACGGCGAATTGGTGAAGCCCACCGAGGACAACGGCTTCAAGGTTGAGTACCTCGCCACGGACAACGTGCGGGATATGCTCTCCTGCATCCCCTTCGAGGTGGTCCGGGAACAGGAATTCGCCCCCATCAAGAACCCCGAGGGCATCGACTCCGTGGTTTCCGCCCGGGAACTGATGCAAAAGAACGGCTTTGTGCTGTAAGGGTTTCCTTCAACAAAAAGACCTGCCGGTTGGCAGGTCTTTTTGTTGAAGGGGGCTTATCTCTTTTCGTTGTCTTCCTCGATCTTCCGGCTCCAGGCGGCGGTCACGGGACGGCACGCCCGCACGCCGCACACCGCTTCCGCCACGGTATCGTACAGAACGGCGGTGCCTTGCTTATCCGCGTGATAATTGACCGCTCTGTCGGCGGCGATGCCGAAGTGCTTCGCCGTTTCCACGGAGTCGATGTTGGCGCCGATGAAGAGGAATTCCCAGCCGTCTTTTTTCTTTTTCTCGATCATCTTCTTCACCTCATTGCTGGAATACTTCCGGCTGGCGTTTTCCAGTCCGTCGGTGGTGATCACGAACATGGTATGCGCCGGCACGTCCTCGGGACGGGCGTATTTGTGGATGTTGCCGATGTGCTTCACCGCGCCGCCGATGGCGTCGATGAGGGCAGTGCATCCCCGGACGTAATAGTCCTTTTCCGTCATGGGACGGATCTCGGAGAGCTTCACCCGGTCGTGGATGACCTCGCTCACGTTGTCGAAGAGCACGGTGGAAACGTAGCATTCGCCGTCCTGCTTCTTCTGCTTCTCGATGAGGGAGTTGAAGCCGCCGATGGTGTCGCTCTCCAGCCCGCCCATAGATCCGCTGCGGTCCAGGATGAAAACCAGCTCCGTGATGTTGTTGCTGACCTTTTCGTTCTTTTTCATTTTGAATCCCTCCAAAAAAATGTGATCGTTCGGTCTTTTGACCTTACGATCACATTGTAGCGGATTGGTTATGTTGATTGGTCGCCTGTCAGGCGACATTTTCCGTCCCGGATCAGGCGCCGGTTTTACCGGGTCTCCCCTGCCGTTTTCCGTTTCGAGAAAAGAATGAACAGATACACGGCGAACAGGATCACCGCCGCGGCGGCTCCTACCCCGTAGGAGATGGTTTTATCCAGGCGAAAACCCTCCCGCGCCATGAGAATATAGGTTACGCTCACGGCGGTCATAAAGGAAGCGGGCAGCGCCGTGATCAGGGATCCGAAACGCATTTTGCCTTTTTTCAGAAGATACGCCGTGGAGACCCACAGGGCGATCATCGCCAGGGTCTGGTTGCTCCAGGAAAAGTACCGCCATATCACCTGAAAGCCGTTGCTGTTGGCGATGGCAAACCAGGTGAGCAGTCCGCCCGCCGCCAGCATCGGAATGGTGATCAGCAGGCGGTTTCCGATTTTTTTCTGATCCAGTTTGAAGGTTTCCGCCAGGATCAGCCGGGCGCTGCGGAACGCCGTATCCCCGGAGGTGATGGGGCAGATCACGACGCCGGCAATGGCGAGGATCCCGCCCAAAGCGCCCAAAACGCCGGTGGAGATCTCATACACCACGTTGGAAGCGCCGCTTGCCAGCGCCTCGTTCAAAAGCTGCGTGGTGCCGTAGAAGGAGACGCCCGCCGCCGCCCACACCAGGGCGATGATCGATTCGCAGATCATAGCGCCGTAGAAAACCTTTCTCCCCACCCGCTCCGTGGTGATGCACTTGGCGATCATCGGGGACTGGGTGGCGTGGAAGCCCGAGACCGCGCCGCACGCCACGGTGATGAACATATAGGGCCAAATAGGGGTCCCCGCGGGGTGGAGATTGGAAAGGGAGATCTCCGGGATGGTGTACTTCCCGCCGGAAAACAGGATGCCCCCCATCACCGCCAGCGCCATAGCGATCAGCAACACGCCGAATACGGGGTACAGCTTGCCGATGAGCTGGTCGATGGGCAAAAGCGTCGCCAGAAGGTAGTAGATGAGAATAATAACTGCCCAAAAGGTCCCGTTCATCCAGTCGGGGGTCAATTTATCCAGCAGTTCCGCCGGGCTAGTGACGAACACCGTACCGCACAGGACCAACAGGACCACGGAAAAGACGCGCATGATCGCCTTGGCGATCTTCCCCAGGTAAATGCCCGACAATTCGGCGATGGACGTCCCGCCGTGGCGAGAGCTGATCATACCGCTCATATAGTCATGAACGGCGCCGCCCAAAACGGAACCGAAAACGATCCACAGAAATACCACCGGACCGAATACCGCGCCCATGAGCGCCCCGAAGATCGGACCCGTACCGGCGATGTTCAAAAGTTGTATCAGAAACGCCTTCCACGTTTTCAGAGGGACGTGATCCACCCCGTCACTTTCGGAAACGGCGGGCGTATCCCGGTCGTCCGGCGCGAAGACTTTTTCCGTCACGCGCCCGTAGACAAAGTAGCCGATCAGCAATACGGCAAAAGAAATAAAAAGAGAAACCATTTTCGACCCCTTCCCCAACGGAAAAGCGGCAAACGCGCTTTACGTTCCCAACAGCGCCTGATCAAAGGCGAAAAGCGCCTCGTTGATCTCAAAAACGTTGTAGTTCCCGTTGGTGATAAAATATTCAATAATGATGTCAAACTTGTTGCTGTGTGACAGGGCAAAGCCGGCTTTCATCAGCATTTCCCGGGTTTCCTCAAGGCTCAGCTCCAGGGCGATGGCGAAGGCGATCGCCGTCGTTTTACTGGGTCTGTAAAAGGCGTCGCTCCGGATCTTGGAAAAGAGCTTGCGGTCGATATTCGCCTTCTTATAACACGCGGCGTCGGTCATTCCCTTTTCGTCGATCTTACGGAGCAGCATCTCCGAAAAACTCTCGTCGATCTTTTTTACGGCGTCGTCCAGGGAAATCTTTTTGGACTTTGGGACGCTCGCCCGGGGCGCCGGTATCGCCTCCCGCGCCACCGGCAGGACCCGCGTTTCCCCGAGAAAGGCGTCGCTTTCAATAACCGTGCTTTCCAGGGCGGCGCTTCCCGCGCCACTGTCCTTATTTCTTCCGCGGTAGTTGAACGTAAAATGCTCGTCAACGTACTTATCATCGATAAAGGACGCAATGTCACGGAACAGCTTTTCGCCGATCTGAAAAGACGATTTATCATAGATCACCAGGTACACCAGTATCTCGTTTTGAAGCAAAAACGCGGTGATCTCGTCCACGGCGATCTTCAGCGCCTGATCCTTGGGATACCCGTAAGCGCCGGCGGAGATCAGCGGGAAGGCGACACTCTCCAGTCCGCGCTCTTTGGCAATGGCAAGACAGGAGCGGTAGCAGGAGCGAAGCAGCGCCTCTTCCCCGTTTTCCCCGCCGTGCCAGACGGGTCCCACCGTGTGGATCACGTATTTTGCCGGGAGCTTGTATCCGCCTGTGATCTTCGCCTCCCCGGTACGGCATCCGCCCAGGGTCATACACTCAAGCAGCAGTCCCTTGCCCGCCGCCTTATGAATGGCGCCGTCTACCCCGCCGCCGCCCAATAGCGTACCGTTGGCGGCGTTGACGATGGCGTCGCAGGAAAGCTTTGTAATATCGTTCCGGATCAGTTGGAGCGGCATAACAAATCTCCTTTACAAAGCGAACTTTTCGGCAAACTTGGGAAAGAGGGGCCGGATCTCCACCGTCTTATCCAAGAGCTTGGAGACAAGCCCGATGATCAGTCCGTTGGTGGCGGTGAGCACCAGCGTGCCCCAGCCGATCCCCCGGAATCCGTGGAAAAAGATCAGAGACAGCACCGCGGATAAAAGGAGCATAGACCCGTCGCAGATCATCTTAAAGCGGGTCAGGTTCAGCTTGAAGCGCCATGCTATGCCCTTCACGAAGAAATCCACGACCTGGGGATACAGATAGACCTTGAAGAAAAGGGCGATGGAAAAAGCGGTGAGGATCTCCCCCGCCCCGAACAGGACCAGCCGCAGGGGGAAGGAAAAACTCCCCGGCGCGGTCACGGCAGGGTTGAAGGCGGGAATGAGAAGCCGCCACAGATCCAGAACGGCGCCGTAAACGAGACTGGTCAAAAAGGCGGAAAAATAGATCAATCTGACTTTTTTCATCAGAAGGCAAAACACGATAAAGAGGATCCCCTGAACCAGATATTCGCATTGACCGAAAGTGAGAAACCCGATTTTCAGGTGCAAGATATACGCCGGCGCCACGATCATGGACACGCCGAAATCCGCCGCGGCTGTCATGGCGACGGAAAACGCTAAAACAACGTTGGCGAGGAGATAGGCGGCTTCACTGTGCAGGGTGAGTTTCTTCATAAAGATCCCTTTCGGAAAAAGCGAGGGGCGGCGCCGCGCCGCCCCTCAAAAAAACTATCCGTTCAGCTTTTCTTTGGCTTTCAATTTGGCGCGGGTCTCGGTATCCAAAACCTTTTTGCGGAGCCGGAGGTTCTTCGGTGTCACTTCCAGAAGCTCATCGTCCGCGATGAACTCCATACATTTTTCCAGGCTCATCTGCTTGGGCGGCACGATGCGCAGCGCCTCGTCCGCGCCGGAGGAGCGGATGGCGGTGAGGTGTTTCTTCTTGCACACGTTCACCACCAGGTCCTTGGAATCGTTGGATTCGCCCACGATCATACCCTCGTACACGCTGGTCTGCACGTCGATGAACATGGTGCCACGATCCTGGGCGTTGAACATCCCGTAGGAGGTGGAAACGCCGTCCTCCCAGGCGATGAGGGAGCCCCGGGACCGGGCGGAAATGCCCGCTTTCATGGGGTGATACCCCTCAAATTCCGTATTCACAACGGCATTGCCCTTGGCGGCGGTCAACAGCTCCGCCCGGAGACCGATCATCCCCCGGCTGGTGATGGAGAATTCCATACGGGTGTACCCGGCGGTGGTAGGCGCCATCTGGGTCAATTCCCCCTTCCGGCGGGAGACCAGGTCGATGACGGTGCCGGTGAACTCGTCCGGGCAGTCGATAAACAGCGTTTCATAAGGCTCGCAAAGCTCTCCGTCGATCTCCTTGGTGATGACGGTAGGACGGGAGACCTGGAACTCATAGCCCTGACGGCGCATATTCTCAATGAGCACGGACAGGTGCAGCTCCCCTCTCCCGGAGACCTTTAAGGTATCCATGGAATCCGTATCCTCCACCTTCAGGGAGATATTGGACTCCAGTTCCCGATACAGACGTTCCCGGATGTGGCGGGAGGTGACGTAGGTGCCGTCCTGCCCGGCGAAGGGCGAGGTGGAAACGGAGAAGAACATGGAAAGCACCGGTTCGTCGATCTTCACGAAGGGAAGTCCCTCGGGGACCTCCGGATCACAGACGGTGTCGCCGATCTCAATATCCGCCATGCCCGTGAGGCAGACGATCTCCCCCGCTTCCGCGAAGGAGGCGGCTTTCTTTTTCAGTTTATCAAAGGTATAGATCCCGATGATCTTCGCCTTTTCCACCTTGCCGTCCCGGCGGACGATGGAAACGGGGCTTTTTTCATGGATGGCGCCGCGCAGGATCTTGCCCACCGCCATACGCCCGGTATAATCGTTGAAGTCAATGTTGGAGACCATCATCTGGAACGCGCCGGCGGGGTCCACGTCGGGACAGGGAATGTTATCGATAATAACGTCAAACAGGACTTTCAGGTCCTTTTCCGGCTTCGCGGGGTCCAGGGTCGCCCAGCCGTCCCGCCCGGAGGCGTAGATCACGGGGAGATCCAGCTGTTCGTCGTTGGCGCCCAGATCGATGAGAAGGTCGTACATTTCGTTGGTGACCTCCTGCGGGCGCGCCATGGGGCGATCCACCTTGTTCACCA
>JAGDAA010000169.1 GCA_017959745.1 Clostridia bacterium
GGACGGCTGCCATTTTAGGCAGCGAGTGCTACTTCGTTGTTAGCGTTTGTGTTTAAGGTTGCAGTTTTGAAGAGTTCCTGCCACTCTACCCGCATTTCTCGCTTCAAAAACCCCGTCGAAACCTTTACACCCCCGAACGGTGTTATCAAGCAGCTTACTTATTATATCCGGGATGCGGATAAAAGTCAAATGGATTTTTATGCCGCCCAGATCAGGGGCAATTCGGATCCATCGGAGAATATGATCCTGCCGCTGCCCGCTCTCCCGCTCACCGGCTTTACCGTCAAGACGTTCTTTTCAAAGCTGAAATCCATTTCCGCCCCGTCGTCGGTGAAAACAGCCTTCACTCCTTCAGAGGATCTGGGGAGCAATTGGACTTGAAGCTCTCCGTTTTTCACCGTGATCGGCTCGGAAGCAGGATCCGTATACACGCCGCCATCGCTTGTCAGCATGGAAACGATATTGGCGATCTCCATTTCACTTAAATGGCACTTCTCGCGAACGAAATAATACGCTTTCTCCCAAGTCGTATCACCGGGGAGGCGCAGAAAGCTTTCATAGAATTTCGGGAAGTTGAAATTATGCTCACCGGAAATATATCCCGTGCGAAAGCGGTTTGGGGTCAATTCATAGTCGCAGATGAGATCGATCTCATCGACCCCGCAAAGGGCTTTCAGCAAAAACGAAAACACGCCGGTCCGGTCCGCACCGCCGGTGCAGTGCATCGCAACAGGGTAATTGGAGGGCTTTGCGAATACCCGGAAGATCTTAGCGTCTTTCGATGTGTATTCGTCATCCAGCACCGAATAGGACGGCGCTGAAATATTGATATAGTTCAGTGAATTCGTGAAAGGAGAATTGATAGTATCCGAGCTGGAATTGGGGTTTCTGAGATCCAGTTCCGTTGTGATCTTCAACTCCCCGCGGATGGTTTTCTTTCCCTCCGCGGTAGCGTTATCCAGCAAAGCCGTCCGGTAGACCATACCCTGCCGGACGGTTTTTCCGTCCGCGGTTTCCCAGCCGCCCAGATCCCGGGCGTTTGTCACGCCGTCGATACGAAGGATGCGAGGTCCCGGCATTGTTGTAAAGGACGAAGGCTCGCTGTCGACCTTGAAGCCGCCTTTCGCGGTCATGGAAACGCGCCAGTAGTACGTAGCGCCGGATTTCAAATTGTTGACCGGGACGGAATACCCGTCACCGCTTTTGTTGCCGCGCCCGACTTTAACGGAAAGACAATCGGGAAAATCCTCCGATTCGGAGATTTCCAGATACGGGTCAGAAAATTCCTTTTCATTCTCTATCTCAAAAGAAAACACGACGGGATTGAATCTGCTTCCCAGTTCACTGTCGTTCTGTATGGTAAAGGAAGTATCGCCGGGCACGTATTGCTCGCGCGCCTCACGCAGGAAGTTCCGGAGGGCAGGATCCACCGTATCCCAGGTACCGTCGGGATTATAGACGAAAACAGAGGGGACCGGTCCGTTGTAGACGCGCACCGATTCTTCCGTTGTATCGGTAATAGCCGTTTCGGTCAGGGAAAGATTTCCCGAAGAACATCCGGACAGGACGATCAGGATCACGGCAAGAAGGAGAGATAAGAGGCGTGATCTCATACAGCGCGTCCTTTCATTTCACGAATCGAAGCAAATACTCTCTTTCTCTCGCGTCCAGATGACGCCAGGTCCCGCTTTTCACGTCGCCCAGGCGGATCTCCCCCTCGGCGGTGCGTTTCAGCCGCGCGACCTCCAGACCCACCTTTTCGCACATCTTCCGGATCTGCCGGTTCCTTCCCTCCTTTAGAACAAAGCGAAGCTTGGTGGGAACGGCGGGTTCCGGCATAGTGACCCGGCATGGGCGGATGGTGTATCCGTCGATCTCCATGCTCCGGTTCAGAAGGAGCATCTGCTCTTCATCGGGTTCAGTCCTCAGTTTGACCGTATACACCTTCTCAATACCGGTGGAAGGGTGCATCAAGGCGTTGGCGAGGGCGCCGTCATTGGTCAACAACAACAGTCCTTCGGAATCCAGATCCAGCCGTCCCACGGGATAAACGCGAACGCCCAGATCGCTCACCAGATCGGCGACGCATTTCCGTCCTTTTTCATCGGACAGGGTGGAAACGTATCCCCGGGGTTTATTCAGCTTGATATAGACCTTTTCTTCCCCGCGGGAGACTTTTTCACCGAAATAGGTTACGATATCCTTCCCGGGATCGATCTTCTGACCGATCAGGGCGGGATGCCCGTTGACCTTCACGTTGCCGTTTTCGATCTCGCTCTCGGCTCTTCTGCGGGAACAGACGCCGCAATCGGACAAATACTTTTGAATTCTTATTTCTTCCATAACGCGCGGATCCTTTCCCACAGGGATCGGAACCAATCTCCTATTCTTTCAAACAATCCTTTTTTACGGGGCAGCTCGCCCACGTTCATCATCGGGTATAAAGGAACGCGGGCAACTTCCTTTGTCCCCTGATAAAACACCGCGTCGCCAACGGACACTCCCGCCCTGCGGAGAACGTAGGTGCCGTCCGTTGCAAACTCAATGCCGGGAACGGGCGCGTACAGAAAATGGGGCAATTCCAGGACCATTTGCACTTCCTCCGGCCCGCGGACCATCCCCTTGACCCCGTCCAGGTTGGTGACGGGAACGGTATACAGTTCGCCGCCCACAACGGGAAGCTCCTGCCGAATCCCGGCGAACTGGCAGAATTCAACCTCCCGATACTGGGAAAACCCTTCCGCGAAAAGAGCGCGGTGATCATTCCAGTCATCCGGGTCGTTCAGGGTCGCGCAGACCAGGGTCTTCCCGGAACGCCGAAACGCCGTTACAAGGCATCGCCCAGCCGCTTTCGTAAAACCGGTTTTGCCGCCGACGCAAGATTCTTCACTCCGCAGGAGTCTGTTGTGATTGATCACCGTACGGACGCCGCCGTCGGGGGAAGGAATCTTATAAACCTTCTCCGCGGTAATCGCGGAAAAGGTTTCATCCCGCATAGCCGCTGCCATAAGCCGGCACAGATCCTTCGCGGAAGAATAATGTCCCTTGGAACTCAATCCGTGAGGATCGGCAAAACGGGTGTGACTTAATCCCAATTCCGCCGCCGTTTCGTTCATCCGATCCACGAACGCTTCCACGCTGCCGGAAACCGCTACGGCGATCGCCACCGCCGCGTCATTGGCGCTTTGGAGCATCAGGGCATATAACAGATCCAAAAGCGGCAGTTTTTCACCGGAAACAAGGTAGACAGAGGAGCCTTCCACACCCACAGCGCAGGCGGGGACGGAGACGGTTTGACGCAGGTCTCCTTCCCGGATGGCGACCAGGCAAGTCATGATCTTGGTGGTGCTTGCCATGGGGCGCTCTTCCTCTTCCCTGCTCGCCTTCAAGATCTCTCCGGTGTCCGCGTCCATCAGACAATACGCGGCGGCGGACACGCCGAAAGCGCGGGGAGCTGAGGCGCAGAGCAAAGCCAGCGTAGTGAGAAAAGATACGAAACGGCGTATAAGTTGTTTCATGGATGAGCCTCTTTCCTGCCTTTTGGGAAATTCTATGCTCATCCATGAAACGTCATTCAAATATGATTATACTTCGTCAAGCTCCTTTATGATCTCGTCTTCCGCTTTTTCCTCGGCGTCGACTTCGCCGACTTCCTCTTTATCGCTTCCCTTACCCTTCTTGAACATGGTCTTCAGCTTACCGAAGATGGAAGGGGATTTATCCACCAAATCGGAAATCACGTTCACAATGGCGCTGTCGGAGGAAACCCCGGTCCCGTTCACGTTCATCAGACGAACGTTTCCGTCCGAGATGACCAGGAAGGTGACCGGCGTCACGGAAACGCCGGCGCCGTTGCCGCCGCCGAAGTGGGGCTGATCCCGCTTGGGGTTGCTCTTACTGTCAAAATCCACCCCGCCGGAGGTAAACCCGCAGGAAACCTTGGAAACGGGCACGATAACCACGTCTCCTGGCAGGGTGATGGGAGAACCCACCACCGTATCGGCGTTCAGAAAGGTCTTCAAATTTGAGAGCGAAGAATCAATGACTTGTTTCAGCGGTATTTCGTTCATGTTTTTGTTCCTTTCCTTGCAAGAATGTCATCAGGGCGCGAAGCGCCAGCGTTATAAGAAACACGGGCTTTATATACAGATCCAACCGGATCCGGAATACGGAATGCTCCCCCGTAAAATCGGGCGCTAAGATCAAACGATCGTTGTTCCACTTAAAGTCTGTAAAATGCCGCAGCAGGGCAAACAATCCATTCGCCGCCTGGATCGCGGCACCGTAATAAAGAGCGGTCTTATCGGCGTCCCCCGCTCCGAAGCGGATCTCAAATGCCCTTAACCGGATATGAAGATGACGAAACAGATCCTTGATGGCGCGGGTCGCGATACGGGCAATCAGGGAAATGAAATCCAGAAAATCGGAGATGGATCCTTTATCCTTCTTTTTCGTCTGATCTTCTTTTGGCTTTGCTTCTTCCCGCTTCTCCTTCTTCTTTTTCTCCGGCTTCTTATCGCCGCCCAGTTTATCGGCAAGTTTCAAGGCGTTTAGTTTGATAAACAACACCCTTATATATGCCCGCGGCTCCCCTTCGTAAACAAACACCAGGTGAACGTTAATAAACAGAACAAGGGCGACCAGGGCAAGAATGCCGAGAACGACGTACAGGGCGATCATACGGGATCGGAGGGCGCTTCCTCCTCGGACGCTTCCTCCATATTCATCTGGACCGAAGTCTCCCCGGGAAGATCATCCAGACTTTCCAGTCCGAAACAGCGGAGAAAATCCGGGGTGGTACGGTACAGGATGGGGCGGCCCGGCGCGTCCAGCCGACCGCATTCTTCAATGAGCTTTCGCTGGATCAGGGTGGTCATGATCCCGGTGCAATCCACGCCGCGCACCTGTTCGATATAGGTTTTCGTGACGGGCTGTTTATAGGCGACGATGGAAAGGGCTTCCAGCGCCGCTTTCGACAGGGGCGCGGTGCGCTTGATCTCCAGGAAGCTCTGCACGATATCGCCGTATTCCGCTTTTGTACAAAGCTGCAAGGCGTCGCCCAGGCGCGCCAGCTGGAAGGAGGTATTCCCCTCGCGCAAGCGAGAGTCCAATTCATCCGCCACAACGCCCACTTCCACTTTGGTAATATCGAAGAGCTGGGCGAAACGGTCGCGGGTCACCGGATCACCGCCCGCGAATAAAACCGCTTCCATAGCGTTGACCCAAAAAGATAGATCCCGACTGAGGAATTGAAGTGAATACTCCATTTAAGCCGTCCTTTCGTTTTTCGGATTCAAGCTGATAACGTAGTCGCCGTCGGTATGCTCAAAATGAAGACGCCCGCTCTGGATCAACTGCAAAATGGCAAGAAAGGTGGCGACCACGTCGCTCTTTCTCCCCTGCTCCGCGATCATAGAGCGGAAAGAGACGGAATTTCCCAGGGGAAAGGCACGAACCATTCGCCGAAGCACGAATACCACCTTGGATTCCACCGGCGTAACTTTTTGGGAAAAGATGTTTTCCACGTCCGCCCGCTTCCGCTTCTCGCGGTCCTCCCGCAGAGAAGCGCGCAGATCCTGAAAGGAATCCCAAAGCAACCCGATATCCATAACCGGCACTTCCGTTGTAACAATAGGGTCCTTCGGCGTCGGCGCGTAGCGGTGATAATAGATCTTTTCCTGTTCCGAGAGGAACAGCGCCGCTTTCTTGACTTCCGAATACTCGATGAGAGAACGGACAAGCTCGTTCCGCGGATCCTCTTCATCCTCCTCGGCGGGCAGGAGCATTTTGGACTTGATATAGACCAGTTCGCAAGCCATCACGATAAATTCGGAGGATAGTTCCGCGTCGTACTGTTGCGCCAGCTCCATATAATCCAGGTACTGATCCAGAATAAGGGCGATGGGAATATCATAGATATTGATCTTCTGCTTGTTGATGAGGGTTAGCAAAAGATCCAAGGGACCGTCAAAGGTCTCCAAGGTAAAATTCAGCTTCGACGCCATCAGAGGATCACCCCTGTCGCAAGGTTCATCAAAGCTCTGTAAATCAAATCCGTCAAGAAATTGATGGGCGCGGACAGAATACCGAGCCATAAGAGAAGGATCAAAGCGAACTGCATATAGCGCTCGTAAGGCATAATTTTGAATAAGACGCGGTTGGGAAGAAAGGCATACAGGATTTTGGATCCGTCCAGAGGCGGGATAGGAATCAGGTTGAAGACACCGAGACCGATATTGATCACCATCAGAAAGTAAACCAATACCGTAATGATGCTGATCACGCTGACGCCGGATAGCTGAACGTTGTATCCGGAGAGGACGGCGAGGATCCCGTTAAACTGATTGTCGGGAAACAGGCGGATCAGTCCCACGAACAGGAATGAGGAAATGAGCGCCATAATAAAGTTAGAAACAGGACCGGCAAGTGCCGTTAATGCCATATCGCGTTTAGGGTTCTTGAAATTGCGCGCATCGACCATAACCGGTTTCGCCCAGCCGATGTGAAAAAGCATCAGTGCGATAAAGCCGATGGGATCAATGTGCTTCAGAGGATTCAGGGAAAGTCTGCCCATACTGCGCGCCGTGGGATCACCCAATTTATCGGAAACAAAGCCATGAGAAAGCTCATGCACCGACAGTGACAGCAAAATCACCGGGAGCGTGAACAAAAAATTGAGCAGATAACGGACGACAGTTTCCTTCATAGTTACCCCTAACGGTTAAAACGTAAAACTTCAAAAGCCGCAACGGCGGCGGCGGAAGAAGTAGTGAGCGAGCCGGGAAAACGCCTGCCGTACGGAATGCGGATCTTCAGATCGGCTTGCGTCAAAAGATCCTTCGATATGCCGCGCTTTTCCCCGCCTATAATCAAGAACAAGGGCTTTTTCAAATCGGCGGTAAATAAATCAGTAGCGCCGCTTTCACTGGCACAGACAATGCGGTAACCTGCTTCGTGAGCGAGGCGCGCAAGGTCGTTTGGGTCCTCGTACACGCCGCAGGGCAGCGCTTCGGAGGTGCCGGCGGAAGACCGGATCACAACACCCGCGGCGCTCATCCAGTTCCGGGTGGAAAGAATCATCCCCCCCGCGCCCGCGGCATACAAGGAACGAACGGCGGACCCGAAATTAAAAGGATCCTCGATACCGCAAAGCAGGAATACGAATCCTTCCCCTTTTTGAAACACTTCCGCGGGAGAAAGCATTTGTCTCTCCCCCACCCGGGCGATCACACCGCCATGGGTGTGACCGGTGGTCACGGATTCAAAAAAGGCGGGGTCGGCGGTGGAAACGGGAACGGCATTCTTCTTGGCGAGTTTCAGCAGACGAAAGATATTCGCTTCATCCTTTTTCGCGTCCTCAAGAAACAGGATCTGCTCTACGGTGCGGGACCTGTTTTCCAGAACGGATAGAATGGAAATAGCGCCCTCCGCCCAGGAGGAATCCACACGTTTCTCCGCGTCTTTTCTCATTCGGTCTCCCAGTTGTGCCAGACGTTTTGGACGTCATCGTTGTCATCCAGGGCGTCCAGCAGCTTCTGCATCTTCGTGACCGCTTCCTCATCGGTCAGAGCCACATTGGAGGATGGAATCTTTTCCTCTTCGGAAGAAAGGATCTTATAGCCCTTTCCCTCCAGCACTTCCTTGATGGCGTACAGGTCCGAAACGGGCGTGAGCACCTCGAAGGTATCCTCCTCCAGCCCGATATCATCCGCACCCGCTTCCAGGGCGGCTTCCATCAGAGCCTCCTCGTCAACGCCCTCCGCATCAACCAGGATCACGCCCTGATCGGTAAACTGGTAGGAAACGCAGCCGGTGGTCCCGAGATTTCCGCCGTACTTATCAAAGTAATGGCGCAGATCGGCGCTGGTACGGTTCCTGTTGTCCGTAGCACACTCCACGATCACGGCAATGCCGGAGGGACCGTAGCCTTCATAATACACCGTCTCATAGTTCTCACAATCGGAGGACGCGGCTTTTTTGATGATCCGGTCGATGTTATCGTTGGGTACGTTCAGGCTCTTGGCTTTCTGGATCAGGTCGCGCAGTTTGGAATTAGATTCCGGATCCGCGCCGCCCGCTTTCACCGCCATGGCGATCTCCTTGCCAACCTTGGTGAAGGTCTGGGCGCGTTGAGCGTCCGTCTGTGCTGTCTTATGGGTGATATTATTCCACTTGGAATGGCCAGACAGTTCTTTATCCTCCCAGTTGCATAGTTTTCAGATTTTTTCGGGCGTTTTCAGTCCGATCAGTCGCAGCGCCGAGCCGAGGATATTCTTCACGGCGCGGCAAAGCCCGAGCCGGACGGCTTTTTCATCTGGTCCGGCGGTACGGATCGGACAGGAATTGTAAAACCTGTTAAAGCTCTGGCAAACGTCCAGGGCGAAGCGGGTGATCACGGAAGGCTCATACTCCTTTACGGCACGCAGCACCTTTTCGGGAAAAGCCGACAAAACGGTGATCAACTCTTTCTCCTCCGGACAAAGAGCGGGGTCCCCCGGGAACGGGAGTTCCTCCGGATCCTTCCGAAGGATGCTGCAGGCGCGGGCGTAGGAATACTGGGCGTAAGGACCGGTGTTCCCTTCAAAATTCAGCGCCTCGTCCCAGTTAAAATCCACGTCCTTGATGCGATTGGAAAGCAGACTGTTGAAGATGACGGCACCGATGCCGACAGCCTCCGCTACGCTGTCCCGATCTTCCAGATCCGGGTTCTTTTCATCGATGATGGCGCCAGCCTTTTCCACAGCGTCCCGGAACAGATCGTCCAGCAGTACCACGTTGCCGGTGCGGGAAGCGATCTTTTCCCCGTTGATGCTGAAGGTCCCGTAGGGGACGTGTACCAGCTGATCCTCCCAGTCGTAGCCCATCAGCCCGATAACTTTGAACCACTGAGCGAAATGAAGGCTCTGACCGGCAGAGGTGACGTAGATACACTTATCAAAATTGTATTCTTTTTTGCGCCAAAGGGCGGCGGCGATATCCCGGGTAGGGTATAAACTGGAGCCGTCCCGCTTCAGGATCAGGCAGGGAGGCATATCATATTCGGACAGATCCACTATGCTGGCGCCGTCGTCCAGTTTCAAAAGCCCCTTCGCCCGAAGTTCCTCCACCACGGCGGGCATCTTATCACTGTAAAAGCTCTCACCGTTAAAGCTGTCGAATTCGATGCCTAAAAGATCATAGGTCTTCATATACTCTTTCAGGCTGATCTCCTTGAACATCCGCCACAGACGAAGATTTTCCTCATCGCCGGTCTCCAGTTTATTGAATTCGGCGCGGGCCTCGTCCAAAAGCCCGGGATCCTTTTCCGATTCGGTCCCGAATAGAACGTACAGGCGATTTAATTCGTCGATCCCGATCTCACGGATCTTGTTCTCGTTGCCCCAGTGCTTGAAAGCGACCACCAGCTTCCCGTACTGAGTGCCCCAATCCCCCAGATAATTGATCCCGACGCAGGAATATCCGGAAAAGCGGTGTAAAAGCTTGATGGAATTACCGATAATGGTAGTGCCCAAATGTCCGATGTGAAAGCGTTTGGCAATGTTCGGCGAGGAATAATCGATCACCATAGTCTTGCCTTTGCCGGTCTCGTTTTTGCCGAAGTCCGCCCCTGCGTCCAGGATGGCGCGCAGGATACTGACCCGATACCGGTCGGACACGAACAGATTCAGATAGCCTCCGGCATTTTCCGCTTTTTCAATGCCGTCCACGGGGTTTTCGTTCAAATACGCCGCCAGATCGGAGGCGATCACCACCGGGCTTTTCCGCAGTGTTTTTGACAGCTTAAAGCAGGCAATGGCAATATCCCCCATTTCGGGAGAGGGCGGAGTATCAAACAATTCCGCAAGGGACGAGGGATCCAGGGCGTCCATACCGGGCGCGGACGCGAGCGCTTTAGAAAGTGATTCTTTCAGATTGTTCATTTTTTTATTTGATTACAGTTGAATTATAAATGTTTTTATTGGCTATGGCAATATAGCTTCTCCCGGGGTTCACGTCGAGCGGAGTCCCGTCTTCATTGAAATAGGAGAAGGAGCCTGTGGCGCTTTCACGGCGCCAGACAATGCTCTTGTATTCACCGCCGGAGCAGTAGTAGCCTTTTCCCTCGCCCACAATATCGATCTTCCGGTACGCCTGACCGGGATAGGGATTGGAATTGGCGTACAGAATAAAGACGTTTTCCGTAGCGACCTGCTGACCGTCCTGGGCGTCGATATGCGCCGCTCCGTACTGGCTGTGATAATACTTGTTGTCGTTTATGTTATAACTGAATTCCGATACGTTGTAAGTGGAATGGGGTATGGTGATCGAAACGGCGCTTTGGCCCGTGGCAAGCTTGGTAAACTCTTTGTTGAAACGGAAAGCGGTGAATTCCGGGTCGTTCAGCGTGGTGCGATACCCTCTGCTCCCGATGGCAAGCGCAAGGTTTTCACCGCTGGTAAACATCGTGTGTTCCAGGGGAATCCCGCGGTTCAATCGATCCTTATCCCGCCAGTAGATCTGCGTACCGTTTACATTGAAAGGGCCATTCCGAACGCCGTCAATATCGTTTACGCCGTATTTTCTGATCCACTCATAGCCCATATCACTGCCGCCCGCGTGAACAAAAATGGCGTCGTAAGCCATGGCAAGCTCTACGTAATAAGGACGGGCGGAGCGATTACTGCCTAAAATACCGGCGTTTTCATAATCCAGGATCACGCCCAGCATTCTCAGAATACCGCCCTCCGCTTCCACCTCATATATGATCTCGCATTTGCTCAGACCGCTTTGAGGGATAGAAGCCTTATGATTATTGATCATAATCGCGATGGGCCGTTTGCCCACCAGAGATTCGTCGCAGGGCAATCCGGTCAAAAAGTTATAGAACACCGGCTCGGGTTCCGGTTCAGGCTCCGGTTCCGGTTCCTCGGTGGTAACGGTTGCTTCTGTCAAAGTTTCGGTCTCGGTCTCCGTAGTCTCCGGTTCCGACTTTCCGCACGACGCGATGGCGGAAAGCATCACCAATACCAACAGCAAGGAAACGATACGAAGTAAATTCATTTTCACGGTCCTTCTCCTTCCGGGGAGAAACAGCTCTCGCCCTCGAATGGATTTTTCCTGACACGCACACTCCTACGCATATCAAGATATAGTATTATATCACATCAAAAAAGCATTTGCAAGTACAAGCGGTGTAAAAATGGCATGAAAAAATGAAAAATAGGATCGAATGCGCCGTTATCGTCCCGCTTCTTGACAAGAGGAGCGAAATAGCGTACAATACTTCTGCGATTCGCGGGTATGGCGGAATTGGCAGACGCGTCGGATTTAGGTTCCGATGGGCAACCGTGCAGGTTCAAGTCCTGTTACCCGTACCATCAAAAACGCGTGATTTGTTTATCAAATCACGCGTTTTTGAATCCAAGCCGACGGGAACGGAGGCTTGGTATGTCATCAGCCGCTTTGCGGCTGTATGTCATCACACCGCAGGTGTGTATGTCATCACGCGTTAGCGTGTATGTCTTCACGCGTTAGCGTGTATGTTTCCCCGTCGGCTTGATGCCATACACGCCTCCGGCGCGATTCAGCTGTCGCAGGTCGGATATTTCTTTATCCGGAAAATCATTTGCGATCCGTTTTTCTCAGAAAATCAATAAAGCTCCTGACGTTTCCGTAATATTCGCTTGCGCGGTAGTACGAATAAACCGTATACCGCTCGTCAAAATCGGAAACGTCGAGGGCTTTTATGTTTTTGTTGTCCGGCTCGCCGCTTTCTCTTGTGACGCCTATCCCCATGCCTGACGCGAGCAGTTTTTCATAGCACTCTATGTCGTTGCAAACCACAGAGATCTCGGGAATGAATCCCGCGCGGGCGCACGCGCGTTCGAGAATGCGGTGCGTATTGCTTTCAAGTCCCATCGAAATGAACGGACGGTCTTTGAGATCGGACAACTTCAGTTTTCTGCCGCACAGGGGGTCATCAGCCGCCGCTTTGAGAAACAGTCTCATATCGTAGAGCTTAAAACGCTCGTAATGCGGATATACGTTTCTCTCCGTATCGATTATGACGTCGTATTCGTCGTAGTTTTTCTTGCTGAAGTCGAACACCGTCTTAAAAGCCGTCTTCGGATTTTGTTTTCGGTATTCGATGATATCACCCGTTATGCGGCGTCTCATCCCGCGGATAAGCAGTTTTATTTCTCTCGAATCTCCGTTTTCGGAGGAAAGCTCTCCGACCGCCGCGTCGAGTCTCGACAAAAGCCCGTTCGCCGTGTCAAGCAGTTTTTTTCCGTTAGCGTTGAGAAATACGCGGTTTGCCGTGCGGTCGAACAGCTTGCACCCGATCTCTTTTTCAAGCCTTTTAATCGATGCGGAGACCGAGGTCACCGGCACTCCGTATTTGTTAGCGGTTTTCGTAAAACTCGCGCTTTCCGCGCTCTCTGAAAAATATCTCAGCTGTAATAACTCCATATTTATCCCCTCCATCTCTGTTTTGCAATATACCACATCTTCAAAGATAATGCAAGTACATATAATCTTATTATTTACAATAATGTACACGGTGATATGATCAAAGCGAAGGAGATGAAAATATGAACGCAAATCTTTTATTCATGAACAACAAAGCAATGGAGGAAACAGGCGTTCTCAACATGAGGGCGGCGATCGATGACGTCAAGAACGTATATATGCTCGATCATAAGGGAGACGTCATCAATCCGGGAAAGTGCGTACTTCGTTGGGGCAAAACCGTTGACGACGAGAATATGCTCGGTCGTATCAACGCAATGCCCGGATACGTAGGCGGAGAATACGGTCTCGCGGGCATCAAATGGATCGGAAGCGGTCCGCAGAACTACAAAAAAGGTCTGCCTCGCGCAAGCGTGACCGTGATACTCAACGATCCCGATACCAAGCTTCCCGTCGCCGTTTGCGACGGAACGGAGATCAGCACTATGCGCACAGGAGCGTCCGGCGGCGTCGCGATAGAACTTCTTGCAAAGAGCGGCGCGAGAGTAATGACGATATGCGGAGCGGGCGCTCAGGCTCCGAAGCAGCTCGAAGCGGCGCTCATTTCAAAGCCGACGATTGATACTCTGTACATATACGACATTATTCCCGAAAACGCGGAGCGATTCAAAAAGAAAGTCAACGAGACATATCCGGCTATAAACGCGATAGTCGCGAAGACCGCCGAGGAAGCAACGAGAAACAGCGACATCATCGACTGCGTGACCCTAGCCTCCGAGCCCTTTATCAAGGGCGAATGGCTGCGCCCGGGCGCGCTCGTGATGAATATGGCGGACTATGAAGTCGACCGCGAGTGCGTAAGGCGCTCGTCGAAAATAGTTGTCGACTACTGGGAAAACGTCAAGCACCGTATGATCTCGACGGTTGCTCTCATGTGGCGTGATGGAGAGATCAAAGACAGCGACATTCACGCCGAGACCGGCGAAATACTCTGCGGCAAGAAGCACGGACGCGAAAACGACGACGAGATCATCTATTTCAACGCCGTCGGCGCGGGGATCATGGACATAGCGGTTGCGACGCGCTGCTTCAGAGAAGCGCAGAAGATCGGAAAAGGAATAAGTCTTCCCTATTGGGAATGATTTACTCTCTGCTCAGATCAGGGCGCGATTCCATTCACCGGGCAACGCAAAGAAGCGGATATGACCGAAAAATATCGCGAAAGATGATATAATCAATATAAGTTAGAAAGAGTTGTTCCGGCGGATAAAAAATCCGAGCATTAAAAAGAAACCTCTTTTGTCTACTACGGCAAAAGAGGTTTTCTTTCGTTAAAGGATTGAAAAAATCACACTTTTCAAGTATAGTTTAAGATGAAATGAAATTGACAAATCGGGATTTGCGGGTTTAATTATATGAGACGTTTTTTCAATTTGTTCGGGAAAATCAAATCTTTTGAGATCGTCACGCTTCATACAAGCGGGATGCGTCACGTGACCGATTACGAGATCGTGAAAAGCGGCGAGAACGCTGAAATTTCTCAATACGCCGTCGGATACAGAGACGGCGAGAAGGTGCGTCAACTTGAAAAACGCGCGGAATGTTCTGCAAAACGCGCGCTGAAGCTGATGAACAAATGCCGTCTGCTTTTCTGGGACGGATATCACGGAAAACGCCCAAAGGGCATCAAAGACGGCACGAATTTTATCTTCAAAGCGACCGTGAACGAAGGGAAAGAGCTTTACGCGACCGGGTCGCTGAGGTTTCCACGGCATTACCGTGATTTTAAGAACGGATTAAACGACCTTTTGAAAGACTGAAAGCAGGTGAGCAAATGAAAGATCGCGAGGTTTACCGTGACGAACGGTACGTTCTCGGCATGTATGACGGTTATCCGTACTTAACAATAAATGACAGAAAGTACGTTCTGACCTGCCACCCGTATGAGCCGTGTTTGTATATCACCCGGGAAGACGGCTCGATGACCGCCGTACATAACGCTTTTGATCCCTTTTACGTGCTGGAGGCGTTCCAGGGCGGCGAGACTGTCACTTCGATCACCGGTCTTGAATATGACGCGAAGGGTTTTTGCCGGATGATCGAATACGCCGCCGATATGGTCAATATCAATATTGACGACGCAGAAAGAGTCTTCGGCGGACGTGCGAAAAAGAAGAATACGAGGCAGGAGAAAAAGAAGGAAGAAAAAGAGGATCTCCGCGAAACCCCGTTCTACCCTGAGGCGGAGCGAATCATAGTTGACGACCCTTTCTACAACGTCATCGCCGAATACCCCGACAGCGAGGTCGAGTTTTGCCTTGTCAAAAACGGGCATCCGGCATATGTTCGGGACGCACATCGGGATGCCCTTATACAGGCGTGCCGGGCGTTGTTTTTCGACGGTGAGGAACAGATTTGGCGCTACGACTGCGACGGCGCGGAGGGAAAACCGATCACCGCCGACGCTTTCTTTGCCGCTGCAAACAAAAAACGCGGAACGAATTACCGCGGCGCGTTCTTATATCCGCCGCACGGCGGATGGTTCAGAGACACGGATTTCGACCGCGTGAATGCGGCGCTGTTTCCGAACGGTACGAATGAGCTCGAAGTATATGAATGGACGACCGACTGGTCGGACTATTTCGACGACGGACACGAGTGGTGGGGCGCGCTGTGCTTTACCGTGTACGACAAGACTCTCGACCGCTTTGCGGTGATTATGGCGTCGGCAACGGATTGAAGAAGGAGAAGTTACAATGGGTTTGTTCGGCAAAAAGTCATGTCCGATCTGCGGTGGTAAAACCGGATTTATCACCTATCGTCTTGCGGGAGACGAGAAGATATGTCAGTCGTGCGAAAAAATGCTTCGCGGAAGGTACAACTTTGTAAGACAAGGCGTTGCTTTTCGCGACACGCTGGGCGACCTTGATCTCTGCCGGGCAAAACAGGTTTGAAGCAGAATTGATATGAAGGATATAATAATACGCAGAATAAGCTACAGCCCGGGCTACGGAGATATGTTCGGCGAATACCACGAGATCACGCTCACATATCTATACAAGTGAGGATGGCAAATGTTTCATTCTGGATTTCCGGGTCTTTCCGGAGTACAGAGGTAATGGAACAGGCCATGAGTGTGCTCAAGCGCTTTTTGAATATACAAAGAATGACGGAGCTTTGTACTATGCTCTCAATTATGCAAAAGAAGACTCTCGAAGGTTTTGGCAGTCCCTCGGATTTGCCAAGAATGGCATAGATGAGTATGGTTCCCCGTTGATGATAAAGATATAGATATATTCCGGTTTGTCAGGCTGAATAGCGTGTATCATTTTGGCGCTTTTAGTGATGGTTACGTATCATTATGACGGTCTTATATACATAAGAAACGCCTTTTGTCTACCAAAAGGCGTTTCTTTTGTGTGTTTGTGTCCACAGGACACAACATCGTTTTTCGCGTCAGCGAAAACATCGTTTGTCGGGGCAATGCCTTATCAACATCATTTTTCAGGATTGCCAAAATCATCATTTTTTCCTGCCGTCGTCAGAAAATCATCGTTTTTTCGCATAAAAATCGGGCGACCCTTTCGGGCCGCCCGATTCTGTTTGGTAAATAGCGATTATTTAACGGTGGTATACATGAAGAACTTGTAGCCCAGCGGGTTGGAGAAGAAGCCGTCCACGTCCTTGGAGATCATATAGATATCCGTGTAGAAGTAGAGAGGCACGATGCAGCCGGTGGACATCAGAATATCCTCGGCGTAGTGCATCAGTTCGTACCGGGTCTCATTGTCGGTGCATGCCTTGATGGCGGCGATAAGCACGTCATAGGTCTCCGCCCAGGTGCCGTTCTCGACCTTAGTATCCAAGCCGTAAGGGGTAAGATCCAGGCTGTAGCCGGTCACCTTCGCGTGATCGCCCTTACCGAACTGGACGTCGTTGTTGCCGGAGGCGGTGGTCCACATATCCAGGAAGCAGATGGGATCGTTGTAGTCCGCCAGCCAACCGTTACGAGCGATGGAATAATCGCCGTTCTTACGGGTCTGCAGGAAGGTCGCCCACTCCTGATTCTCCAGATTCATGGTGATACCGATGTTAGACAGGGCGCTCTGCAAATATTCGCCGATCGCCTTGTGACCTTCGCTGGTGTTATACAGGTAGGTCATAGTCGGGAAGTCGGTGAACTTCTTAGAGGTTTCGTCAAACTTGTAGTATTTCTTCAGGGTCTCAACAGCGGAATCGTAGTTCTTTTCGATCGCTTCCTTGGAAACGTCGTAGTAACCGTCGAAATCTTTGCTGTCACCGGCAGTCTTGTAGAATTCGGTGCCGTCGGGATTGGTCATACCCATGGCAACGAAGGAAGACGCGGGGACCTGACCCGCCTGACCGATCTCTTCCACAATGTAATTGCGGTCGAACAGGAGGGCGATGGCGTTGCGGATCTCGGCGCGGGCTGCTTCCGCTTCTTCACCGGTAAGGGTGCTGCCGGCGGGCAGGATATCTTCGTTCACGTTCCAGCAAACATAGTAGGTACCGATCTGACCGGTGATCTTGAATTCATCGGGATAAGTGGTCTTCAGATTGGCGATCTCGTTGGTGGGAACGTCGTCGATCAGCTGCCAGGTGCCGTTCTTGAAGTTGGAAAGCTGGTTGTTGGCGTCATCGGACAGATAGAACTCGATGGTGTCCATGGTGATTTCCGCGGCGTCAACAAAGTTTTCGTTCTTCTTCAGGGTGATCAGGCTGTTGTGCTCCCAGGAATCAAGGGTGTAGGCGCCGTTGCACACATAGGTGGCGGGATCGGTCGCCCAGGACTCATTGGAAACCACGTCTTCGCGTACCGGGAAGTACACCGGGAACGCGAGGAGCTCATTCCAGTAGGAAACAGCGTTGGAGATGGTGACAACGATGGTGCTGTCATCGGGGGCTTCCACGTTCAGCTTCGCGTCGGGGTTGACGGGCTTGCCGTCGTCGTCAGCTTCGCTGATCTCTTCGTAACCGTCCACAATCTCGAACATGTAACCGTAGTCGGCGCCCAGTTCGGCGGAAGCGGCGCGGTTCCAGGCAAAGACAAAGTCACTTGCCTTCAAAGGTTGTCCATCGGACCACTTGAGCCCGTCGCGCAGGGTGTAGGTGTAGGTGACAGTACCGTCCTCGTTGGCAACGCCTTCCACCAGTTCCTTCGCGGCGTCGGGAACGATCTCGAACTTGCCGGCATCATCTTGTTTCCATTTGGCAAGGCCGGAGAACAGGTGTACCAGCAAAGTCGCGCCGTCCACCGCGGAGTTCAGCGCGGGATCGATGGTGTCCGGCTCGGAGCCGACACACACGGCGAGGGGTTGGCTGGCGTCACCGGCGTTTTCTCCCTTGGTGGCAGGCTGCTGTTCACCGCTGCCGCAAGCGACGAGAGAAAAGACCATAACGAAAGCCAACGCAAATGCAAGGATCTTTTTCATGACATATTTCCTTTCTGAAAGTATATTATCAAACCGTGATATCACGGATTTGATCCATCGTTAGTTGATCCGGTCCACCTTGTGGCACGCCACGAAATGACCGGCGGAAACTTCCCGGAAGGCCGGCGTCGATTGAGAGCAGCTCTCATCAGCGTAGGGGCACCGGGTATGGAAGGGACAGCCGGGGGGCGCGTTCAAGGGGCTGGGGATATCCCCGGAGAGAACGATCCGCTTGTTGCTCCGGGCGATCTTGGGATCCGGCTGAGGAACCGCGGACATCAGGGACTTGGTGTAGGGATGCAGGGGATGATCGTAAATCTCCGCCGCGTCGGCGATCTCCGCCATCTTGCCAAGATACATAACGGCGATCCGGTCGCTGATGTGCCGGACGACCAAAATATCATGGGCGATAAACAGATAGGTCAGACCCATCTGCTGCTGCAGTTCATCAAACATATTGATGACCTGCGCCTGAATGGAAACGTCCAGGGCGGATACCGGCTCATCGCACACGATAAACTCGGGATCCAGAGCCAGGGCGCGGGCGATACCGATCCGCTGGCGCTGACCGCCGGAGAACTCGTGGGCGTACCGGGCGGCGTGCTCGCTGTTCAAGCCGACCCGCTCCATCAGGGACAGGATGCGTTCCATCCGCTCTTCCCTGCTTTTATACATCTTATGAATATCAAGGGGCTCGCCGATGATATCCGATACCGTCATCCTGGGATTCAGGGATGAATACGGATCCTGAAAAACCATCGTTGATTTCTTGCGAAAATCGAGAATATCGGATTTTGTTTTGATAGGCTTCCCGTTATATATGACTTCCCCTGCGGTAGGTTTATACAAGTGTAAAAGCGTTCTGCCCACAGTGGTCTTGCCGCAACCGGATTCCCCCACCAGTCCCAGGGTCTCGCCGCGATTGATGGTAAAAGAAACGTCGTCTACCGCCTTCAGCGGACGGGTGCGCATAAAACCTGTATTGATGTTGAAATACTGTTTTAGGTTTCTAACTTCGACCAACGGGGTTTTGGATTCACTCAACGGATTCACCCCCTTCTTTGGAATCGGAGATACTGCCGTCTTCCAGCCCGCGTTTCACGTTCATCCAACAACAGGCGACGTGGTCGCCGTTGACCACCATATCCTCCGCCCGCTTTTTCAGACAGATCTTCATGGCGTTATCACAGCGCGGCGCGAAGGGGCATCCCTTGGGCATATTCAATAGGTCGATGGGTGTGCCGGTAATGGGCTTCAATCTGGTCCCGGCGGTAGTCGCCGTGGGAATGGAGCGCATTAACCCCTTCGTATACTCGTGCCGGGGATTGTAGAAGATCTCGTCGGCAGTCCCCTGCTCACAAGCGGAACCGGCGTACATCACGATCACTTCGTCGCACATCTGCGCCACAACGCCCAGGTCGTGCGTGATCATAATGATCGCCATTCCCAATTCTTCCTGCAGGGACTTCATCAGTTCCAGAATCTGTGCCTGGATAGTCACGTCCAGCGCGGTGGTCGGTTCGTCCGCGATGAGGATATCCGGCTCACAGGCGAGCGCCATAGCGATCATAATACGCTGACGCATACCCCCGGAAAACTCAAAGGGATATTGCTTCATCCTTTTTTCCGGTTCATTGATGTTCACCAGACGGAGCATCTCCACAGCCCGGTCCCGCGCCTCCTGCTTATTCCGGTCTGTATGGAGCAAAATCGCCTCCATCAACTGATGACCGATGGTGTAGGTGGGATTCAGGCTGGTCATAGGATCCTGAAAGATGATGGAGATCCTGTTCCCTCGGACGGTTTTCATTACCTTCTCACCACTGTTGACCAGTTCCTGTCCGTCAAGCTTTATGGACCCGGAAATGATCTTCCCGGTAGAGGCAAGGATCTGCATAATAGAATACGCAGTTACGGATTTACCGGAACCGGATTCGCCCACAATCCCCAAAACTTTGCGGTGATCCAAGGTAAATGAAAGCCCGTTTACCGCCTTCACTTCGCCGGCGGGTGTAAAGAAAGAGGTGTGAAGATCTTTGACTTCCAGAAGAGGCATAACAATCACCTTTCCTTTCTAACCGCGCAGCTTGGGATCGAACGCGTCCCGCAGTCCGTCGCCAAAGAGGTTCAGGGAAAGCACGATCAGCGAGATCACCAGAGCGGGGATAACCATACGGTAGGGGTATGAGATCAGCCCGTTCAGGGCGTCGGACGTCAGGGAGCCCAGGGAGGGCATCGGCGCGTTGACCCCCAATCCAAGGAAGGACAGAAAGCTCTCGGTAAAAATAGCGTTGGGGATTTGGAGCGCGGTGGAAATGATCACAACACTGATACAGTTGGGCAAGAGGTGCTTCCGGATGATCCACCCGCCCTTTGCGCCGGCGGCTTGAGACGCCAGCACATATTCCTGCTCCCGGAGGGAAAGGATCTGTCCCCGGATTAGACGGGACATAGAAACCCAGTAAAGCACGCCGAATACGATGAACAGCGAAATGATATTACTGCCGATTTTGGCGAGAATGGTACCCTCGATAACAGGCGCCAGGACCAGCTTCATCACGGCGGCAAGCAGAATGACCATCAGCATATCGGGCAGCGAATAGATGATATCCACAATCCGCATCAGGATCATATCCACTTTCCCGCCGAAATATCCGGCGATGGAGCCCAGGGTCATCCCGATGATCAGCACGATGATACTGGCAAAGAAACCCACCGCCAGGGAAATGCGGGTGCCGTATACAACGCGGATAAAGTAGTCGCGTCCCGCCGCGTCGGTACCGAACACGTGGGGAAAGATGTTTTCGCCCGCCTCAATGCGCGCTTGCTCCGTCTTTCCGTAAGTGAAGGGTGGCAGGTTGTTATAGGAAGAATCCACAGGTTTCCCGGGCGTATTCCCCAGCATAGTCTCGTAGGAATAGGGCCAGAAGAAGGGAATCACGATGGAAGCCACCGTCACGAGAACGATGATAATGAAGCTGACCAGCGCCACCCTGTTCTTGACAAGCCGCTTTACGCCGTCCTTGAAAAACGTGGAGGAGGGGCGCATCTGCACCATATACTTCTTTTCTTCTTCGGTAGCGGGGAGGAAGGCATCCATATCTACGTGCATCGTAAACTTATTTTTCATCATTTTGCCCCCCTTCATTCCAAATTGATCCGCGGATCCACAACCTTATACAGAATATCGCTGATAAGGTTCATCACAACGATCAACGCGGCAAGTACAATGGTAGTCCCCATCACCATAGGATAATCCCGGTTGGTGATACTGCTCACAAACGCTCTGCCGATGCCGGGCACCGCGTAGATCTGCTCAACTACAAGGGAGCCGGTTACAATATAGGCGAGCATAGGACCGAAATAGGTGATGACAGGGATCAGGGAATTTTTCAGCGCGTGTCCGAAAATGATCTTTCCCGCGGAAACGCCTTTCGCTTTGGCGGTCCGGATGTAATCCTGCCCCAGCACATCCAGCATGGAAGAACGGGTCAGCCTCGTTATGTACGCCATAGGATACAGGGACAGGGTGATGATGGGAAGGATCAGTCCGGCACTGGTCGTGCCGTTTGCGGGAAGCCACTGCAATTTCACCGAAAACAGTGCCAGCATTAGGGATCCTATGATAAACGACGGCATAGAAACGAACGCGGTGGTAAAGACCATAATGATCTTGTCGATCAATTTGTTGCGGCGAAGCGCGGCGACAGATCCGAGAACGACGCCGACGATCAGCGCGGAAAAAGCGGAAATGACGCCAAGTTTGACAGAGGTCTTCATACCGTCGGCGATGATATCCGTGACCATTCGCCCCCTTTGTTTCAAGGAGGGACCGAAATCAAATCTTGTAATAATATCCTTCAAATACGTTCCGTACTGCTCCATCAGGGGTTTATCCAGCCCGTATTTGCTCTCCAGAGCTGCCTGCGCGGAAGCGGAGATTGCCTTTTCGCCCACGAAAGGACCGCCCGGGATCGCGTGCATCACGAAAAAGGTGATGGTAATGACCACCCAGACAGTCAGAATCGCAAGACCGATGCGCTTGATGATGTAGAAGAGCGTTTTTGAATTCATATACAAACCGCCTATCTCGCAGGCGAAAAATAGGGTCCGACATCACCGATGAACGCCTGCTATTTTGCATAACACTTTTTATGATTATACCACATTCTTCCGGGACAAGCAACACATTTTTTATAAAAAAATAGTTGTCACTTTTTATTATTAGATAAACCACCGCGTGTGCTTTCATTTTAAATAACAGCAGTCGCCGGAAGAAAGTATCATATATAGGGAAAGCCCCGATCCGGGTGAATCAAGGCTTTTCCTAAAACTGTCGGGAATGCTTATATGTCCTGAACCAATGCAAAACCATACTGTTCAAGCGTGATGACTCTCTCCGAACACACTGCTTTATGAGAAAAAAGGATTTTACCCGGTAGCGAGATCTCCGCGGAGTTTCCGGCGTTCAGTACCGCGCATACTGACGTATCGCCATAGGCGCGCCTGATCCACACCCTGCCGCCAGCATCCGTATCGACGCGCACATCCCCATAAGTCAACGCCTTTGAATCTCTCCGGACGCGAGACAATTCCTTAAAAAAGCTAAGGAGTGTGGACCCCTCCACTCTGTCCCACCGAAAATAGGAGCGGCAGAAAGGATCCTCAAAGCCCTCGGTACCGACCTCATCCCCATAAAATACGCAGGGCATTCCGGGCAAAACGAACTGAAGAAAAGCCGCCGCCTTCAAACGCTCTTCCGCGATGGCAAAATCCTCCTTTGACATCCGGTATGCCGCTCGTTCCCGCTTTTCCCGGGGCGCGGGAGATGGAGAAAGCAGGGACAAGACCCGGCAGGTATCGTGGGTGGAAAGCATATTCATCAAAAGGTGCAAAACCTGGGAGGGATAGTTTTCCGCCACCGTCATCACGGTATTCCGGAACGCCGTTCCGTCGTCCTGCCCTGTGACGAAAGCAAGCACCGCTTCCTTGAAGGGATAATTCATTACGGAGTCCAGTTCCCCGCCGGTAAAATAGGTGCGGCGCACACCGTAGCTTATTTTGTTGGAGGCGTCCTCCCACACCTCTCCGATCAAAAGGGCGTTCGGATTGATCTCCTTCAAGCGTTCACGCAATTCTCGGATAAAGGCGTCCGGCAATTCATCCGCCACGTCCAGACGGAACCCGTCCGCCCCGGCGCGGAGCCAATGGGCGATCACACTGTCTTCCCCGGAGATGATGAAGCGCCTATAGCTCTCATTCAATTCATGGACGCAGGGCAGGGTTTTTACCCCCCACCAAGCGGTGTAATCATCGGGAAACTTCTTGAAGTCAAACCAGTCCCGGTAAGGGGATTCCGGATCGGAAACTGCTCCGTGCCCAAACTCACCCTTTTCGTCAAAATAGACACTGCGGCTCCCCGTGTGGGAAAAAACGCCGTCGAGGATGATCTTCATATCCCTTTTATGGGCTTGATCGCAGAGATTCCTGAAGTCCTCTTCCGTCCCCAAAAGCTCATCGATTTTTTTATAATCTGCGGTATCATAGCGATGGTTGGACCAGGCTTTGAATATGGGGTTCAGATAAACGATCTTAACGCCGATAGAGGCAAGATAATCCAGCTTGTCCGCGATTCCGGCGAGATTGCCCCCGAAGAAATCACAGTTGGTCACTTCCCCGCTCTCATCCGGCTCCCATTCGGGAATATCATCCGGGGAATCGTGCAAATGAAAGGGCTTTAGCTTCCCGCTCGTATCGCAAAGGCCCTTGCGGGCAAATCGGTCCGGAAAGATCTGATACATCACGGAACCGTAAAGCGCCTCTGGTGTACGGAAGTCCGCGGGGATCACGGACAGCTGCCATTTTTCCCCCGCTTCCATATTGGTATCGTTCCATCCTTCCCGATACAGCGCGAAATCCTCCCGAGCGGTCCGGATGCGGAAATAGTAGAAAAAGAGCCCTGGGCGGTCCGGGATCATCACAACGGTAAAACGATCGTACGCGCCGTACTTCCCGTCAAAACGCGATTCAAATCGCCCCGCCTTATCCCCGTTCTCGTTTTCCAGAACGAGGGCACATCCAACCGGAGAGATCTCCGTCGGAACATATACTGTAAAGCGGCAGCTCTGACCGGGCACGAGCGTACCGAAAGGTTTCTTGAACTTTTCGTCCTTGCTGTCAAACAGAATACGCATCAGATCATCTTCCAAATCTTTTCCGCGTATTCAAGTACCGCGCGGTCCGCCGAAAAGACACCGGCCTTGGCAATGTTGGTCAGAGACATCTGCGTAAACTTCTTCTGATCCCTGTACGCGTCGGAAACATCCCGCTGCGCCCGGGCGTAGTCAGCGAAATCGGCAAGGGTCATATACTGATCCGCCGCGCCGAAACGGTTTGTGAGAAGGGAGGCGCGGATCTCCTCAAAATGACGGCCCAGAACGCCGCTTGTGAGCATATCCACCACGCCCTGCAGATCGGGATCCGCGGCGAGATAATCCTGAGGATTATATCCCTTTCGCCACAGGTCTTCCACCTGATCCACCGTCATTCCGAACAGGAACATATTGTCTTTTCCCACCTGTTCCAGAATTTCCACGTTGGCGCCGTCCAGGGTGCCAAGCGTCACGGCGCCGTTGATCATAAGCTTCATATTGCCCGTACCCGATGCTTCTTTCCCGGCGATGGAAATCTGCTCGGAGATCTCCGCGGCGGGAATAATCACCTCCGCCAGGGAAACCCGGTAGTCCTCCAGGAAGACCACTTTAATCTTATCACGCACCACAGGGTCGGAATTGATCAGATCCGAAACGGCGATGATCAGAGAGATGATCTGTTTGGCAAGGGTATAACCCGCGGACGCCTTCGCGCCGAAAATAAAGGTGCGGGGAACGAAATCCTGCTCCGGATTCCGCTTGATCTGCTGATAGCAGTACAGAATGTGCAAAACGTTCAACAGCTGACGCTTATACTCGTGAAGCCGCTTGACCTGGACGTCGAACAGCGACGCGGGATCCACGTTCACCCCGTTCTTTTCCGCGATATACGCCGCCAGACGCTCCTTGTTTTTCAGCTTGATGGCGGAAAGCACGTGAAGCACTTCCTCGTCATCCCGGTATTTCAGAAGCTTAGAAAGATCTGTGGCGTCATTGAGAAAACCTCTCCCGATCTTTTTTTCCAGGAAGGAGGAAAGATCCGGATTCGCCTGGCAGAGCCAGCGACGGTAGGCGATGCCGTGTGTAACATTTAAGAACCGGTTTTGATCCAGTTGGTAGTAATCGTGGAAAATACTGTCCTCCAGGATCTGGGTATGGAGCTTTGATACGCCGTTGATGTGATGACAGCAGGCAAGGCAAAGATTTGCCATGCGCACTTCCCCGCCGGATATGACAGCCATATATTCGATCTTGCCCGTGTCGCCGGGATAGGCCTGCCACAGGCGCTCCCGCAGGCGGCGGTCGATCTCTCGGGTGATGGCGTAAACGCGGGGCAGCTGTTCCTCAAACAGCCATTCACTCCAGCGTTCCAGCGCCTCGCTCATCACAGTGTGATTGGTATAGGACAGGGTCCGGCAGGTGATGTCCCATGCCTCGTCCCATCCGATCCCATGCTCGTCCATGAGCAGGCGCATCAGTTCCGGCACGCACAGAGCCGGGTGGGTGTCATTGATATGGATGGCGACGTGGTCCGGCAGGGTCTCAAGAGGACCGTTCCGTTTCAGATGGCGGGCAAGGATGCTTTGAAGGGACGCGCTGACTAGCAGATACTGCTGTTTTAAACGAAGCCGCTTTCCTTCCACGTGGTCGTCCGCTGGATACAGGACCTTGGAGATTACCTCCGCCATGGTATTCTCTTCCAGAGAGCGGATATACTCGCCCCGGGAGAATGCGCCCATATCAAAGCTGGGAAGCTTTGCGCTCCATAATACCAGCTTGTTTACCGCCTTGCTGTCGTACCCTGAAATATACATATCGTAGGGGACGGCCGTCACGCTTTGATACCCGGTCTGCGCCACGCGGAACTGACCGTTGTCATACCATTCGCTGACCTTGCCGCCGAATTTCACTTCGTAGCTCTCGTCGCTGCGGGGCTGCAGCCAGACCTCGCCCCGGTCCAGCCAGTTGTCGGGAAATTCCATCTGCCAGCCGTCGATGATCTTCTGCTTGAAAATGCCGAATTCGTAACGGATGGAATAGCCGATGGCGGACAGATCGTTGCCGGTCAGGGAATCCAGATAGCAGGACGCAAGACGACCGAGGCCGCCATTGCCCAGGCCCGCGTCCGGATCCAGGGCGTAAAGCTTTTCCGCGTCAAAGCCCTGCTTTTTCAGGACTTCCCGAAAAACTTCTTCCAGCCCGAGATTGAACAGGTTGTTCCGAAGGGAGGTGCCCACCAGAAACTCCATGGACATATAGTAGACTTGCTTTTTCCCCTTAGGCAGGACTTCGTCCTTGAACTCCTTGCGCTTGCCGGCGAGTATCCCCTTCAAAAGGGTACAGACCACTTTATACGCCTGCTTTTCGGTGCATTCCGACAGGTTGCAGGAGTACAGACGGGTAGAGGTCTCGTTCAGTCGTTTCAATACTTCTTCTTTTTTCATTTGACAGCTCCTTTACAGGCTATTATGGATCAGCCGCTCATACAGCGACAAATACTCGTTCGCGGGTTCCTTCCAGGACAGATCCGCGGTCATACAATTTTTGACAGCGCGCTTCCAAAGCGCCTTGTCCGTGCCAAACAGGGTCAGGGCGCGGCGAAGCGCGTCCAGCAAACCTTCCCTGCTGAAATCCCGGAATGTAAAGCCATACCCTTCCCCTGTATCCGCGCGGAACGGAAGAACAGTATCCTTTAATCCCCCGGTCTCGTGAACCACGGGAATGGTGCCGTAGCGCATGGCGATCAGCTGGGACAGGCCGCAAGGCTCACTGCGGGAAGGCATCAGAAACAGGTCGCAGCCGGCGTAGACGCGGGAAGCCAGTTCCTTGCTGAATCGGATCTGCGCGGAGACCCGATCCGGGCGGACGGACGCCGCTTGACGCAAGGCGTTCTCGAAACCCGCTTCCCCAGTGCCCAGAATAACAAACTGCACATCCCAGTTCATAAGCTCGCCCAAGGCGTCGCAAAACAGGTCAAATCCTTTGTGAGATACCAACCGCGATACCATCCCGATCACGGGTACGTCCCGGCGAACGGGCAGTGCCAGTTCCTTTTGAAGCGCGGCTTTATCAGCTGCTTTTCCCGCTTCAAAATCCCGCGCCGAGTACGACGCGGCAAGATATGGATCCCGGGCGGGATCGTTTTCCAGTGGATCGATCCCGTTCACGATGCCGGATAGCTTGAACGCATGATCGGATATCACCCGATCCAGCCCGCTCCCGAAAGCGGGATCGCAGATCTGACGGGCGTAGGTGCGGGACACGGTGGTCAAAGCATCGCAATTCAGGATCGCGTTTTTCATAAAGTTGTGCCCGTCTCCCAGTTGGAAGGAATTGTTGTACTTGTCGGAAAGGCCCAGAACGTCTCCCAGAAAATACGGATGGACCCATCCCTGGTATTCTATGTTGTGTATGGTAAAAACGGTTTTGGCGTCTCCGAGTTCCTCTTGATAAAAGGCGTGAAGCAATACCGGGATCAACGCCGTTTGCCAGTCGTTGCAATGGATCACATCCGGCTTTTCACGCAACCGCGTCAGGGATTCCAGAATCGCTTTGGAAAAGAAAGCGAAACGCTCTCCGTCATCAGGCTCTCCGTATATCTGATCCCGTTTAAAATACGCCTCATTGTCTATAAAAAAAACGCGTTCCTTGCGTTTTCTGGAGACCAGACGGTACAGGCCAACATATTCCGTTCGCCAGGACAGGGACATATCAAAAGCGGCGATCCGCTCCGTTTTTATCGAGGGGTCCTCCTTGATCTTTCCGTAATAGGGCAAGAACAACAAGACCTCCGTGTGAGGAAAACGGCTCAATGCCAACGGAAGGGCCTGGGCGACATCGCCCAGACCTCCCGTTTTGATGAAAGGCGCGGCTTCGCTCGCCGCGAAAACGATCTTCATGCGGTCTCTCCTTTTTGGATGATCACGGGATGCTCGGGCGTTCCCTTCAGAACCGTCCCGTCGTTGACGGTGACGTTCTTATCCAGGATCACGCATTCCAGGTGGGCACCCTTCCCGATGCGCGCCCCCTGCATCACGATGGAAGAAACGACGGCGGCATCCTTTTCAACGGATACACCACGGAATATCACGCTGTTCTCCACCGTGCCGTTCACCTTGCACCCGTCGGCGATCAGGCTGTTTTTCACACTGTTGCCCTCTCCGTAATAGGTAGGCGCCTCATCCCGGACCTTGGTATAAATGGGCCGGTCGGGATTGAAGAGATCATCGCGGACCGCCTTGTCCATCAACGCCATATTGTTGGCGTAGTAACTGCGGATATCCTCATTCCGGAGAACGACCCCCTTCACCGGATAAACCGAGATCGTCAGGGCATTCTCGTTCAGCTTGCGCTGGAGAAAGTCCCGTTCCAGGTGCACAAGTCCCTTGGCATAGGTCTCCTCCAGAACCTCCAACAGATGCTTCCGGTTGAAAATGAACATTCCCAGCCCCACGTAGGAATCGGGCTGAACGAACGTATCAATCAGAATATCCGTGACAAGATTGTTCTTGTCTGCCTTCAAAATGAGCGGGTGCTTCTTCGGGGGATCGAAGGGCTCCCGGTTCGCCAGGATGGTCACGTCACAACCGGAGCGGGCATGCTGCCGAAGAGCGGCGCGGAAGTCCACGTTGCAGAGAACGGTGGAATCGCACACGATCACGTAGTCGTGATCGGAGGTCTCAATAAAGTTCATCGCGGAATGGAGCGCCTCCAGCTTCCCTTTGTAAACGCCGGTATTCCCGGTCACAAAGGGCGGCAGAAACAAAACGCTCTCATTCTTCCGGTTCAGATCCCAGTCAGACAGGTTACCCAGATGGTCCATCAGAGAGCGATAGTTGTACTTGGTAATGATACCGATATTGTAGATCCCGGAGTTGGACAGATTTGACAACACAAAATCGATAAACCGGTACCGCCCGCCGAAAGGAAGCGAGGCAACGGTGCGCATACTGGTCAATTGCGCCAAAGCACTGTCGTAGATGTTGGAAAAAATAACACCCATTGCTTTCATAGCTTCACCCTCCTCAATAGATGTCCTTGGGCAAAAGGACCTTGTTCTTCTCTACCACCTTGTCCTTCCCCACAACGGCGATACCCCAGTCCTTCTTGGCGTAGAATGCGGGATCGTCACCAATCCGGGCGTTCGCGTGGACGGTGGCGTCCTCCCCGATGATGGCGTAGCGGATCACGGATCTCTTCTCGATCACCGCGTTGGGCATAATAAAGCTGTTGTGGATCTCCGCCCCCTCCTCCACGATACATCCCGTGGAGATAATAGAGTTACAGACCTTACCGTAAACGGTACTTCCCTCCGCCACGTAGGAGTTGACGATCTCAGCGCCGGGGGCGATGTAACTGCAGGGGTGGGCGTAGTTTCTGGCGTAGATCCGGTTCTTGGCGGACCGCATATCCAAAAGGGGTTTTTCACCCAGGATGTCCATATTGGACTGCCAGAGGCTCTCGATGGTCCCAACGTCCTTCCAGTACCCCTCAAAATCGTAAGCGAACAGACGATGCCCGTCCCGAATCAGCTTCGGAATGATATTCTTGCCGAAATCGTTGCTGGATTCGGGATCTTCGTTATCTTCGATCAGATACTTTTTCAAAACGTCCCAGCGGAATACGTAGATGCCCATGGACGCCTTGTTGCTCTTCGGATTTTTCGGCTTTTCCTGAAACTCCTTGATGCGTCCGGTCTTGTCCGTGTTCATAATGCCGAAACGGGAGGCCTCCGCCATAGGCACCTCGATCACGGCGATGGTGCAATCCGCCTCGTTCTTGACGTGAAGGGACAGCATCTTGCTGTAATCCATCTTGTAAATATGGTCCCCGGACAGGATCAGAACATTGGAGGGCTGATACCGCTCAATGAAAGAAATGTTCTGAAAGATCGCGTTGGCGGTCCCCTTGTACCACTCGGAATTCTGACTCTTGGAATACGGGGAAAGCACGTGGATCCCTCCGTTGGCGCTGTTCAAGCCCCAGGGAAGCCCGTGCCCGATGTACTCGTTGAGCTGTAAAGGCTGGTACTGGGTCATAATCCCCACCGTGTCGATGCCGGAATTGACGCAGTTCGACAGGGGAAAATCAATGAGGCGGTACTTTCCTCCGAAAGGGACGGCGGGTTTAGCGGTATTCTCCGTCAAAACCATCAGTCTGCTTCCCTGGCCGCCCGCCAGGATCATGGCTATACAGTCTTTTTTGCGAAAGAACATAGCGCTTGCCTCCTATTCATTCCGATTGTTGATTTCATAGAACGTCGCTGACAAAGGCGGTATGGTAAACACGCCGGAATACGGAAGATTGTGCATAGGTACCTGTTCAGCCGTCACCGGGCGCGACGTGTCGCCGGGGGCATAGGGATCCGAGGAAAAGACCGCCTGATACGTGCCTTCGTAAGGCAGTCCGATCCGGTAATTCTCCCGCAGCACGGGACAGAAATTGAAGACGCAGAGGACCTCTTTCCCGGTCCGGGAGATCCGGCGAAAGGCAATCACGCTGTTGTCTCGGTCATCCGAGGAGATCCAGGCAAAGCCCTGCCAGTTCCCGTCGTTGTCCCAGAACGCGGGATGATCCAGATAAAAATGATTCAGCGCGGAAACATAGGACTGCATCCCGCGGTGAGTATCATACCGGAGCAAAAACCAATCCAGCTCCTTTTTATGATCCCACTCGATAAACTGGGCGATCTCGTCCCCCATGAAGGTGAGCATCTTCCCGGGGTGCGCCGTCATAAAGGCGAGAAGCGTCCGCAGGTTGGCAAACTTGTCTTCGTAGCTGCCCGGCATCTTATCCACAAGGGAGCGCTTCAGGTGCACCACTTCGTCGTGAGAAAGGGGCAGGATGTAGTTCTCGGAATACGCGTAGGACAGGGAAAAGGTCAATTCAAAGTGCCTGCTCTTCCGGAAAAGCGGGTCCGTCTCCATATACTCCAGCACGTCGTTCATCCAGCCCATGTTCCATTTGAAATTGAAGCCCAATCCCCCGTCGTATCCGGGTTTGGTGATCATGGGGAAGGCGGTGGATTCCTCCGCCACCATCAGGATCCCGGGGCAGGCGGTGAAGGCGTGCTCGTTCAATTCGCGCAGAAATTCAATGGCTTCCAGATTGTGGTTCCCGCCGTACCGGTTGGGAACAAAATCCTTTCTGCAATAATCCAGATACAGCATGGAGGCCACCGCGTCCACCCGGATCCCGTCCGCGTGGTATTCCCGCAGCCAGAACAGGGCGCTGGAAAGCAAAAAGGAGATCACCTCGTACCGGCTGTAGTCAAAAATGCGCGTGTTCCACTCCCTATGCTCATTCATCCGGGGATCCGACAATTCATAGCAGGGCGTGCCGTCAAACTCGTACAAGCCGCTCTCATCCTTGGGAAAATGAGCGGGGACCCAATCCAGGATCACCCCGATCCCGGCGGCGTGACAGGCGTCGATCAGCTTCATCAACCCTTCCGGCGGCCCGTACCGATGGGTGGGAGCAAAATACCCGGTCACCTGATACCCCCAGGAGCCGTCGTAGGGATGCTCCGTCACGGGCATCAATTCCACGTGGGTATAGCCCATCTCGGTCAGATACGGGACCAGGCGTTCAGCGGTCTCTTCATAGGAATAGAATCTTCCGTCCGGATGGCGCATCCAGGAGCCCAGGTGCATTTCATACACGTTGATAGGGGCGTTGATGGGATCGGATTTCGCGCGCTTTTCAAGCCACGCCTCGTCCGTCCAGGCAAATCCCGCCGTGTCCCATATAACGCTCGCCGTATCCGGCAGGGGCGCGAAGCGCCGGGCGTAGGGATCGCTCTTATAAATGCAGGTACCGTCCTGATGCTGAACGTAGAACTGGTAGCGGTCCCCCTTTTTCGCGTAAGGGGACTCTGCCTCCCAGATGCCGTGAGGATCCATGGTCATGGGGATCTCGGCGGTATTCCAGTAATTGAAGTCCCCCACCAGGAAAACGGCCCTGGCGCGGGGCGCCCAGACGCGGAACACGTAGCCCCGCTCCGGGAGCGCATGGGCGCCTAAAATCAGATAGGCGTCGTCGCTCTCGCCCTGGGAGAAACGCTCTTTTCGCGCGATCAACTCCTGATCCATAGCCGCCTCCGTACATAAATCGCCTAATTTACACTAAAGATTAGTGTAACACAAAAAAATATGTTTGTACAGGCGTTTTTAATAATTTTATTGCAATCTGTCCGTGCCGAATGTATACTTGTCCTTGAGGTGAAACAAATGAAAAGAC
>JAGDAA010000170.1 GCA_017959745.1 Clostridia bacterium
AGCTGGAAAAGAAGGGCGTTCTCAAGGAATGCCACACCGAGCTGTTGGGAACGCCCAGCCGTTCCATTGAGCGCGCCGAGGACCGGGAGCTGTTCAAGGAGCTTTGTCAGTCCATCGGAGAGCCGACCATCCCTTCCGAGATCACCTATGATATTGAGGCGGCAAAGCGCGCCGCCCGGGAGATCGGCTATCCGGTGGTGCTGCGCCCGGCGTTCACCCTGGGCGGCACCGGCGGCGGCTTCGCCAACAACGAGGAAGAATTGATCGAGATCGCCATGAACGGCTTTGCCCTTTCCCCGGTCCATCAGGTCCTGGTGGAAAAGAGCGTCAAGGGGTATAAGGAGATCGAGTTCGAGGTCATGCGGGACGGGACCGACCACGCCATCACCATCTGCGGGATGGAAAACGTGGACCCCGTGGGTGTGCATACCGGCGATTCCATCGTGGTGGCGCCCATTATGTCCCTGAACGAGCACGACCTGAAAATGCTCAACGACAGCGCCATCCGGATCATCCGGGAATTGGGCATCGAGGGCGGCTGCAACGTGCAGTTTGCCTTAAATCCCAATTCTTCCGAGTATTTCCTCATCGAGGTGAACCCGCGGGTATCCCGCTCCTCGGCGCTGGCGTCCAAGGCGAGCGGCTACCCCATCGCCCGGGTGACGGCAAAGATCGCCGTGGGTATGACCTTGGAGGAGATCCCGGTGGCGGGGGGCAGTGCCGCCATCGAGCCGAGCCTGGACTATGTGGTGGCAAAATTCCCGCGCGTCCCCTTCGATAAATTCACCGCGGCGTCTAATCTTTTGGGTACACAGATGAAGGCGACGGGCGAGGTCATGGGCATCGGATCCAACCTGGAGGAGTGTATGCTCAAATCGGTGCGCTCCCTGGAGATCGGCTGCACGCACCTTTACCTGCCGAAATTCGATCCTATGACCGTCGAGGAGCTTCTGGCGTACGTGAGCGTGTTCCACGCGGACGGCATCTTCGCCGTCGCCGAACTGCTCCGCCGGGGCGAAACGGTGGAGAATCTCTGCCGGATCACCATGATCACCCCGCTGTTTTTGGAATCCGTCGCACGCATTGTAAAAACCGAAAAGGCGCTGGCTTCGGCGCCGAACGACGCGGCGGTCCTGCGGGACGCCAAAAAAATGGGCTTTTCGGACGCCTATATCGCCAAGCTCTGGAACACCGACGAGCTTTCGGTCTGGGAAATGCGCCGCCGGGAGAATATAAAACCCGTGTTCCGTATGGTGGATACCCTCCACACCGGCAAGTACATCGCCTATCTCTATTCCTCCTACACCGGCGAGAACCAGTCCCGCCTGGGGGATAAAAAGAAGATCGTGGTGCTGGGCGCGGGGCCCATCCGCATCGGCCAGGGGGTGGAGTTTGACTATTCCACCGTCCACGCCGTTCAGACCATCGGCAAAGCCGGCTTTGAATCCATCATCATCAACAACAACCCCGAAACGGTATCCACCGACTATACCACCGCCGACAAACTGTATTTTGAGCCTTTGACCCCCGAGGATGTGATGAACATTCTGGAATTCGAGCAACCGGAAGGAGTCATCGCCACCCTGGGCGGGCAGACGGCGATCAACCTGGCGGATCCCCTGCGCAAGAGGGGCGTGAGGATCATCGGCACCGATTGCGACGCCATCGACCGCGCCGAGAACCGGGACCTCTTTGAAAAATTGCTTCTGGAGCTGGGCATCCCTCAGCCGGAAGGGCAGGCGGTGACCTGCGTTTCCGACGGCGTCGCCGCCGCGGCGCGCATCGGTTATCCGGTCCTGGTCCGCCCCAGCTTCGTCCTGGGCGGCAGAGCCATGCAGATCGTTCACAACGAGGACCAGCTGCGCCACTACCTGAAAAACGCCGTGGAGATCGACGAGGACAAGCCCGTTCTGGTGGACAAGTACATCATCGGCAAGGAAGTGGAGGTGGACGCCGTCTGCGACGGGCGGGACGTGTTCGTCCCCGGCATTATGGAACTGGTGGAACGCACCGGCATCCATTCCGGCGACTCCATCAGCGTGTATCCCTCCTTCTCCATCTCCGACCAGGTCAAGGGTACCATCTTAAGCTACGCCAAGAAGCTGGGTCTGGGGATCGGCATTCTGGGACTCTACAACATCCAGTTCATCGTGGACCGGGACGACCGGGTGTTCATCATCGAGGTCAACCCCCGCTCCTCCCGCACCGTTCCGTTCCTTTCCAAAGCCACCGGCTACAATCTCGCCGACATCGCCACCGAGGTCATCCTGGGCAAATCCCTGAAGGAACAGGGCATCTTCGACCTGTACCCCCCGGAGAAAAAGCGCTGTTACGTCAAGGTTCCGGTGTTTTCCTTCAATAAGATCAAGGGGCTGGATGCCTACCTTTCCCCGGAAATGAAATCCACGGGGGAGGCCATCGGCTACGACGATCAGCTCAACCGGGCGCTCTACAAAGCCCTGCAGGCATCCGGGATGCGCTTGCAGAACTACGGCACCGTGTTCGCCACCATCGCCGACGAGGACAAGGAGGAAGCCCTGCCCCTCATCCGCCGGTTCTACAACCTGGGCTTCAACATCGAGGCGACCGAGGGCACCGCGAAATTCCTGAAAAGCCACGGCATCCGCACCCACGTTCTGCATAAGATCAGCGCGGGAAGCGACGAGATCCCCGAAGCCATCCGCCAGGGGCACATCGCCTACGTCATCAATACCGGGGATATGGATTCCGACGCCGCGCTCAGCGACGGTCACGAGATCCGCAAGTGCGCCACGGAGAGCAATACCACTATGTTCACCTCCCTGGATACCGTCAAGGTCTTGTTGGACGTTTTGGATGAGATCACCCTCCGTGTTTCCACCATCGACGCGTAAGACCCGATCAAACGAGCGGAGGAAAATATGAAACGATCCGTTTTTTCCGTGATACGGAACGAAGCGCTGACCGAGACCGTGTTCCGCATGGTTTTGCGGGGCGATACCTCGGCGATCACCGCGCCGGGTCAGTTCGTCAACATCGCCCTGGACGGTCTGTATCTCCGCAGGCCCGTTTCCGTATGCGATCTGGAAGGAGATACCCTGACCCTCCTCTATAAGGTGGTGGGGCAAGGGACCGCGCGCATGGCGCGCACGGCGCCCGGGGAAAGGCTGGACCTGCTCACCGGACTTGGCAACGGCTACGACCTGTCGAAAAGCGGGGACAAGCCGCTGCTGCTGGGCGGCGGCGTGGGCGTCCCGCCCCTGTATCTGCTCGCCAGGCGGCTCATCGCGCAGGGCAAATCCGTCACGGCGGTCCTGGGCTTCAACACAAAAAGCGAAGTGTTTTATGAGGCGGAATTCCGCGCCCTGGGGGCGGCGGTCACGATCGCCACGGCGGACGGCTCCTACGGAAAAAAAGGCTTCGTCACCGACGCGCTCCCGGAAGGGTATTCCTATTTCTACACCTGCGGTCCCGAACCGATGCTCCGGGCGGTTTACCGGGCGGCAGGGACCGACGGACAGTTCAGTTTTGAAGAGCGAATGGGATGCGGCTTCGGCGCCTGTATGGGCTGCAGCTGCAAAACCGTGACCGGTTACAAGCGCATCTGCCGGGACGGCCCGGTTCTTGAACAGGGGGAGATCCTGTGGAACGATTGAAAACCATTCTTTGCGGCATCCCGCTGGACAACCCCGTGATCCCCGCCTCCGGGTCCTTCGGATTCGGGCGGGAGTTCGCCGAACTGTATGATATCAATATCCTCGGCACCTTCTCCTTCAAGGGGACCACCAGGCAGAGCCGCTTCGGCAATCCCACCCCCCGGATCGCGGAATGCGCGGCGGGTATGCTGAACGCGGTGGGACTGCAGAACCCCGGCGTGGACGCCGTGATCGCGGAGGAGCTGCCCCGTATGAAGGCGTATTTCCACAAGCCGGTCATGGCGAACGTCTCCGGCTTCTCGGTGGCGGAATACGCCGAGACCTGCGCGATGCTGGACCGGGAGGAGCAGGTGGGCTGGCTGGAGGTCAACGTATCCTGCCCCAACGTACACGGCGGCGGGATGAGCTTCGGCACCGACCCCGAAGCCGCCTTTGAAGTCACCCGGGCGGTAAAGGCGGTGACGAAAAAACCCGTGATCGTAAAGCTCTCCCCCAACGTCACCGATATCGTTTCCATCGCCAAAGCCTGCGAGGACGCGGGCGCGGACGGCATCAGCCTCATCAACACCCTTTTGGGAATGCGTATCGATCTGCGGACAAGGCGGCCCGTTCTCGCCAACCGGATGGGCGGTTTTTCCGGACCCGCCGTATTCCCCGTGGCGCTCCGTATGGTCTACCAGGTGGCGGGCGCGGTCAGCATCCCCGTGGTGGGTATGGGGGGCGTCTCCTCGGCGGAGGACGTGATCGAAATGATGATGGCGGGCGCCGTGGCTGTGGAAGTGGGCGCGGCGAATCTCGTGGACCCCTTCGCCTGCAAGAAGATCATTGAGGATCTTCCCGGGACCATGGACCGCCTCGGCATCTCCACCCTGCGGGAGATCATCGGCGCGGCGCGGGTCTCGTAAAAAACCGCCCTGCCTCAGCGTAAAAGATTTTGAAAGGAGAAGGGGATCGGAAAAAGCGTTTTCCGCCGAGCCCCGAAAAAGGTATGGGAAAAGACGTGATCGTGGCGTGCGATTTTGACAGCGCCGAAAAAACCTTCGCGTTCCTGGATCAATTCAAGGACCGCAAGCCCTTTGTGAAGATCGGTATGGAGCTGTACTATGCCGAGGGCCCCGCCATCGTGCGGGAGCTGAAGCGGCGGGGCCATAAGATCTTTCTGGATCTGAAGCTCCACGACATTCCCAACACCGTGAAAAAGGCGATGGCGGTGCTTTCCCGCCTGGACGTGGACGTGTGCAACCTCCACGCCGCCGGCACCCGCGAAATGATGGAAGCCGCCCTGGAGGGGCTGACCCGCCCGGACGGCACCCGGCCTCTGCTCATCGCCGTGACCCAGCTGACCTCCACCGACCAGAGCCGGATGGAGCGGGACATTCTGATACGCGAGCCCATGGAGCAGGTGGTCATCCACTACGCCCGCACGGCGCGGGACGCGGGTCTGGACGGCGTGGTCTGCTCCCCCCTGGAGGCGGGACGGGTGCATGATGCCTGCGGCGCGGGCTTTCTCACCGTCACCCCCGGCGTCCGCTTCGCCGAGGGGGATAAGGGCGACCAGAAGCGGGTGACTACCCCCGCTATGGCGAAACAGCTCGGCTCCGACTACATCGTGGTGGGCCGCCCCGTCACGGCGGCGGCGGACCCGGTCGCCGCCTATGAACGCTGCCTGAACGACTTTGTGGGTTGAAAGGAGAAAAGAGAAATGCAGGATTTGAAAACGACCGTCGCCCGGGACCTTTTGGCGATCCAGGCGGTGTTTTTCCGCCCGGAGGAGCCCTTCACCTGGGCGAGCGGCATCAAGAGCCCCGTCTACTGCGACAACCGGCTGACCCTCACCGCCCCCGCCGTCCGCACCCGTGTGGAGGAGGGGCTGGCGACCCTCATCCGGGAGAATTATCCCGATGTTCAGGTGCTGATGGGGACCTCCACCGCCGGCATCGCCCACGCCGCCATCACCGGGCATTTGATGGGCCTGCCAATGGGCTATGTGCGCTCCGGCGCCAAGGATCACGGCAGGCAAAACCGCATCGAAGGCAAGCTTGTGCCGGGACAGAAGGTGGTGATCGTGGAGGATCTGATCTCCACGGGCGGCAGTGTCATTGAGGTGGCTGAGGCGCTGCGGGAGGAAGGCGCGGACGTTTTAGGCGTCGTTTCCATTTTCACCTACGGGATGAAGAAGGGGCTGGACCGCCTGGCGGAGGCGGGTCTGAAAAACGTCTCTCTCACGGATTTTGACTGTATCGCCCGGGTAGCCGCCGAGACCGGCTACATCAAGCCCGGGGACGTGGCGCGGCTCATCGCTTTCCGGGATAATCCCTCGGATGAAAGCTGGATCGGAGGCGCAAAATGAGAAGCTTGATCGACATACTCGATCTCTCCACCGCCGAGATCGAGGAACTCACCGTTATGGCGGAGGACATCATCGCCCGCCCGGACGCCTACGCCCACAGGATGGCGGGCAAGAAGCTGGCGACTTTGTTTTTCGAGCCGTCCACCCGCACGCGGATGAGTTTTGAGGCGGCGATGTACGACCTGGGCGGGAACGTGATCTCCATGGCGAGCGCGGGATCCTCTTCCGCCGCCAAGGGCGAGAGCGTCGCCGATACGGTGAAGACCGTTTCCTGCTACGCCGATATCATCGCCATGCGCCACCCCAAGGAAGGCGCCGCGCTGGTGGCGGCGAAAAACGCCGGCGTCCCGGTGATCAACGCGGGGGACGGCGGCCACTGCCATCCCACCCAGACCCTGGCGGACCTGCTCACCATCAAGCGGGAGAAGGGACGCTTTTCAAACCTTGTCGTGGGTCTTTGCGGGGACTTGAAATTCGGGCGCACCGTCCATTCTCTGATCCAGGCGCTGGCGCGCTACGAGGGGGTCAAGTTCGTTCTCATCTCCCCCGAGGAGCTGAAAGTGCCCAGCTACGTCAAGCGCGACGTGTTGGCGCGCCGGGGCATCCCCTACGAACAGACCACCGATCTTCTCGGCGTCCTGCCCGACCTGGACATCCTCTATATGACCCGCGTTCAAAGGGAGCGCTTTTTCAACGAGGAGGACTATCTGCGGCTGAAGGACCGGTACATATTGACCCCGGAAAAGCTGAAAGCGGCGAGAGAGGATCTTTCCATTATGCACCCCCTGCCCCGGGTGAACGAGATCAGTGTCGCCATTGACGCCGATCCCCGCGCCTGCTACTTCAAGCAGGTCAAAAACGGAAAGTTTATGCGTATGGCGCTCATTCTCAAACTGATGGAGGAGGCGGGAAAATGAATATAGATTCCATTCGCAACGGGATGGTCATCGACCACATCTCCGCGGGCTACGGCATGAAGCTCTATCACCTCCTGGGACTGGACGAGCAGGATGTCTCCGTCGCCATCATCAAAAACGTCACCAGCCGGAAACTGGGGAAAAAGGACATCATCAAGATCGACGCGGAGATCCCGGTCAACCTGGACGTCATCGGCTACGTGGATCCGGGCGCCACGGTGAACATCATCAAAAACGGCGAATTGGTGGAGAAAAAGAATATGGCGCTGCCCACCGAGCTCCACAACGTCCTGCGCTGTAAAAATCCCCGGTGCATCACCTCCACCGAGCAGGAACTGCCCCACGTCTTCCGTCTCACCGACCCGGAGCGCAAGATCTACCGCTGCGCCTGGTGCGAGACCAAGGCGGAGTAGAGAGGAACATAAAATGGAACTGATCCAGAGCTTTTCGGTCGACCATACGCGCATCATCCCCGGCATTTTCACAAGCAGGGTGGACCACCTGGGGGACGAAGATGTGACCACCTATGACGTCCGCCTGAAACGGCCCAACGCGGAGCCGGTGATCGACGTGGCGGCGATGCACACCCTGGAGCATATCATCGCCACTTTCCTCCGCAACGATCCCGCCTGGAAGGACCAGGTCATCTACTGGGGCCCTATGGGTTGTCTCACCGGTTTCTACCTCATTCTCAAGGGCGCCCGCCCGCCCCGGGAGATCTACCCGCTGATCCTGAGTGCCTTCCGGTCGGTCGCCGACGCCCGGGAGGTACCCGGCGCCGCCCCCGTAAATTGCGGGCGCTATCTGATGCACGACCTGCCGATGGCAAAGTGGTACGCCGCTGAATTCGCCGCCTACCTGGAACGAAACGCCGGCAGGGACGAGATCTTTCTTTACCCCGGGACGGACCGCCTCGTGACAGACGACGGCAAGCGTTTCTTTGATTCGTGACGTGCTTTTTCGCGGCAACGCTTGAAAGAAACGGGGATAAATGGTACAATGTTCCGGGAAGAAAACCGCATCTCCCGGCGCATCATATAAGAAGGAGGAAATCCATATGAGTCTTATGAAAAAATCTCTCGCCGAATGTCTCGGCACCTTCGTGCTCGTGTTCGCCGCCTGCGGCGTAGCGGGCGCCACCGGCGGCGACCTTGTCGCCACCTCCCTCGCCTTCGGACTGGTCATCGTCGCTATGGCGTATTCCGTGGGACGGGTCAGCGGCTGTCACATCAATCCCGCGGTTTCCCTGGGATGCCTGATGACGGGGCGGATGAGCGGGGCGGAGTTCTGCGCGTACGTTGTCAGCCAGATCATCGGCGGCAGCGCGGGCGCTCTGCTGGTATTCGGCCTGTTCAAAATGTCTGGCGTAATGCCCAAGGGCGACGCCTGCAACTACGCCGTGGGCTTTGCCGCCAACGGCTTGACCACGGGCGGCGTCATCGCCGCCATGATCGCGGAGACCGTTCTCACCTGTATCTTCGTATACGCCATCCTGAACGTGACCGACGAGAAGGCGGGCACCGGCAAGCTCGCGGGGATCGTGATCGGGCTGACCCTGACCCTGGTCCATCTGTTGGGCATCAACCTGACCGGCACCTCCGTGAACCCCGCCAGAAGCCTGGGGACAGCGATCTCCGCGGCGGTTTTCAACGGCAGTACGGAGGCCCTTAATCAGATCTGGATCTTCATCGAAGCGCCCCTGGTGGGCGCGGCGCTGGCGGCGGTCCTGTATAAGCTGCTCAACGGCGAAAAGAAGAAATAAGCTTCCTTTCAAAAGCAAAGATCCCGCCGAAGACGGGATCTTTGCTTTTTCCTTCCGGTTTTCGCCCGTGGGGGAATTGATTCCGCCGCGGACTTATGGTATAATAAATCGGAATGCGGAAAACGCGGGCAAAAAGCGCGCCTTTCCGCCTGTCGGTAACGGAACCTTCATTTGAGGAATACGATGTTGAACCAGTTTTCAAGAACGCAGCTGCTCCTGGGAAAAGAAGCCATGGAAAAACTGCGGGCGAGCCGGGTGGCGGTCTTCGGCATCGGCGGCGTGGGCGGCTACGTCTGCGAGGCGCTGATCCGGAGCGGCGTGGGAAAATTTGACCTGATCGACGACGACAAGGTCTGTCTCACCAACCTGAACCGGCAGATCATCGCCACCAGAAAGACGGTGGGTCAGTACAAGGCGGACGCGATGAAAGAGCGTATGCTGGAGATCAATCCCGACGCTGAGATCATCGTTCGCAAATGCTTTTTCCTGCCGGAAAACGCGGATGAGTTTCCCTTTGACGCGTACGACTATATCGTGGACGCCGTGGATACCGTTACCGCCAAGCTGGAGCTGGTCACCCGGGCGCAGGCGCACAAGGTCCCCATCATCAGCTGTATGGGCGCGGGCAACAAGCTGGACGGCAGTCAGTTCCGGGTGGCGGATATCTACAAAACGCGGATGTGTCCCCTCGCCCGGGTGATGCGTACGGAATTGAAGAAGCGCGGGATCAAAAAGCTGAAGGTGGTGTATTCGGAGGAGGAGCCCACCCGGCCCCTGGAGGATCTGTCCATCAGCTGCCGGACGCACTGCATCTGTCCCCCCGGCGCCGCGCGCAAGTGTACCGAGCGCCGGGACATACCGGGCAGCGTCGCTTTCGTTCCGTCCATAGCGGGGCTGATCATCGCGGGGGAAGTGGTAAAGGATCTGACGGCATACGTTCGCTCCGGGGCGGAGCGAGGGGAGCGGACCGATGAAAGCTGAAAACATATTCGCGGAATTTGAGAAAGATGAAATAAGTTCATCCCCGGAGGTATTCGAGCTGAATATCGTCAGCGGCGGATGCCGCCTGTACGGATATCTTCTCACCCCGGACAAAAGGATGGGAAGACCCTGCCCCGCCGTGATCACGTCCCACGGCTTTCCCGGCTATACCACCAACAACGACCTGGAGCTGGCGCTGATGCGCGCCGGGTGCGCGGTGATCCATATGAATCACCGGGGCGCCTGGGGCAGTGAGGGCCGTTATCTGTTTACAAATCTGAAGGACGATCTTGTCGCCATCACCAAGTGGGTATGTAATCCGGCGATTGCCGATCAGTACGGGATCGACCGGGACAGGGTCTTTTTGGTGGGCCACAGTATGGGCGGCCAGTCGGTTTTGAACGCGGCGAAAGAACTGCCTTTCCTGCGGGGCGTTGCCGCGCTCGCCGCCTACGATATCGGCGCGGCGTTTCGCTGCGGTATGGAAAAGGACCTGTTCCTGATGATCGAGACCGAAGGGCAGTGCCTGAAAATGAATTCCGCCGCCGAGGTGTACGAAAACGCGCGGGATCATCAGGAGGAGCTCGGGATCCTGAATCAATGCGAGCGTCTCGCCGAGGTTCCCGTCCTGCTTGTGGAAGCGGGGCTGGATACCGTGGCGCCGGCGGATCAAATGATGCGCCCTCTGGCGGAAAAGTTGAAGGCGCTGTCTGCCCCGGTGACCTGTGAAACCATCGTCAGCAATCACAGCTTCGCGGGGCAAAGAATGAAACTGGCAAGGATCGTCGCGGAATGGATGGAAAAAACGGCGCAGTAGCCGGACAACAAGGAAGGCATCGGACATGGGAAAGTATTATATCGCCAGTTGTGTTTTCACCGCCCAGTTTCCCGCCTTGAGCGAGAGGATATGCGCCTTTGTGCGGGACAGGTACGGCTTGTCCGTGGTGCGGTGCTGTACGCCCCGGTACAAGGTCCGGGAATTTGAGGAGAAGATGCCCGCGGGCTCCGCCCGGGACCGCTGGCGCGCCCTGCCGGAATCCGCGGACTTTCAGGCGGGGGACGAGATCGTCTCCCTGTGCCACAACTGCAACAACGTCATTGAGGAGAGCTGTCCGGGAACCCGGGTCCGATCCCTGTGGGAGCTGCTGGATGAAGACGGGACCCTGGAATTCCCCGACCACGGCGGCGAGACGGTCACCGTGCAGGATTGTTGGCGGTCCAGGGACAGGGAGAGGGAACAGCGCGCCGTGAGAAGCCTGCTGAAAAATATGGGATTTGAGTATAGGGAGACCGTCCCCTCCTTCGCGGAGACCGATTTTTGCGGCGTGTCCCTCTACCGCCCCCAGCCCCCGCGAAATCCCGCCCTTGCCCCCCGGCACTACGCGGACGGCGCGGCGGGGCTGTTTCAGCCCCATACCCCGGAAGAGCAGAGGGCTTTGATGGAGGCGTATTGCCGCCGCTATACCACACATAAGGTGGTTTGCTATTGCCACTATTGCCTGGAAGGCCTGCTCCTGGGCGGCGTGGAGGGGATCCACCTGGCGCATCTCCTGTTCCCCGCCGGATGAAGGGGCGCGGCGCGAATCCACAGACCGGAACGAGGTGAAAAAAATGAGAAAAGGACTGCTTTCAGCGCTGGGGATCCTCCTGGCGATCCTGATGACAGGGTGCGCGGAAATGGGAAAAAGAGAAAAACTCGTGGGGAAGGATATTTCATCGGATCAGATCACGGAATTCGTCTATACCTATGAAAACATCAATTACGACGCTTCTTTCCTTCGCTACCGCTTTACCGCGGCGGCGGGGACGTATCGCTTCTCCTATGAAAAGCGGGAGCGCCCCGGGGAATACGGACCCGCCACGGAACAGGACGTGACGGCAAAGGGGGAGAGGGCGCTTTCCCCGGAGGACTGGTCGCAATTTATTTCCCTCCTTTCGGGGGGCGTTGTGACCAAGCGCGCCGACTCCGCCGACAGCGGCGGCTCCGGACCCTGGACCTACCTGTACTGGCAGGGAGACAAGGACGTATATCAGCAGTACGCCTTTCCCTCTCTTGCCGCCCGGACGGCGCTTGAAGCCCATTGCGCCCGGCTCGCCGGGCTGACGGCGTAAAGCGGTCCCGGCGGGATGTGATACAATGAACCCGAAAGAAACCAACGTGCCGAAAGAAAGAGGACAGAGGGTATGAAATACACCTTTAACGCGGAACAGACAAAGGATCAATGCGTGCGATGGATCCGGGCGTTTTTTGAGGAAAACGGCAAGGATTGCAACGCCGTGGTGGGCATCTCCGGGGGCAAGGACAGCTCCGTGGTGGCGGCGCTTTGCGCGGAAGCCCTGGGCAGGGACCGGGTCATCGGGGTATTGATGCCCAACGGCGAACAGGCGGACATCGATATGGCGCGCCTTCTGGTGGAGCATCTGGGTATCCGCCACTACGTGGTCAATATCAAGGACGCGGTGGAGGGGCTGATAAACGCCGTCCCCTTTGAACTGTCCGATCAGAGCCGGATCAATCTGCCGCCCCGCGTCCGTATGACCGCCCTGTACGCCGTTTCTCAAAGTCACAACGGCAGGGTGGCGAATACCTGCAACCTCTCCGAGGACTGGGTGGGCTATGCCACCCGCTACGGGGACGGCGCGGGGGATTTCAGCCCCTGCTCCCGCCTCACCGTGCAGGAGGTGAAGGCCGTCGGGCGCGTCCTGGGACTGCCCGACGTATTGGTGGACAAGGTTCCCATCGACGGGCTGTGCGGCAAAACAGACGAGGATAACCTGGGCTTTACCTATGCCGAACTGGACCGGTATATCCGGGAGGGCATAGAGCCGGAAAAGAGCGTGAAGGAGCGGATCGACCGGCTTCACCGGCTCAATCTGTTCAAATTGAACCTGATGCCCGTCTTCGACCCCGGGATCCCCGCCGGGACGGCGGAATCGTAAACCCGGACCGCCCGCGGGATCCCTGACCCCGTCCGTATAAATCCAAAAGGCGTTCTGTACCGCCTTGACTAAAAAAGGAGATCGTGTTATGGAATTCAGACTTTGCGGCAACGGCCACATTTTCGCGGGGGAACCCACTCAGCCCTGTCCTATCTGCAGGGCGACGGTCAGCCGGCCCCTTCCCCCGGAGCAGACGCCGGTTTGCTTCAACTGCGGCGCGCCCCTGGTCGCCGGGGAAGCCTTTTGCCGGAACTGCGGCGCCCCCGCCTCGGGACCCGCCCCGGCTCCCGCGCCCGCGCCCGGTCAGGGACCT
>JAGDAA010000016.1 GCA_017959745.1 Clostridia bacterium
ACCCCCGGGGAGGATCTGCCCCTCACCCTCACCAGCTATTCCCCCTGCTTCCGGAAGGAAAAGGGCGCCCACGGCATCGAGGAGCGGGGCATCTACCGCATCCACCAGTTCGAGAAGCAGGAAATGGTGGTCATCTGCAAGCCCGCGGACAGTATGGACTGGTTCCACCGGATGTGGAGCTACTCCGTTGAGCTGTTCCGCAGTCTGGACGTGCCGGTGCGCACCCTGGAGTGCTGTTCCGGGGATCTGGCGGATCTGAAGGTGAAGAGCTACGACGTGGAGGCGTGGTCCCCCCGGTTGAAGAAGTATTTTGAGGTCTGCTCCTGCTCCAACTTAGGCGACGCCCAGGCGCGTCGGCTGGGGATCCGGGTGAAGGACGCGGACGGCAAAAAGTATTTTGCCCACACCCTGAACAACACCGTGGTGGCGCCGCCCCGGATGCTCATTGCCCTGTTGGAGAACAACCTTGTTATGGACGGGGAGGAATACGTGGTGAAGATCCCCGAAGCCCTGCGGCCCTATATGGGCGGGAAAGCGGAAATCAGACGAGCTTCGCGCGTCTGATTCCCGCAACTATGATCGCGCCCCGGCGGGCGGCGAACGAGCAGTGATGAACGATGAGCCGCTGACGCGGCGTTTGAACGTTCAAAGCGATCCTATCATCGTGTCCGGCGAGGCCGGACTCATCGTTTCCGCGTAAGCGGAATCGTCACTGTAAACTTTTTTTCGAGGTAAACGATGTCAGAAATCCTTTCTTTCCTGGCTACCCTCTGGATCTCCCCTATGCGGGACGATCTTGCCGCCCTGCTCTGGTGCCTGTGGCTGGGGGTGGTGCTCGCCACCGTCTACGCCTACCTGCGCCGGATGACCTTAGGGCGGGCGATCACCGCGTTGAGGGACGGCGGGGCGGTTTCCCCGGAAACGGCGATGACCCCGGCGGACCTGAAGCTCGACCGCCTCGCCGCCCGGGCGCTGCAAAGCCGGGACCGGTTGATCCGGAAAGAGGGGGAGGGCTATTACCTCCCCGAGGAAACGGACAAGAAAGCCCGGGCGGTGATCCGGGTGGGGCCCAGCGCCTGGTGGGTCATCCCCCTGGTCGCTTTGGGGGCGTACGCCGCGCTGGTCGCGGCGTGGTACATCATCCCCCTGTTTTAGTATCAGCGGAAGAATACCGCCGGAGCTGTTTTCAGTCTTCCATCTAATGCGATAGAAAAAACGATACAAGAACAACAAGGAAATCAGAAAAAGCCAAACGGTTTCAAAAAAGCTGGCGGCTGGCGGCTGGCGGCTGACGGCTGACAAAAAAGGAGTATACAATGGCGGAAGTAAAACGGAAAAACAGGGCGCTTTTGCCCGTGATCATCCTTTTGGCGGTGGTCATTGCCGTGGTGCTGATCATTCTCATCGGGATGATCTTCGGTCTGCGCTATATGAAGGTGGCGTCGGACGTGAAGTTTTTGGGCAGGATCCGGGGCGGAGAGCCTGCCAAAGGCACGGTGTATTACAGCAACGGAACGCAGGCGAGCTACGACCTGGACACCAATACACTGACCTACAAGAACGGGGACGTTTACACCGGGCCCGTGAAAGATCTCCTGCCCGACGGCAAGGGATCGATCGCCTTTGCCTCCGGAGACAGCTACGAGGGAGAATTCGTCCGGGGCGCCATCACCGGCAGCGGCACCTGGCGCTATGTGGACGGCTCCAGCTACACCGGCGACCTGCGCGACGGCAAGCGCCAGGGCTACGGCACCTACGCCTACGGAGACGGCTCCGGCTATACCGGATACTTCGCGGACAATATGCGCAACGGCGCGGGAAGCGCCACCTACCCCAACGGCGATAAGTACGAGGGCGCCTTCGTGGACGACCTGCGCAGCGGCCAGGGGACCTACACCTGGGCGAACGGCGATTCCTATCAGGGCGCCTTCGCGGAGGACGTCCGCACCGGGGAGGGCACGATGACCTGGCTCCGGGAGGACGGGAGCGTGGCGGAGGTTTACAGCGGCTCCTTTGTGAACAACACCCTGGAGGGCCAGGGGACCTATACCTGGTACAACCCCGACGGCACCGTGGCGCGGATCTACACCGGCGCCTTTTCCGGGGGACTTATCAAGATAGATTAGCCGTCAGCGGTCAGCGGTCAGCGGTCAGCCGTCAGCCGTCAGCCGTCAGCCGTCAGCGGTCAGCCGTCAGCCGTTAGCCGTCAGCCGTCAGCGGTCAGCCGTCAGCCGTCAGCGGTCAGCTTGCGGAGGAAGAAACCGGGCGGTTTTCAAGCATTCAGTTTCCAGGATTCATTCTTCATTTTTCAGTCGTTCGCGGCTATCAGCCGTCGGCTGGCGACGAAAGGAGCTCACTTATGAAATGTCCACATTGCGGCTATACCGAAAGTAAGGTGCTGGATTCCCGTCCCGCGGACGAGGGCGCCTGTATCCGGCGCAGACGGGAGTGCCTTTCCTGTCAGACCCGGTTCACCACCTATGAGCGCCTGGAAGCGGCGCCGCTGGTGGTGGTGAAGAAGGACGGCTCCCGCCAGGCGTTCGACCGGGCAAAGCTGCTGAACGGCATTGTCCGCGCCTGTGAGAAACGCCCCGTCGCCCTGGCGGAGATGGAGCGTCTGGTGGATGATATCGAAGCCCGCCTCCGGAGCAATATGGAAAACGAGGTCTCCTCCGGGGACATCGGCGAAATGGTTATGGAGGGGCTCAAGGGGATCGACGAGGTGGCGTACGTCCGCTTTGCCTCGGTTTACCGGGAGTTCAAGGATATCAACACCTTTATGGGCGAATTGAAGGTCCTTTTGAAGGAGCAGGAAAAGACCGGCAAAACCAAAAAGAAACAATAAAAAAAGCCATCGGGAAACCGGAAGACCAAAGAACAAGGCACAAAAAGCGCCTTCTTTCGGTCTTCGGTTTTCTCTTTTCAAAACGGCGCAGGAGGAAAAATATGAACATCTGGCACGATATGAGCCCCAAACGCATCTCCCCCGAGGATTTTATGGCGGTGATCGAGATCCCGAAGGGCTCGAAAAAGAAATATGAACTGGATAAGGAGACCGGTTTTCTGAAACTGGACCGCATCCTGTATACCTCCACCCACTACCCCGCCAATTACGGTTTCATCCCCCGCACCTACGGGGACGATCTGGACCCCCTGGACGTGCTTCTTCTGTGCAGTGAGGAGATCGAGCCTATGACCCTGGTGCGCTGTTACCCCATCGGGGTGATCACCATGGTGGACAACGGGCGCAACGATGAAAAGATCATCGCCATCCCTTTCGGCGACCCCACCTACAACCACTATACGGAGATCGGTCAGCTCCCCGCCCACATCGCCGAGGAAATGAATCACTTTTTTACCGTCTACAAGCAGCTGGAAAACAAGGAGACCGTCATCAACGAGGTGGGCGGCAGTGAAATGGCGAAGGAGATCATCGCCCACGCCATCACTCGCTACGTGGATACCTTTTGTATGTGACGTCGCCGCTCAGGCTAAGATCTCACAATCTGCGCTGGTCGCGCATCTTGCTCGATGAATCGCCCGGCGGCTCCTTTTCCCCCAACAAGACCGCGAAGCGTTCTTGCCGGGGGTCCCCCGGGCGTCTCCTTGCTCGCTCGGTCTCCGGCTCGCTCGTCGCCTCGCAAGCCCTCGCCTGTCGCTCCCATCGCC
>JAGDAA010000171.1 GCA_017959745.1 Clostridia bacterium
ATCCGCGCCGGCAATGGTGACGTCATCCGTTCCTTCCGGGGCGTCCGTGTGAAGCAGGGAGTACTCCGCGTAGGAATTCGCGGAGAGCAGCTCCTTAATCTTCTCCAGCTTGGACTGGCTCTGCGCCGCTTCCTCCGCCGTGAGCGCCGCGTCCTCGGAAGCCGCGTCAGGCTCGGCGCCCGGCTCCAATTCCTCGGCGAAAACGGAAAGCCCGACACAGGAAACCACCATCAAAACGGCCAGAAACGCAGCCAGCGATTTTGACAGGATCTTTTTGAACATGCGAGGGTCCTCCTAAGCGTATATGTAAGTGATTGTATTCTATCATATGGGGAGAAGCTTTGTCAAGAATCGAAAAACCGTTGAAAAACCTTTGAAAAGTAAGGTTTTTTATGGCTCAAAACGGGCATTTCCGACGTTTTTGTGAAGAACGCGTGAATTATTCACTTTTCAAAAATGCACAAAAATCAGACAAAAAATTTGTCTGCGCTTCAAATCAGCCAAGAAAGTGTTATATTTTAAGGGATTTCAGCGGATGAAAGAAGCAAATGTTATATTTTCGCAAACTAAAATAGAATGAGTTTCCTTTTCTAAATTATAATTTTCCGTCAAAAACGGGCATTTTTTCGGACATTTTTGAAAAATGCAAAAAAAGAGAAGAACTCACAAAATAGTTGTGAGTTCTTCACAAATTTAAGAGAAGAATTTCTACAATTCAACCAATGGTTCTTCTTCGGAGGAAGCGGGCGGGAATTTGCGGGATTCCGCCACCGCCATCTGATCGCAGCGCTCATTATAGGGGTGCCCCGCGTGGCCCTTGATCCAGGCGAAGGAGACCGTATGACGGTCCAGCTGCAGCAGAAGAAGGTTCCACAGGTCCTTGTTGGGCACAGGTTTCTTCTGACTGTTCCGCCAGCCGTTCTTCATCCAGTTTTTGATCCAATTATCCTCGAACGCCCGCACCACGTAGGCGGAATCACTGACCACCTCCACGACGCAGGGTTCCTTCAAAGCGCGAAGTCCCTCAATCACCGCCGTCAGCTCCATACGGTTGTTGGTGGTATGGGCTTCCCCGCCGGAGAGGCATTTTTCCTTGCCTTTGTAGACCAGGATCGCGCCCCATCCCCCCGGTCCGGGGTTTCCGGAGCAGGCGCCGTCGGTGTAGAGCTTGACTTCTTTCACGCAGTTACCTCAATGGAGACGCTTGTCCTTCTGAACGGTTTTCACAATGGTGGCGATGGCGGGGGAAAGGACGGCGTTCGTTACAAACTCGATGATGAAGTTGATGCCGCAAAGTCCCAGGATCACATACAGCAGCATTGAATCGGAAGCCTGGGCGCTGCCGGATTTCCACAGTTCCAAAAGCGGCCGGTAAAACAGGACCATCCCCAACAGAAAAATGCCGGTATTGGCAACAGGCGCCAGAATGGCGGCGATAAACGCATCCAAAACAGGCACCTTCTTGGGCAAAACCTTGTAAACGACGGCGGGAATAAAACCTGCCGCCACACCCTTCAGAAGGCACATCGTCCAGCCCAGGAAGGGATTGGCCTGAAAAACCATCAAACCGCCGGCATCCACGCCGGTAACGCTGAAAATGCATACCATCAAGCCGAATACGAAGCCAAGAACGGTGCCGGCGCGGGGCCCCAACAAGATGCCGCCCACCACGATGGGCACCAGGGTCAGGGTGATGTTGAACAGTCCCACCTTCAGAAAGCCGAAAGCGGACAGGGTCTGCAGGATGATGACCAACGCCGTGAGCAACGCCAGCGTTGTCAATTCCCTGATCTTGTCATTGTTTCTTTGCATAGTTTTCTCCTTACTGCCGCTCACGGAGGATGCGGCGCAGTCGATGGGGTTTAGGAAGGAACGCGTCCTTCCGCTTCTATGTGTCAACGGCGCTTCTCTTCCCTGCCGCTCCGGGAGGATACGGCGGGCGAGGGGCGCCGGGGACGGCCGTTCAGGCTTTTCTTGCCCGGTTCAGCTCGTAGAGGCGGGCGAGCCCTTCCGAGGTGAGACGGGGAACGTAGGTAAAGGGATTCTTGCAGAGGGGGAGGATCTGTTCGGCGGCGAAGCCGGTGGCGATGAGGGCGGCGCTGTCCGCGCCGATCTCCGCCTTGACCCGATCCGTGAGGGCGTCCGCCATAGCGGCGAAGCCGAAGCACAGACCGCCGTTGAGGGAATCCCGGGTATTTTTCCCCAAAAGGGAGACGGGGTCGCCGGGGATGATCTCCGGCAGATTGGCGCAGGTACGCGCCAGGTCCCGGGCGGCGCTTCCCACGCCGGGGAGGATGGCAACGCCCCGGAACACGCCGTTTTCATCCACGGCGGAAACGGTGGTGGCAGTGCCGAAATCCGCCACAATGAAGGGCGGCAGGACCCGCTGGCGGGCGGCGACGGCGTTTGCCACGATGTCCGCGCCCAATTCCGCCTGGTGGTCCGTGCGGATGTCCAGGCCGGTTTTAACGCCGGCGCCGATGACCAGCGGCTCCTTCCCGCACAGGCGGACGAGGGCGGCTTTCACAGACTCCGTCAGATGGGGCGCGACGCTGCCCAGTACCGCGCCGAAGGCATTTTCGGGGCAGATCCCCGCCGCGGCGAAGTGCTGTTTCATCAGCAGATGCCACTCGTCAACGGTGTGGCGCCGGGCGGACAGAGAAAACAGGCACAGGCAGCTTTCTCCCTCAAACGCGGCAAGCTTTAAGGCGGAATTGCCGAGATCGGCAGTCAGGATCACTTCGCTTCTCCTTCCTCGGTCTTGGGATCTTCTTGGGGTACGGTCTGGTCTTCTTCCCTATGCTCCAGTTTCTCGCTGTCTTCGATGACGCCCATTTCCCGGCGCGCCTTCGTGCTGCTCCTGATAACCAGAAAATCAATTACGATGACGGCGGCGCCCACCAAAAAGGCGAAGACGCCCACCCGGACGTTATCGCCGGTGAGCATAACGGCGACGATTCCCAACAGGGCGGAAATGGCGTACAGGATCAAAACGGACGCCCGGGGGGAAAAGCCCATATCCACCAGCTTGTGATGGAGGTGTCCCCGATCCGCCTGGAAGGGGCTTTTATGGTGGAGGATCCGCCGGAAGATAGCGGTGATGGTATCACTGAAGGGGATGCCCAGGATCAAACAGGGCACCAGGAAGGAAATGACGGCGTTGAATTTGAACACCCCGATGACGGAAATGGTCGCCAGGGCGTAGCCCAGCATCAAGGCGCCGGTGTCACCCATAAAGATCTTGGCGGGATGGACGTTATAGGGCAGAAAGCCGAGACAGGCGCCCGCCAGCAGGAACGCTAAGAGCGCCACGTTGTTGGTGGCGCTGATGATGGCGGAAAGCACCAGACAGAAGGCGGCGATCACGCTGACGCCGCACGCCAGCCCGTCCAGTCCGTCGATCAGGTTCACCGCGTTGGTGATGCCCACGATCCAGATCAAAGTCAAAGGGAGACTGACCCACCAGGGAAAGACGATGGTCTCCCCCGCGAAAATCAGGGAATCGATGGTGACGCCGCTGAACAGGGGGATCAGGGCGGCGATGACTTCCCCGATGAGTTTTACGCCGGGGCGCAGATTCTTCCGGTCGTCCACGATGCCCACCGCCACAATGGCGAGCATCCCGAAGAGCATCCCGAAGATCCGTTTATCCAGCACCGGAACAAACAGGAGACAGGACAGGGCGAAGGACAGAAAGATGCCCAGTCCGCCGATGAGGGGTACCGGATGGGTGTGCATCCGCCGGCTGTCCCGGGGCACGTCCACCGCGCCGATCCGGTACGCCAGCACTCGCACCACGGGGGTCAAGGCGAAGGAGAGCAATACGCTGAACAGGAACGCCAGGAACCCGTAGATCAGATCGTTAGCCGTCAAAGAGGACAGCTCAAACCCCGTGGAAGAGGACGTAACGGCAAAGAGCGGGATCATTATTTAGACTCCTTGGGCTGATAAAAGCCCACCTTCCGGTAAACCTTGGAAAGGGTCTTGCGCGCGAGATACCCCGCCTTTTCGGCGCCGGAAAGCAGAATGCGGTCCAGAGCGGCACGGTCCGACAAGATCTCCCGGTAGCGGTCCTGCACCGGCGCCAGAAGGGCGGCGGTCGCCTCGCCCACGGCGGTCTTGAAATCGCCGTAGCCCTGACCCTCGAACTCCCGCTGAATCTCCGGGACGGTTTTCCCCGTAACGGCGGCGTAGATATTCACCAGGTTGCAGACGCCGGGGCGATCGGGGTCCGCCTCGACCCGCGCTTCGGAATCCGTCACGGCGCGGCGGAATTTTTTGATGATCTCATCCTTGGGATCCAGGATGAAAACGGAGGCGTTTTTGTTGGGATCGGATTTGCTCATCTTCCGCTCCGGCTCCGCCAGGCTCATAATCCGGGCGCTGGACTTTAGGATATAGGGCTCGGGAACGGTGAAGGTGGGCGAATAGGTATTGTTGAAGCGCGTGGCGATATCCCGGGCGATCTCGATGTGCTGTTTCTGATCCGAACCAACGGGCACCAGATCCGCCTGGTACAAAAGGATATCCGCCGCCATCAGGACGGGATAAGTGAAAAGTCCCACGTTCACGTTATCCGCGTGGGCGCGGCTCTTATCCTTGAACTGGGTCATACGGCTCATTTCGCCGAACATGGTGTTGCATCCCAGCACCCACGCCAATTCCGCGTGAGCGGGCACGTGGCTCTGCACGAAAAAGATCACCTTCTCCGGGTCGATGCCGCACGCCATATACAGCGCCAGGGTCTCCAGGGTGCGCCGCCGGAGCTCGGCGGGGTCCTGA
>JAGDAA010000172.1 GCA_017959745.1 Clostridia bacterium
CCCATGTTTCCACCTTGAGAGGGTGGCGTCTTAGCCGCTTGACCAATGGGCCGGCTACGGAAGTACAATATAGCAGAAAACAGGGGGCTTGTCAAGACTTTTTTCCGAAAAAAGAGCGGCCCCCTTTTTCGGAGGGCGGCGGGCGTCACCCCGGCGAAAAAATGTTGCGTTCGCAACGGATTTTCTCTTGCATTTTCTCTTTGGAGGTGATATAGTAAAAGAGAAGAAGTTTCTGACGGCGGGGAAATCGTCCCCGTCCGTACGCAAAGAAAGGCATCGTATGAAGATCACTTCCCTGTTGAACAAGGGCAAAAGGACCCTGTCCTTCGAGGTGTTCCCGCCCAAGACGGACACGGCGTTTGACAGTGTGGAAAAGGCGGTGGAGGAGATCGCCGATCTCGCTCCCGCTTACATCAGCGTCACCTACGGCGCTGGTGGCGGCACCAGCCGCTACACCCTGGAGATCGCCCGGAGCATCCTGGAGAAGAAGAACGTGCCTATCCTGGCGCACCTCACCTGCGTCTCCGGCACGAAGGAGAGCGTGGCGCGGCGCATCCGGGAGATGAAGGACGCGGGCATCGAGAACGTGCTGGCGCTCCGGGGGGATCTGACCCCGGAGATGGTAAATCAGGACCGGAGCGCGTGGGACTACCGCTACGCGGTGGAGCTGGTGCGGGACCTGAAGGAGAGCGGCGCGGATTTCTGCGTGGGCGCCGCCTGTTATCCCGAGGTCCATCCGGAGAGCGCCGACAGCCGGGCGGACATCCGTTTCCTGAAGGAAAAAGTGGACGCGGGGGTGGACTTTCTCACCTCTCAGATGTTTTTTGACAACGGGCTGTATTACAGCTTTTTATACCGCCTGCGGGAAGCGGGGATCACCGTGCCGGTGATCCCGGGGATCATGCCCATCACCGGCGCCCGGCAGGTGGAGCGGGCGCGGAAATTGTCCGGCGCTTTTCTGCCCCAGCGCTTTTTGAGCCTGGTGGACGCCTTCGGCGCCAGGGACGCCGCCATGGAAGCCGCCGGCGTGGTCTACGCCGCGGATCAGATCATCGACCTGTACGCCAACGGCATCAGCCACGTCCACGTTTACACCATGAACAAGCCCGGAGTGGCGCGCGCCATCCTGCGCCAGCTGAAGGGGATTTTGGGATGAACCGGAGCGGCGTTCTGGACTGGCCTCATCTCCCCCCGGACCGGGGAGAGATCGCCCGCTACGCCGGCTGTCCCGGCGGCGTTCTGCCCCCCTTGCTGGAGGAATGCCTGACGGAAGCGGAGGGCGTTGTGAAAAACCGGGTCGCCTGGCGGTGCTACCCCGTCTCTTTCACAGAGGAAGGGCTTGACCTGGGCTTTGCCGAAACCGCGTCCCGGGACCTCGCCCGGAACCTTTTAGGTTGTGAGAATATCGTCCTCTTCGCCGCCACGGCGGGACCCGGGCTGGATCAGCTGGTCCGGAAATACAGCCGCCTGTCCCCGGCGAAGGCGCAGCTCTTCCAGGCGGTGGGCGCGGAGCGGGTGGAGACCCTCTGCGACGCTTTCTGCCGGGAATTCGGGCGGGAGATCCCCCTCCGCCCCCGTTACAGTCCGGGCTACGGCGATCTGCCCCTGTCCCTGCAGCGGGACGTTTTCGCCGCTTTGAATCTGGAAAAGGCCCTGGGGCTGACCCTGGGGGACAATCTGCTGATCACACCCACCAAAACAGTCACCGCCATCGCCGGCTGGTGAGCCGGCGCGCGGTTTTTTCACAGGAGCGACCAATGACAGTACGAGAACGGATCCGATCGGGCTTTCTGCTGCTGGACGGCGGTATGGGTACCGCTTTGCAGCGGGCGGGCCTCGCCCCCGGCGAAAAGCCGGAGACCTGGAACCTGTCCCGCCCCGAGGTGATCCGCCGCGTCCATCAGTCCTACGTGGACGCCGGCGCGGACCTGATCCTCACCAATACCTTCGGGCTGAACCGCTTTCGCTTCGCCGAGGGGGAGCTGCGGGAGCTGGTCTTCGCCGCCGTGGCGAACGCCCGCGCCGCCTGCTCGGGCAGGGACGTCCTGGTGGGCCTGGACCTGGGGCCCTCCGGCAGGATGCTGGCGCCTCTGGGGGATACGGACCCGGAGGACGTGATAAGCGCCTTCCGGCAGGTGATCGCCCTGGGGGAGGAAGCGGGCGCCGATCTCGTTTTCATTGAAACCATGAACGATCTGGCGGAAGCCCGGGCGGCACTGATCGCCGCCAAGGAGGGCGCCTCCCTCCCCGTCATCGTCTCCTGCGCCTTCGGTACGGACGGACGCCTTCTGACCGGCGCCGATCCGGAGACCGTGGTGACGGTCCTGGAGGGGATGGGCGCGGACGCCCTGGGGGTCAACTGTTCCCAGGGTCCGGACTCCCTCGCCGGGATCGTGAAGGACTATCTCCGTTACGCCTCCGTCCCCGTCCTGGTGAAGCCCAACGCGGGCCTGCCCCGGGTGGAAAACGGGGAGACGGTGTACGATCTGGAGCCGGAGGCGTTCTGCGCCGCCATGCGCTCCCTCATCCGGGCGGGCGCCCGGCTGGTGGGCGGCTGCTGCGGTACGGACGAGCGGTATATCGCCGGTCTGCGGCGGATCCTTTCGGAAGAGACCCCCGTGCCTCTGACGGATCAAAAGCGCTGCGTCATCGCCTCCGCCCGGAAGACCGTTTCCTTTGGCGGCGATACGGTCCTCATCGGAGAGCGGATCAATCCCACCGGGAAAAAGCGGCTGAAACAGGCGCTCCGGGAGGAGGATTTCGCCTACGTATTGGGGGAGGCGGTTCGCCAGGAAGAGGCGGGAGCCGCCGTGCTGGACGTGAACGTGGGCACCCCGGAGGTGGACGAAAAGACCCTTCTGCCCCGGCTGATCGAGGAACTGCAGACCGTGACGGATCTGCCCCTGCAGCCGGACAGCTCCGATCCTGTCGCCATGGAGGGCGCCCTGCGCCGCTACGTGGGCAAGGCGCTGATCAACTCCGTGAACGGCACCGAGGAAAGTATGGCGGCGGTATTCCCCCTGGCGAAGAAATACGGGGGCGTGATCATCGCCCTGACCCTGGACGAGAACGGCATCCCCGCCACCGCCGGGGAACGGCTCGAGGTGGCGCGGCGCATCCTGGCGCGGGCGCGGACGTACGGGCTGGATGAGCGGGATCTCATCTTCGATCCCCTCGCCATGACGGTCTCCGCGTCTCCCGGCGCCGCCCGGGTCACCCTGGACGCCCTGCGCGCCATCCGGACGGAATTGAACGGATATACCTCCCTGGGGGTCTCCAACGTGTCCTACGGTCTGCCGGACCGGGACGGGATCAACAGCGCCTATTTCACCCTCGCCATGGACGCGGGCTTGTCCGCCGCGATCATGAACCCCCTTTCCGTGCGGATGATCCGAGCCTGGTACGATTACCGGGCGCTGAACGGCAGGGACCCCGGCTTTCAGGACTACATCGCCGCCGCGACGCGGTACACCCTGACGGAGAGCGCCGGAAGCGCCGTCCGGGAGACCGGGGACGTAGCGACCCTGCGGGAAGCGGTAGAAAAAGGGATGCGCGCCAAAGCCGCCGCCCTGTGCCGCGACGCCCTGAAAGAAAGAGAAGGGCTGACCCTCATTGAGGAGGAGATCATCCCCGCCCTGAACAACGTGGGAGAGGGCTTTGAGAAAAAGACTTTGTTTTTGCCCCAGCTTCTTATGAGTGCGGAAGCGGCTTCCGCCGCCTTTGAGGAGATCAAGGCGTCCGCGTCCGCCCCAGCCGGGGAAAACGGGCCCCGGGTCGTTTTGGCGACCGTGAAGGGGGACGTGCACGACATCGGCAAGAACATCGTGAAACTGCTTTTGGAGAATTTCGGCTTTGCCGTGACGGATCTGGGGAAGGACGTTTCCCCGGAGACGGTGGCGGCGGCTGTGAAAAAGACCGGCGCCCCCCTGGTGGGGCTCTCCGCCCTGATGACCACCACGGTCCCCGCCATGGAGGAGACCATCCGCCTGCTCCGGCGGGAATGCCCCGGGGTCCTGGTCATGGTGGGCGGCGCGGTGCTGAACCCGGACTACGCCCGGGAGATCGGCGCGGATTTTTACGGAAAGGACGCCATGGAGGCGGTGCGCTTCGCGGAACGGCTCCGGGCTGAGAAACCCGACACAAAAACGGAGGAAACAAGATGAAACCCTTAAAACTGACCGCCCTGTTACTGACGCTGCTGATGCTCCTGGCGAGCTGCGGCGAAAGCGTCCCCGCCGTCACCGTGGAAGACGGCACTAACACCCTGGCGATCGAAACGGAGGAACCCGCGGAAACGGGTGAGAAGGAGGAACGCCGGGTGGGCGCGCCCATGTCCGCCATTCCTTCCTACGTGCTGCCCGAAGGGGCGAGCACCGACGAGATCCGCGCCATGGCGGTGAAAGCCATGCGGGACGAATTGACCGTCCAGTGGTTCGTGGATAAGAACTTTACCTATTTGAACGCCGACGGCGGAGAATTCAAGATCAATTCCCGGGAAGTGTACGCGGGCCTGCCCTACACCCAGAGCGGCTCCGGGCTTCTGCAGTGGCTTCAGTACTACGATCCCGACACCGGCAGGATGCATATCGGCAATGACATCCAGGGCTTTTTGGGGAACTCCTGCGCCGCCAGCGTCATGTGGGGCTGGTCCAGCGTGTGCACCTCCATCTCCTGGAACACCACCTACCTGATGACCCCCGGTCACGGCTGTCTGCCCGTGGGTGGCTATAAGGTGGATATGGGTCTGATGGACTACCGGGAGCACACCACCAAACAGATTGTGGAAGACAACGGCGAAGAGGCGATCATGCGGGCGTACGCCGCCGTACTGCCCGCGGACGGGCTCATTTCCGTGGCGAATTCCGCCGCCACCGGCGCCCACGCCCAGATGGTCATCGAGCCCGCCCACGTTGTGATGAACGCCGACGGCACCTTCAACCGGGACGAAAGCTACATTATGATCCAGGATCAGCACAAGGGCGCTATGAAAACCGGCGCGCCCTTCGTGACGGAGGTGGACGGTCAGAAGGTCCATTACGCCGGACACGTGGCGGATAAAATGACCTTTACCAAACTGCTTGCCAACTCCTATATCCCCGTGACCACCGCGGAATTCACCGGCGCCAAGCCCTACACCGTGCCCGCCGCTTCCGCCGAGGGCGCGGAGAGCGCCGCCACCATGAACGATCTCAAACAGCTCACCATCACCTCCCCCTATAAGATCATCACCGTCCGGGTGGTCATCCGCGACGGAGAGGAGGAAAAGGCGGAGGGCAAGAAGGTTTTTGGCCGTGTGGAGATCGAAAACGGTTCCGCCCACAGCTACGATATGTCCTCGTTCCTGATGCCCGCCGGGCTGGGCAGGAAGCTGGAGAAGGGCAAGGCGTACACCATGTCCCTGGAGGTGCTCCTCGCCCCCGGCAACACCGTCACCCTGGCGGAGATCCCCTACACCTATAACGGATAACTATAACGGATAAGGAGAGAAGAAGTGGCAGATAAGAAGATCACCCGCGTCTGGTCCCCCATGAAAGCGTCGCCGGACTATACTCTTTCCCCCGACGCTACGCCGGAGGAGATCCGCGCCACGGTTGTGCGGGCGATGCGGGATGAATTGACCGTCCAGTGGTTTTCCGAAAAGGACTTCATCTACCGGTCGAAAGCCGGGCAGGATATGAACGTGAAGAGCGACGAGGTCTACGCCGGTATGGCGTACGTCACCAGCGCCACCAGCCTTTTCCACTGGCTCCGGTTCTATGATTTCAAAACCGGCAAAATGAGCGGGATCGGTCCCGATATGGACGGAAAAATGGGCAACACCTGCGCCTCCAGCGTCTTCTGGGGCTGGTACGCCGCGGTGTCCTCCATCCGGGGGTGCTACACCTTCCATATGACCCCCGCCAACGGCTTTCTGCCCGTGGGGGACTATACCATCGACCCCGCCCTGGAAAGTCTCAACGACCATCATACCGATGAGATCATCCGGGAAAACGGCAAGGAAAAGATCATCGATGCCTATACCCGGGTGAAGCCCGGGGACGCCATCGTGGCGTTCAAGGACGCCAAGAGCGCCCACGCCCAGATGGTGGTGGAGCCCGCCACCGTGGTGTACCGGGAGGGTGTGATCGACCTGGACGAGAGCTATCTCGTCGTGCAGGATCAGCACAAGGGCCTCCGTTCGACCAAGGCGGAATTCGTGAATTACTACGCGGGGGGCAAGGTCCACTTCGCCGGGCATCTGGCCATGAAGCGCCCCTTCTCCAAGCTGTTGAAGGACGCGTATCTTCCCCTGACGAACGCGGAATTCGAGGGCAAAAAGCCCTACACCGGCCCCTTTGTCAAAGCCGAGGGCGCCGAAGGGCTCAAGACCCTTTCCGACGTGCGGAAACTGACCCTGGTCTCCTCCTATCCCGTCGTCGCCGTGGATCTGGCGGTGCGGGAGGGAGACAGGCTCCTGGGCGAAAGCTCGCTCCTCACCACCAGGGATGATATGAAGGCGTTTATCGCCACCGCCCTTCCCCTGAAGGAACTGCCCCTGCCCGAGCTTTCCGGGAAGGGATGCCGCTGCACGATCACCATCACCCTGTCCTGCGGCGCGGTCCTCACCGCCGCGGATTTTATCTGTGAATAAAAAGGAGAGTCCTATGAAACCCGTAAAACTTCTCGCGCTCTTTCTCGCCGCGCTTCTGCTCCTGTCCGGCTGCGGCGGAGGCGGCACCTTGATCCCCGGGGAAACCGAAGATGAGACAAAGACCGCCGCCGTCACGGAACAGGAAACCACCGAAGAAACGGAGCCCACCGGGCTTCAGAGCGTCTGGTCCCCCATGAAGGAAGCGCCGGATTACACCCTCCCGGCGGGGGCTTCCCCGGATGAGATCCGCGCCATGGCGGTGAAAGCCATGCACGACGAGATCTCCGTCCAGTGGTTTGTGGAAAAGAGCTTTTCCTACGACAATAAAAACGGACAGAAAATGCCGGTGAACGCCGGCGAGGTCTACGCCGGTCTGCCCTATACCCAGAGCGCCACCGGGCTGTTCCAGTGGCTCCAGTATTATGATACCGCTACCGGCAAAATGGCGCCTTCCATCAGCGGCGATCTCCAGCAGTGGCTGGGCAATTCCTGCGCCGCTTCCGTGATCTGGGGCTGGTACAGCGTGGCGGCGACCACCGGCGGCAACGCGACCTTCACCATGACCCCCACCCGCGGCTATCTCCCGGTGGGCGGCTATCAGCTGGATCCTTCCGTCAGCAACTACAAGGATTACAATACGGAGCAGATCGTCGCGGACAATGGTTCGCAAGCGATGCTGAAAGCCTACGCCGCCGTTCAGACCGCGGACGCCGTGGTTTCCTACAAGAGCGACGGCGAAATCTCCGGGCACGCCCAGATGGCGATCGAGCCGGCGCACGTGGTGTACAAGGACGGGGCGATCGATCCCGACAACAGCTATCTTTTGGTGCAGGATCAGCACAAGGGGCAGACGAAAAACACCGAGCCCTTCGTGACGGAGCTGGACGGGAACCGGGTCCATTACGCCGGACACGTGGAGCTGAAAATGACTTTCGCCGAGCTTTTGAAAGCGTGCTATATCCCCCTGACCTGCGCGGAGTTCACCGGAGCTAAGCCCTATACCGTTCCCACCGTGACCGCGGCGGGCGCGGAGGACGTTCAGAGTCCGGACGATCTGAAAACGCTGACCGTTTCCTCCCCCTACACCATCGCGGTCATCCGCGCCAGGGTGCTGGACGGCGAGGAAGTGCTGGTGGAGAGCAAAAAGATGATGGGATCCACGGATCTCTATAACGATACCGCCAAGGTTTACGATATGAAGGGCTTCGCCCCGCCCTCCCTCGCCCGGAAAGGGGAGAAGGGCAAGACCTACCGCCTCACCCTGGAGGTCATCCTGGCGAGCGGCAGCGTCTTCACCCCGGTGGATACCCAGTTCGTTTACAACGGATAAGGCGTCTCTCCCGGCGCGAAACGAACCGAAGCAAGCTCCCACAGGGGGCTTGCTTCGGTTTTTTTGCACAGAGCTTTACCTTTTTTTCGTTCTGTTTTTTGATAATATACTGATTATAGTAAGGTAGAGGGGAGGATCGCTTGACAATACCCGGGGGTGCGGTGCTATAATAAAAGAGTAGGATGAACAACGGACAGATGTACGCGGGATGCGTACGCGTACCGCTGTCAGATCAAATGAGAAGAGAGGGATGTAACATGGAACAAACCAAAAACGAGCGCGTCTATAATTTTTCGGCAGGTCCCGGCTCTCTGCCCCTGTCCGTGCTGGAGGAATCCGCCCGGCAGATGACCAATTTCAACGGAAGCGGTATGAGCGTGATGGAAATGAGCCACCGCGGCTCTTACTTTATGGAGATCGCCCGGGACGCGGAAGCCACCCTGCGCCGGGTCATGGGCGTGCCGGACAACTATAAGGTCCTGTTTCTCCAGGGCGGCGCCTCCACCCAGTTCTCCGCGGTGCCCCTGAACCTGATGAAGAGCAAGGCGGACTACGTGGTCTCCGGTGAGTTCTCCGGCAAGGCGTTCAAGGAAGCGGCGCGCTACGGCGACGCGGCGTGCATCGCCACCTCCGCCGAAACCAATTTCGACCGCATTCCCGCCTTTACCAAGAAGGATCTCCGTCCCGGCACGGATTATCTGCACATCTGCTACAACAACACCATCTACGGCACCCGCTATCCCGGCGTGCCGGATACCGGCGACGTGACCCTGGTGGCGGATATGTCCAGCTGCATTATGTCCGAGCCCGTGGACGTTTCCAAATTCGGCGTGATCTATGCCGGCGCCCAGAAGAACATCGGACCCGCGGGTCTGACCGTGGTCATCGTCCGGGAGGATCTCCTGGGCTCCGCCCGTCCCGAGACCCCCACCATGCTGGACTGGAAGGTCCAGGCGGACGCTGGCAGTATGTATAACACCCCGCCCTGCTGGTCCATCTACGTGGCGGGCCTGGTCTTCCACTGGGTGGAGGATATGGGCGGCGTTACCGAAATGAAGAAGCGCAACGAAAAGAAGGCGGCGCTCCTCTACGAAACCCTGGAAAACGCGCCCCTCTTCAAGCTCCACGCCCAGAAGGACAGCCGTTCCCTGATGAACGTCACCTTCCGCACCGGCGATCCGGATATGGATAAGCTCTTCGTGTCCGAGGCAGCCAAGATCGGGCTGGTGACCCTGGCGGGCCACCGGAAGGTGGGCGGTATGCGCGCCTCCATCTACAACGCCATGCCCTACGAGGGCGTCGCGAAGCTCTGCGATTTTATACAGGATTTTTCCAAAAAATATGCAAAATAAGGGTGACAAAATGAAAATTAAATTGTATAATAAGATCGCTCCCACGGGTCTGGCAAAACTGCCCGCCGATTGGGAGACCGGCGACGCTCTTACCGGAGAGGACGCCATCATCGTCCGCAGCGCGGACCTGCACGAAGTGGAATTCCCCGCGACTCTGAAAGCCATCGCCCGCGCCGGCGCCGGTGTGAATAATATTCCGCTGGACAAATGCACGGAACAGGGCGTGGTGGTCTTCAATACCCCCGGCGCCAACGCCCAGAGCGTGGCGGAGCTGGCGCTGGCGGGGATCCTGTTCACCTCCCGCGATATCTACGGTGGTATGGAATGGTCGAAAACCCTGACGGGCGACCCGGAAGCCGCCAAGAAGGTGGAGAAGGAAAAGAGCCGTTTCCAGGGGCCGGAAGTGATGGGCAAGACCCTGGGCGTCATCGGACTGGGCGCCGTGGGCGGCAAGCTCGCCAACGCCGCCGCCGCCATCGGCATGAAGGTTTTGGGCTTTGATCCCTACCTGTCCGAAGCCGCCGCCAAGGAGTTGTCTCCCGCGGTGGAAGTGACCGCCGAAATGGACCGGATCTTCACCGAAAGCGATTATATCTCCATCCACGTGCCCAGCCTGCCCTCCACCAAGGGCACCTTCGGCAAGGCGAATCTTTCCAAGTGCAAGAAGGGCGTGCGCCTGCTGAACCTGTCCCGGGCGGACCTGGCGGTGGACGAGGACGTTCTGGCGGGCCTGGAGTCCGGGCAGATCGCCGCGTATTATACCGATTTTCCCACCGGCGCCGTCGCCGGGAAGAAGGGCGTCATCGCCACGCCTCACCTGGGCGCCTCCACGCCGGAAGCGGAGGATCACTGCGCTGAAATGGCGGCGGAGGAACTGGCGGACTTCCTGCAAAACGGCAACATCACCCATTCCGTGAACATCCCCGCTCTGACCCTGCCCCGGGGCGGCGGCAAGCGGGTCGGCGTGATCTTCCGCGTCGAAGCGGAACAGGCGCTCACCGGTCTTTTTGCCGGGGCGCAGACGGCGCGGAATATCAAGGGCGAAGTGGGCTATCTCCTGGCGGAGACCGCTTCTCCCGTGGATCTTACGAAAATACAGGCAGTTCCGGGGGTCATTCGCGTGAACTGCTTCTAAAAACGAGGTAGTTCTATGGCTTTGACCCGCAGAAAAGAGAGAGAGATCGTCTTTTCCCTCCTCTTCGCCGCCCGGTTTCAGGCGGAGGAGGATCCCCAGGCACTGCTGGATGTCCTGTTGGGATCCTGCGAGGAGGAAGACGAAGCGCGGCAAAGCGCCTATATCCGGGAGACCTTCCTGGGGGCGCTCTCCTTCCGGGAGGAAGCGGACCGTATGGTGGCGCAGGCCGCCGTGGGGTGGCGCCCGGAGCGCTTGAGCCGCACCGTTTCCACCGTTCTGACCTTGGCGCTCTACGAAATGAAGAAGAGCGACAGCGTGCCGGAGCGTGTGGCGATCAACGAGGCGGTGGAGCTTGCCAAAGCCTTCGGGGAAGACGGCGCCGGGAAATTCGTCAACGGCGTGTTGGGCTCTCTCGCGGAGAAAGCAAAATGACACAGGTCTTCCTGGGGATCGATACCAGCAATTACACGACTTCGGCGGCACTGGTTTCCGGTGCCGGCGAAGTCTTTTCGTCCAAGCGGCTTCTGACCGTCCGCCCCGGGGAGCGGGGCGTGCGACAGAGCGAGGCGCTCTTCTGTCATACCCGGGATCTGTCGGCGATCGTGGGGGACGTTCTGACCGCCTACCGGCAGTCCCTTCACCCCGGGGAGATCCGGGGGGTGGGCGTTTCCACCCGGCCCCGGGATGAGGAAGGCTCCTATATGCCCTGCTTTTTAGCGGGGCGGAACGCCGCCGCCGTCGCCGCCCGGGCGCTGAACGTGCCCCTTGTGGAAACCAGCCACCAGGAGGGCCATCTTGCCGCCGCCGCCTTCGGTTCCGCGGACGCGGGCAGACCCCTTCCCGAGGGACCCTTTCTCGCCCTGCATCTGTCCGGCGGTACCGGGGAGATGCTCCGCGCCGTCCCCCGGAAAAGCGGCTACGCCGTGGAGCGGCTGGCGTCCTTTTTGGACATCACCCCCGGTCAGCTCATCGATCGCTGCGGGGTGAAGCTGGGGCTCGGGTTCCCCGCGGGAAAGGAACTGGAAAAGCTGGCGGAACAGGGTCGCTGTCCGCAAGCGGTCCGTCCCGCCGTGAAGGAAAAGGGCGTCGCCCTGTCCGGCTTTGAAAACCGTTTTGATAAACTGCTTGCGGAAGGCGCGTCCCGGGAGGATGCCGCCGCCTTTGTCTTCGCCGCGGTGGCGGAGAGCGTCCGCGCTCTTTTAACCCTGGCGGGGGAGGAAGCCGGGACCCTGCCGGTCCTGTTCTCCGGGGGCGTTTCCTCCTCCCATCTTCTGCGGGAACGCCTCGCCGGGGAGAATACCTACTTCGCGCCCCCCGCTCTGGCGGCGGACAACGCCGTGGGGGTGGCGCTCATCGCCCGCCATACACTGACAGGAGAAGCCTGATGGAAACCAGATCCGCGCTGACCGTCACACAGCTGAACGAGTACGTCAAAAACAAGATCGATACCGACCCCCTTCTGATGAACGTGTTGGTGAAGGGGGAGATCTCCAACTTCGTCAACCACCGGACGGGGCATTTCTACCTGTCCCTGAAGGATGAGGGGAGCGTCATCCGCGCCGTTATGTTCCAGGGCTATACCAAAAAGCTGAATTTCCTGCCGGAAAACGGGATGAAGGTCATCGCCACCGGTCGGGTCAGCGCCTATGTGAAAAACGGGGAATATCAGCTTTACATCACGGACCTGGCGCCGGACGGCGTGGGCGCCCTCTACATCGCCTTTGAGCAGTTGAAGCGGAAGCTGGAGGCGGAGGGACTGTTCCGGCAGGACCGGAAGAAGCCCCTGCCCAAGTACCCCGCTACCGTGGGGATCATCACCTCCCCCACCGGCGCCGCCGTGCGGGATATGATCAACGTGTCCGGCAGGCGCTTCCCGCTGGCGAAACTGGTCCTGTTCCCGAGCCTGGTGCAGGGGGACGGCGCCCCGGCGCAGCTGATCCGGGGCATCCGGTGCTTTAACGAGGACTTCCCCGTGGACGTGATCATCATCGGGCGGGGCGGCGGCAGCCTGGAGGAATTGTGGGCGTTCAACGACGAGGGGCTCGCCCGCGCCATCGCCGAAAGCCGTGTGCCCGTCATCAGCGCCGTGGGGCACGAGACAGATTTCTCCATCTCGGATTTCGCCGCGGACCTGCGCGCCCCCACCCCCTCGGCGGCGGCGGAGCTGGCGCTCCCGGAAGCGGGGGATGTTAAACGGCGGCTCCGGAATGTGATCGACCGGATGGGTCTGGTGTGCGACAACCGGATCCACACCCTGCGGGCGAAGGTGGAGAGTCTCGCCAAAAGCCGTCAGCTTTCCAGTATGGACAATCTCATCGACGACCGGCGTATGGCGATTTTGAATCTGGACCGGGATATGGGCTATGCCCTGGAGAAAAAGCTCTCCGATAAGAAAGCCGATCTCGTCCGGCTGACCGCCCAGCTCCAGGCGCTCTCCCCCCTGGCGGTGATGACCCGGGGCTACAGCGCCGTCCTGGACGGCAAAGGAAAATCCGTCAATACCGTAAAATCCATGCGTCCCGGCGATCGGGTCTCCGTCCGTTTGCGGGACGGGGAAGCCAGCGCCGAAATCAAGGAGGTTAAAAGCTATGAGTGAGAAGAAAACCGAAAAGAGCTTTGAGGAAATGTTAAAGCGCCTGGAGGAGATCGTCAAGGCGCTGGACGCCGTGGATACCCCCCTGGACGAATGTCTCGCCCTCTTTGAGGAGGGGGCGGGTCTGGTGAAGAGCTGCACCGCCCGGCTGGACGAAGCCCAGCAGAAGGTGAACGTACTCACCCGGGGCGCGGATGGCGCGGTGACCGAGGCTTCCTTCCAGGCGGAAGGTTGATATGATTTCTCTGACCCGGGAGGAGCTCCTGGCGAAGTCCCCGGCGGAAGCGAAGGCGCTCTGCGCCGACCTGCGGGCGGAACTGGTGGAGGTGGTCACCCGAAACGGCGGACACCTGGCGTCCAATCTCGGCGCGGTGGAGATCTCCGTCGCCCTGGCGCGGGGGATGGACCTGCCCCGGGAGAAGGTGATCTATGACACCGGGCACCAGTGCTACGTCCATAAGATCCTCACGGACCGGGGCGGTGCTTTTGATACCCTGCGGACCGCCGGGGGCATTTCCGGCTTTCCCCGCCGGGAGGAATCCCCCTTTGACGCTTTCGGCACCGGTCACAGCGGCACGGGCATTTCCGCCGCCATCGGCTTTGCCCGGGGGGCGGAGGACGGCGTCTGGACGGCGGTGGTCATCGGAGACGGCTCCTTTACCGGCGGTATGGTCTTTGAGGCGCTGAACAATCTGCGCCGGGATGATAAGATCATTGTTATCTTAAACGACAACGGGATGAGCATTTCCCGGTCCACCGGCTCCCTGAAGCGCGCCCTGAACCGGATGCGCACCGCCGGATACTACCGGGCGAAGGATTCCTTCCACGGCTTTCTCGACCATATCCCCCTGATCGGAAAGGGGCTCACCCGCTTCTTTCGGAAGATCAAAAACAGCATAAAGCGCGCCGTCCTGCCCGCCAACAATCTCTTTGAGCAGTACGGGATGCATTATTTCGGACCCGCCGACGGAAACGATCTGGCAACGGTGGAATTTCTCCTGCGGGAGGCGAAGACCCGCTCCGGGCCGAGCCTCATCCATCTCTGCACCAAAAAGGGCAAGGGCTACCGCGCCGCCGAACACGACCCCGAGGCGTTTCACGGCTTGTCCCCCCGGGACGCTAAACCCGCGGGCAAGACCTTTACAGCCCTGTTCGGGGAGGCGATCACGGAGTTTGCCGCGGAGGATGAAAGGATCGTCGCCATCACCGCCGCTATGCAAAAGGGCGTGGGATTGGACGGCTTCGCCGGAAAATATCCCCGGCGCCTCTATGACGTGGGCATCGCCGAGGAACACGCTATGACCTTTGCCGCCGCTCTGGCGGCAGGGGGCAAAAAGCCGGTGTTCGCGGTCTATTCCACCTTCTTCCAGCGGGCATACGACCAGTTCGTCCACGACGCGGTCCTGCAAAAGCTGCCCGTGGTGGTGTGCCTGGACCGCGCCGGGATCACCGGCGAGGACGGCGCCACCCATCAGGGCGTACTGGATCTGGCGATGACCCTGCCCCTGCCCGGCGTGAAGATCTACGCCCCCATCAGCGGGGCGGAGCTGCGGGAGGACTTAAAGCGCGCGCTGGCGGAAACGGAGAGCCCCTCCGTCCTGCGCTGGTGCAAGGGCGCGCCGGATGAGGCGATCCCGGAGCTGTTCCCCGGAAAAAGCGACCCGGAATGCTGCTCCTTCGCGGGGGAAAGGCGTCTGACCGTCGTGACCTTCGGACGGACCCTGTCCGCCGCCGCAGCCGCCGCCAAGGAGCTGGAGCGGGAGGGGATCGGCGTGGACCTGGTGCGCTTTCATAAGCTCTCCGGCTTTGATGAACAGGAAGCCCTGTCCCTCCTGGCGCGTCTGCCCGGGCATATCCTCTTCGCGGAGGAGGGGGTGGAGACCGGCGGGTTTTCACAAACCCTTCTGGCGCGTCTCGCCGCCGCCGGCATTATAAAAAACAAAAAAGTCCGCGTTTTGGCGCTTTCGTCTCCCTTCGTGCCTCACGGCGATCAGCGGGAATTGCTCAAGCGATGCGGACTGGATACCAAGACATTCATCGAGGAGGGACGCGCGCTTGCCCAGATTGGATCGGATCCTGGTTGACAGAGGCCTGGCGGCGAGCCGGACACTGGCGTCCCGCCTCATTCGGGAAGGGAGCGTTCTGGTGAACGGAAGGGCGGTGAACAAGCCCGCCTTTGAGGTGAGCGGGACGGACGGGATCGCCCTCCGGGAGAACCCCCTCACCCGCTACGTTTCCCGGGGCGGGCTGAAGCTGGAAGAGGCGCTCACCGTCTTCGGGATCGACCCCGCGGGGCTCGTCTGCGCGGACATCGGCGCTTCCACCGGAGGCTTTACGGACTGCCTGCTGCAAAACGGCGCGGAAAAGGTCTACGCCGTGGACAGCGGCACAAATCAGCTCCACCCGCGCTTGCGAGAAGACGGAAGGGTTGTGAGCCTGGAAAACGTGAACGCCCGCTTTCTCGACGGCTCCCTCTTTCCCCCCGTGGACCTTGTGGTGATGGACGTTTCCTTCATCTCCCAGGCAAAGCTGTACCCCGCCCTGGCGCGGATCATCAAAGGGACCGGACGCCTTGTGACCCTCATCAAGCCCCAGTTTGAAGTGGGGAAAAGCCATATCGGCTCGGGGGGCGTCGTCCGGGATGAAAAAGCGAAAAAGGAATGTATCGAAGCCCTGCGCGCCGCCGCCGGGGCGAACGGATTTGTGATGGACCGGGTGATCCCGTCCCCCATCACCGGCGGCGACGGCAACGAAGAATATCTGGCTCTGTTTCAAATAGAGGAGAAACAAGTATGAAAACATTCGGACTTATCCCCCTTTCCGGCCTGGAAGAACAGGCGGAGCGGGTGCAGGCGGTACTGGACCGCCTGTCCCGGGACGGCGCGCGCTTTCTGTGCCCCGCCCAGCGGCGCTCCTTCGCGGCGCGTTTTTCCCAGGTCACCCCGGTGGAGGAGGAAGCGTTCTGGACCGGATCGGACCGGATCCTCACCCTGGGGGGCGACGGGACCATCCTGTCCGCGGCGCCGGCGGCGGCCCGGTACGGCAAGGAGCTGTTCGGGGTGAATTTCGGGCACGAGGGCTTTCTCACCGCCTGCGCCCCGGAGGAGGGGGAAAAACTCTCTCTGCTCCTGACGGACAGGCTTGTCCGCTCCCGGCGGATGATGCTTTCCCTGTCGGTGAACGGCACGGAAAAAGCCCTGGCTTTGAACGAGATCCTGCTCGCGCCCCGGGAGCGGGGACGGCTGCTTTCCGTCAATCTGTCGGTGAACGGCACCCCCATTACCGCTTTCCGGGCGGACGCGCTTTTGTTCCACACCCCCACCGGCTCCACGGCGTACGCCTTCAGCGCCGGCGGGGCGGTTTGCAGTGAGGAGCTGGAAGCCATCGGCGTCAAAGCGGTGGCGCCCTATATGCACCGGGGCGGTCACCATATGCTCTTCGGTCCGGACGCGGTCTTCGACCCGGAGGATCTGTACGTCCCCGGCGGCTCTTCGGAGGCGGTGGCGGACGGGGGCGCGCCCATTCCCCTCGCCGACGCCGACCGGGTCCAGATCCGGCGGGCGGCAAACGATCTGACCCTGCTCTTCGCGGAGCGGCACGACAACCAATCCATCTTTTGTAAAAAACAGCGGGAAGCCGGGAGGGAAAGACAGTGAAAAGCAACCGACAGCTTGCCATTCTGCGGATCATCGAAAATCAGGAGATCCCCACCCAGGAGGAGCTTTTGACGGCTCTGAAAAAGGAGGGCTTCACCGCCACCCAGGCGACCATTTCCCGTGATATCAAGGAATTGCGCCTGCATAAGGTCCCCGCCACCGTGGGGCAGAAGTATTCCGTAAAGCCGGATCTGCGTTCCCCCGTCACCCGGGAGGATAAGTACCGGAACGTTTTGACCTCCGTTCTGGTCTCCGCCGTGCC
>JAGDAA010000173.1 GCA_017959745.1 Clostridia bacterium
AACAAGGCGCACGCCGCCTCCTACGCCCTGTTGAGCTACCGCACCGCTTATTTGAAATGCAAGTACCCCCGGGAATGTATGGCGGCGATCCTCACCAGCCAGCTGGACAGCGATAAATACGCCTTTTATTTCGCGGAATGCCGCAAGATGGGCATCCGCGTCCTGCCGCCGGACGTGAACGAAAGTATGGCTTCCCTCACCGTGTTGCCGGAGGGCTTGCGCTTCGGGCTGAACGGGATCAAGAACGTGGGCATGGCGTTTCTGGAGGAGCTTTTCCGGGAACGGACCAGAAGCCGCTTTCAATCCTTCCGGGATTTCGCCGCGCGGATGAAGCCCAAGGGGCTGAATCGGAAAGCCCTGGAGAGTATGGTTTACGCCGGGGTGTTCGATTCCTTCGGCGTGTCGCGGAGCCGCCTCGCCTCGTCCGTCGACCTGCTCCTCTCCTCCCTTTCCTCCGGTGTGGAGCGAAACGTGATGGAGGGTCAGCTCTCCCTGTTCGGGGATGGGATGGACGAACCCGAGCTCCTGCCGGAATTCGAGTTTCCCGAGGTACCGGAATACGACAGGCAGACCCTGCTCCGCCTGGAAAAAGCCGCCTGCGGCGTGTATCTGTCCGGACATCCCCTGGCGGAAGAGGAAAAGCGGGCGAAGGGCCTGGGCGCGGTGGAGATCATCCGCTTTTCCGCCGAGCCGGAGCGTTTTCGGGAGGGCGAGACCGTTTTGCTGATCTGCCTGGTGAACAAGGTCTCTCAAAAGCAGTTGAAGTCCGGGGAACGGATGGCGTTTCTGCAGGTGGAAGATACCACGGGACAAACGGAAGTGATCGTTTTCCCGAAGGTATATCTCAAGGCGTCTTCCCTTTTGGAGGAAGACCGGATCATTGCCGTGCGGGGTCAGATCAACTTGAAGGACGAGGAGATCAAAATCATCGCTCAGCAGATCACGCCCCCGGAGGAGGCAAGCGCCGTTCCGCGGGAGGAAACGGCGCGGCAAACGCCCCTTCCGGCAAAGGAAAACGCGCCGTTGGATTATGCCGCCGTGGAAAAAATACACTTGCGATTTCCGGAAAAGGGTTGTATAATGGAAAGAAGGATCATGGGGCTCCTCGGGATCTTCCCGGGGCGCACGCCGGTTTTCTTCTATTTCGAGAAGGAGCGCAAGCTTTTCCGGGTCTCCGGGCTGGATTGCGCGCTGACCCCTTTGATCCATCGGGAACTTGTGGAGATCCTGGGCGAGGAAAACGTCGCCCTGACCGTACAAAAACGTTCATAAAACTCTGACAGGAGATGCTATGAATCAGAAGCAGAACAAACCTGCGCCCCGTAACCGGGACAGATCCGCCAATAACCCACAGAAGAAAAAAGGCGGCGCCGCCATCGCCGGGCACGTGGGACTGACCCTTTCCCGCTACCTGGGAAAGATCGTGACCTACGCGCTGAATATTTTGCTGACGGTATTCCTCATCGCCATTATCACAGGGGCTTCCGTGGCGGTGGCGCTGGTTGTCTATATCAAGAATTACGTGGATCCGGTGTACGATATTGAAAACCTGAAATTCAATTCCAGCCTGACCACCACGATCTACTATCAGACCGCCGGGGAAGACGGCTCTCCCAAGTGGGTGGAATGGGAAGAAGAATCCATCCACGGCAGTGAGAACCGCACCTGGGTCTCCTACGAAGAAATGCCGGAGGATCTGATCAACGCCTTTGTATCCATTGAGGACAAACGCTTCTTCGTCCACAAGGGCGTGGATACCCACCGCACCATAGGCGCCGTTTTGGGCTTTTTCCTGAAGGGGGACAGCAGTTACGGCGGTTCCACCATCACCCAGCAGCTGATCAAGAACGTCTCCGGTGACGACGATGTGACCATTCAAAGAAAAGTGCAGGAGATCCTGCGCGCCTTTAACCTGGAGAGCAAGCGCAGCAAAGAAGAGATCCTGGAGATGTACCTGAATACCATCTACCTCTCCAAGGGCTGTTACGGCGTCGCGTCCGCCGCCAAGGAATTCTTCAATAAGGACGTGAAGGATCTGACCCTAGTGGAGTGCGCCGCCCTGGCGGCGATCCCGCAGAACCCCTCCAAATGGAGCCCCGTCACACAGCCGGAAAACAACGCGGAGCGCCGGTGGGTCGTGCTGGACCAGATGTACAAAAACGAAAACATCGACAAGACGTATACCTTTGACGAGATAGAGGCGGCGAAGGAGGCAGAGCTTGTTTTGGCGGAGGGCGCTACCGAAACGGTTACGGCGGTGGTGCATTCCTGGTTCGTGGATACGATGATCTACGACGTGATCGAGGACCTGCAGAAAACGTACAACTATGATGAGCAGATGGCGAAAAATATGCTCTACAGCGGGGGTCTCAAGATCTATACCACCATCGACCGGGACATCCAGGCGATCCTGGACGACGTTTATATGAACGACGAAAACTTCCCCTCCCAGGGGACCGGCGTCCAGGTGGAGAGCGCTATGACCGTCATCGACCAGTCCACCGGGCACGTGGTGGGCATCATCGGCGGACGGGGACAGAAAACCACGCCTCTGGGCTTCAACCGCGCCACCCAGGCTGCCCGTCAGCCCGGCTCTTCCATCAAGCCTTTGGGCGTTTATTCCCAGGCGCTGGACCGCGGGCTGATCACCTACTCCACTACTTTTGACGATTCGCCCTTCCGTATGTACAACGGCAAAACCTGGCCGAACAACTGGAACAACGTTTACGACGGCTTGACCACTGTTGCGGATGCCGTCAAGGATTCCAAGAACACCATTGCCGTCAAGGTGCTGGACGCGCTGGGCACCTCCACCTCCTATGACTTTATGGTCAACAAGTTCCACTTCACCACCTTGGTGAACGCGGATATGGACTATGCGCCGCTGGCGCTGGGCGGCTTCACCAACGGCGTGACCACCCGGGATATGTGCGGCGCCTACGCCTCCATTGCCAATTCCGGCATCTACAACCGCCCCCGCACGTATCTGAAGGTCCTGGACAGCACGGATAACATCATCCTGGAGAACACGGGCAATCCGGAAGTGATCCTTTCGGAAGACAGCTGCGCCGTTATGACCCGGCTGATGCAGGACGTGGTGAACGCCGGTACGGGTACGGCGGTGACCCTGCGCAAAAGGGTGGACGTCGCCGGTAAGACCGGGACCACCAACGACAACAACGATTTGTACTTCTGCGGTTTTTCTCCGTATTACACAGCCACCTGCTGGGTGGGGTACGACATTCCCAAAGCGCTGACCAATTTCCGGACGGGACAGACCCGCGTCGGGCCCGCCATTTATCTTTGGGACACCGTTATGAACAGGATCCACGACAAAGTGCTGTCCACCGGAGAACAACGGCATTTCTCGGATAAATTGACTTCGAAACTGGTGACGCGCACCTACTGCCGGGATTCCGGACTGCTGTTGGGGGACAACTGCGCTAAAGACCCCCGGGGCGGACGCGGCAGGACGGGCTTTTATACAGAATCCAACCTGCCGGCGGAAACCTGCACCATGCATACCCTGGTGAATGTTTGCGATGAAACCGGTCTGATCGCTGGGCCCACCTGTCCGCATACCCATCAAGTAGCTCTTCTGAATTATAAGCGGGAGCTTCCCGTCAACTGCGCCGTGGGTGACGCCCAATACACCTACGTACCGCTTCCGGACAATATGCGCCCGTCCCTGGATACGACGCAGCCCTTCTATATCAACCTCTACAGCGCCGGGGTCTGGCCGGGGCATTCCAATACAGGCACCCCCGTCAACGCGTACTGCGCCACCCACGACGGCGTGCCTCTGCCGACAGAGGCGCCGCCTGAAACGCCAGGTTCGCCCGCAGACACAAGAACGCCGGCGACAACGAAGCAATCCGCACCGCCGGAGAACGATCAGGATAATACCTGACGGTGAAACGAACAGCAACGGACCGTGCCGCTTCACGGGAAGAAAGGTTTATGCGCCAGGCTCTCCGGGAAGCGGAAAAAGCCGGGGCTTTGGGCGAAGTTCCCGTAGGATGCGTCATCGTCAAGGATGATCGCGTCATTGCAAGAGGACACAACACCCGGGAAACCAAAAAAAACGCCCTCTTTCACGCGGAGACCGTCGCCATTGACAAGGCGTGCCGGAAGCTGGGCGGATGGCGCCTTCCCGGATGCGAACTGTACGTCACCCTGGAGCCTTGCCCCATGTGCGCCGGTGCCGTCATCAACGCCCGGGTGGACCGGGTCTACGCGGCGGTGCGCGACCCCAAGGCGGGCGCTATGGGGAGCGTCGTGGACCTTACCGCCCTTCCTTTCAATCACAAGCCCACCATTTCTTACGGTCTTTGCGAAGATGAGGCAAAAGAGCTTTTGCAGAGCTTCTTTGCCCGTCTTCGTCAGAAACGAACAAAGTAAGGATTTCCTTACCAAACAGAGTAGGATCTCAAGCGTTAAGTGCCCTCTGGAACGGGGAGTTGTCCGGGGGACGAAAGGCATGCCTGATGCTTGCGGTTTGAGGTTCGCATCCCGCTGCCCGAAAAGGTCCCCTATCGCCTCCTTTTCCGGACGCCCGGCGCACCGGGCTATTCAGCGGAAAATGGAGGTGTTTTATTTGAACAAAAATCTGCGCTTTGTCATCTTCTCTTCCCTGATGGCTGCCCTTTCCATCCTGCTCGGAAAGTTTCTCGCCATCAGCATCGGCACGGATATCCGCATCAGCTTCGAGAACCTGCCCCTCTTCTTCGTTTCCATATTCCTGGGTCCCCTCTGGGGTATGGGAACCGGGATCGTGGCGGACCTGGTGGGCTGTGTCCTCCGGGGCTACGCCATCATTCCGTTCATCACTCTGGCGCAGGCGCTGATGGGACTTTTGCCCGGACTTCTGATCCGCCTTGTCTTTAAGAATACCAAGCCCCTTTCCATCGTCCTTTCCGTCGCCGCAACGCACCTTGTCCTGTCTATGATCGTAAAGACGTTCATCCTGCATTTCACCTACGGCATGCCCCTTCTGCCGCTCCTGGGATGGCGGGCGCTGACCTATTTGCCCATCATCCCCCTGGAAGCGTATTTGTGCGTGCTTTTGTCCAAAAACCACGCCATCAAAAAACAATTTCCCGTTCTGAACGGCTCTGACCCGGGAGGTAAACAATGAATTATCAAGAGACAGTCGATTATATCCACGCCGTTTCCTGGAAAGGGAGCGTTCCCGGTCTGGAGCGGATCAAAAAGCTCTGCGATCTTCTGGGCGACCCCCAGAAAAAGCTGAAATTCATCCACATCGCCGGCACCAACGGAAAGGGCTCCGTCTCCGCTATGACCGCCTCCGTCCTCCGCGCCGCGGGATATAACGTGGGCTTGTATATCTCCCCCTATCTGGTGGACTTCTGCGAAAGGATCCAGTTCGACGGCGAGCCCATTTCCCACGAGGACCTGATCCGGGTGACGGCGAAGGTCAAGGAAAAAGCGGACCTGATGGAGGACGCCCCCACGGTCTTTGAACTGATCACCGCCATCGCCTTCCAGTACTACAGTGAAAAGGACTGCGACGTGGTGGTCCTGGAATGCGGTCTGGGCGGACGGCTGGACGCCACCAATATCATCGATGATAACCTCCTTGCCGTCATCACCAACATCGCCCTGGATCATACGGAGATCCTGGGGGACACCGTGGAAAAGATCGCCGGGGAAAAGGCGGGGATCATAAAGTCCGGTCCCTGCGTCACGGGCATCCTGCCGACGGGCGCCGGGGCGGTAGTGGAAGCGAAATGCCGGGAAAAAGGCGTTTCTTTGCGATCCGCGGACGAGATCACACTTTCCGATGAGCGGCATACCCGGAACGGGATCTATTTCACCTACGGCGGCGTATCCATGCGGGCAAATCTCTCCGGGGCCTATCAGGTGAACAACATCAAAACGGTCCTGGCGATCATGGAGCAGCTGAATGAGATCGGGATGCCCGTATCCCCGGACGCCGTAAAGCGCGGGCTGGATACCGTCTATTGGCCCGGCCGCTTTGAAACGCTGAAAAAAAAGCCCTATATCATCTATGACGGCGCCCATAACCCGGACGGGGTGGGCGGCGCGGTAGCCACCTGCAAGGCGCTTTTCCCGAAGGAACGGATCGTTCTGGTGGTGGGCGTCATGAAGGATAAGTCCTATGAAGTTATGGTCAAGTCCCTGTCCGGGATCTCCGACGTCGCTTACGCCGGCGCGCCCGATACTCCCCGCGCCCTCCCCGCGAAAGAGCTGGCGACGGCGCTGACACAGGTCGGCCTGAAAGCCAACCCCTGCGATAGTATGAAAAACGCCCTGGAACGTGCCGCAAAGGACGCCGAAGAAAACGGCGGCATCGTCCTCTGCGTGGGCAGTCTCTATTCCTACGGGGAATTGAAAGCCGCCGCGGCGTCTCTTAGTTGATTCAAACAAAGAGTGGGGCTGTCTCAAAAAACTTGAGACAGTCCCGGTTTCCATCATAGTAAAAACAGAAAGCCTGCCAATCGGCAGGCTTTCTTCCTTAATATGCTGACAGCTGACGGCTAACGGCTGACGGCTGACAGCTGACGGCTGACGGCTGACAGCTGACGGCTGACGGCTGACGGCTGACAGCTGACGGCTGACAGCTGACGGCTGACGGCTGACAGCTAACGGCTGACGGCTGACGGCTGACGGCTGACAGCTGACAGCTGACGGCTGACGGCTGACGGCTAACGGCTGATCTTTATTTCGCCACGAAGTTGACCAGCTTCCCGGGGACCACGATCTCTTTCAGGATGGTCTTCCCCGCCAGCTGGGCGGCGACGGTGGGATCGGCTTTCGCCAGGGCAAGCAGCTCCTCCTTGGAGGCGTCCGCCGCCACGTTGATTCGGGCGCGGATCTTGCCTAAGATCTGAACGACGATCTCCACCGTGTCGTCCTTGCATTTTTCGGGATCGAATTTCGGCCAGGGCGCGGCGTTCAATTCGCCGTCGAAGCCCGCCAGGACCCACAGTTCCTCGGTGATATGGGGGGCGAAGGGATTTAAGAGGGTCAGATAGATCTTCCACTCCTCACTGGTCACGCTGCCGTTCACGGTGTTCATCAGGGTCATCAGGGCGGCGATGGCGGTATTCATCTTCAAGGACTCGATATCCTCGGTGACCTTCTTGATGGTCTTGTGGAAGGCGCCTTCCAGTTCGGGGCGGACGCCGCCCTTTTGAACGGTCTCACCCAACGCCCACACGCGGTCCAAAAAGCGCTTGCAGCCCTTGATGGA
>JAGDAA010000174.1 GCA_017959745.1 Clostridia bacterium
CGTTCGTTGGTGATGATGCTTTCCGCGTCGTCGTCCAGTTCCTTTTCCGCCGCCTTGATATCTTCCTCAATGTGAGAAAGGGTGTCCGGCGCGATCTTCATCTGCTCCAACACCTTCTCGTCCCGCTCGAAGATCTTGACCGCGTACCACCGTTGCTGTTCCTCGGGCAGATTGTGGACCACGGCTTCCTCGATATGAGCCAGCGCGTGCTCCACGGGACCGGAGAAACTGTGCTGCGGGATGGTTTTGCCGCTCTTCGCCGCCCGGATCGCTTCCTCCGCCGCCTCGGCGATGCCGGTCTCCCGCAGAGCGGAGATCTCGATCACCGGGCACCCGATCTGCCGGGAAAGCTCCTGGACGTTGATCTTGTCGCCCTCTTTTTTGACCAGATCGATCATATTGATGGCGACGACCACCGGGATGCCAAGTTCGGTCAATTGCGTGGTCAGGTACAAATTCCGCTCCAGATTCGTGCCGTCCACGATGTTGAGAATGGCGTCGGGACGTTCGCCGATGAGGTAGTTCCGCGCCACCACTTCCTCCAGCGTGTATGGGGAGAGGGAATAGATGCCCGGCAGGTCCGTGATGATCACGTCCTCGTGCTTTTTCAGCTTTCCTTCCTTCTTTTCCACCGTGACCCCCGGCCAGTTGCCCACGAACTGGTTGGAGCCGGTCAGGGCGTTGAACAGCGTGGTCTTGCCGCTGTTGGGATTGCCCGCCAGGGCGATCCTGATCTTGCCTTCCATACCCTTCCCCTCCTTATTCCACTTCGATCATTTCCGCGTCCGCTTTGCGGATGGATAATTCATAGTTTCGCACCGTGATCTCCAAAGGATCCCCCAGGGGCGCCACCTTGCGGACGTAGATCTCCACGCCCCGGGTGATGCCCATATCCATGATCCGGCGCTTCACGGCGCCCTCGCCGTGGAGCTTTACGACTCTGGCACTCTGCCCGATCCTGACCTCTCTCAACGTTTTCATGTCCTGCCTCCTCAAATCAGTATTTTCATCGCCATGTCTTTTCCCACGGCGACACGAACGCCCCGCACGTTGACGATCACGCTCCCGGCAAGGGTGTTGACCACCGTGACCGGGGCGCCCACGGTAAAGCCCAGGTTTTCCAGATGGTGCCTCATTTCCTCCGTGCCGCCGATGCGCTTGACGGTTTTTTCCTCGCCGTTCTCTGCAAAAGTCAATGGGATCATTCCGCCGCCTCCTTTGTTAGCATAGGCTAACTGATGCCTTTAAGAATCGGTTAGCAATCGCTAACCCCACGTTCAGTATAGTTAGTCATCGCTAACTTGTCAAGTCCTAAATTTTTTTTGCCAATAATTTTCTTGAAAAGAAAGAAAAAGCGTGATATACTGCAGAGGAAGAAAAGAGGGAAGGGGCGATCCTATGGCGATGCAGGAATCCGGTGAAATGTATCTGGAGACCATCCTGCTTTTGTCCGAAAAGGGCGGAACGGTCAGAAGTGTGGATATCAGCGAGAAAATGGGCTTTTCCAAGCCCTCCGTCAGCCGCGCCGTGGGGCTTTTAAAGGACAGCGGTATGATCGCGGTGGACCCCTCCGGCGCCATCACCCTGACCCCGGAGGGGAAGAAGCGCGCCAAAAGCATCTATGACCGCCATATTACCTTAGCGGCGGCGCTCCGCTCTCTGGGCGTCGACCCCAAAACCGCGGATGAGGACGCCTGCCGCGTGGAGCATTACATCAGCGATAAAACCTTCCGCGCCATCAAAAAGCATATGAAAGAAATGGGCGGCAAATAAGATCAAAAAAGCGGTCCCTTTTCCCATAGCGGGAAAAGGGACCTTTTTTGCGCCTTTCTCTTTACACGGCTGATCTTTACAGCCGCTTCATATTCCGCCGGAACGCCAATATCGCCAGCAGGAAGGAAACGGCGGCGTAGGCGAGAACGATGAGCAGGGGACGGAGGATGTCGTCCGTCAGGTTCTCATAACCGTTCACCGCGTTCTGGATCAGAAGGGTGGCGTTCCGGAAGGGAAGGATCTCCATCAGCTTCATCATAAAGCTTCCTTTCAGTCCCTCCACCGGGAACCACATGCCCGAGAGAACGCTCTGCCCCACGATGATAATGGAGGATACGCCCCCCACGCTCTTTTCGTTGCAAACGGACCCCAAAAGGATCCCCGTGCCTATGAAGAACAGGGACGTGACCAGGCACAGCCCGACGCCGCTCAACAAAGCAACAGAGAAAAAGCTCGGATCCAGAATGCCCCCTACCAGGAAGAATAGAACGGACTGGATCAGGGAAACCGGCGCCAGCGCCAGTCCATACCCCAGAATGAATTCATGCGCTCCCGCCTCGGAGACGTACAGCCGGGACAAAAAAGAGGAGGAACGGTCCAGGGCGATGAGAAGCCCCGCGAAAAGGGACAGAAACGCCTGGGAGAAGACCGCGATCCCCGGCGCCAGATACCGGATGGCAAATTGATCCGTCAAGCCGTGGAACAGGTAATAGAACAAAACTTCCATCACCAGCGGCAGCGCCATCATAAAGAGCAAAGACAGGGGATCCCGCCGGATCTCTTTCAAATTCCTGCCTGCCAGAACAAAGATCCTTTTTATGGATTTACGCATCCGGTTCACCCCCTTCCACGATGTGAATAAAGGCGTCTTCCACGCTGCCTTTACCCGTTTGTGTAAACAGTTCTTCCTTCGTGCCCGCGAAGAGGAGCTTTCCGTCCTTCATAATCCCGATCCGGTCGGAAAGAGCCTCCGCCTCCTCCATGTAGTGGGTGGTGAGGACGATGGTCATTTTCCCTTTCAGCCCTTCAATGGTCTTCCA
>JAGDAA010000175.1 GCA_017959745.1 Clostridia bacterium
AAGTGAATGGAATCAACGCGGAGGGTTGTATGGCATCACGCCGACGGGGAACATACACGCTAACGCGTGATGACATACACGGCTTCGCCGAGATGACATACAGCCGCCAGCTGCTGATGACATACCAAGCCTCCTTTCGTCGGCTTGGATTGAAAAAAGCACTTGCAAAGCAAGTGCTTTTTCATGGTGATCCATCGGGGACTCGAACCCCGGGCCCCTTGATTAAAAGTCAAGTGCTCTACCAACTGAGCTAATGGATCAAGCGCGGGGATTATGATAGCACAAAGAGGGGGCTTTGTCAAGCAGTTTTTTCCGAGGGGCGGGACGCTTTTGTTCCGGGGGGACAGGGCGCTTTACAAGGATTACAAAGCGTGGTACAATAGCCGGGTCGAAATACGGGTCTTGATCTTGGGAGAAAACGATGCTGACGGTTTTTTGGCTGACATTGCAAAAGGTGTGCGTGCTTCTGTGCTTTTTCGCGGTGGGGTATATCCTGCGGCGGGGGAAGGTGCTGGACAAAAGCAGCGAAAGGACGCTGAGTATGCTCTGCGCCCACGTTTTTCTGCCGGCGTTCACCTTCCGGCAGCTGGTGGGGACGCTTACGCCGGACAATCTGCGGGAGGACGGCGCCCTGCTGTTGGCGGGATGCTTCTGGCTGGCGGGGTCCATTCCCTTCGCCTTCCTGATGCGGCGCCTGTTGGGGAAAACGCCGGAAGAAAAAGCCGCCTATACCTATCTGTTCACCTTCTCCAACTACGGATACTTCGGCTATCCCGTGGTGGCGGGGGTATTCGGGGACGAGGCGCTGGGCAAAATGATCCTGTTCCTGCTGCCCTTCACCATCGCCCTGAACTCCTTCGGATATGCCCTGTTCGTTCCCGAGACCGGGTTCAGGAAGCTGATGATCGTCCTTTTGAAAACGCCCATGCTCTGGTTTCTGATCGCGGGGAGCGTGATCGGCCTTTTACGGATCCCCCTGCCCGGGGCGGTGGGTGATATCGCCTCCGCCGCGGGCGCCTGTATGTCCCCCTGCTCCATGCTGCTGGCGGGGATGGTATTGGCGAATTTCCCCCTGCGGGATATGGTCCGGGGCGGCAGGGGCTTTCTGGTGGTGACGATCCGCATGCTGGGGATGCCCCTTTTGGGACTGGGTGTTTGCCTGGCGCTGGGGCTGGAGGGCTATGATCTCCTCTTCCCTTTGGTGATGCTTGCCATGCCCCTGCCCCTGAACACGGTGATCTTCCCGGAGAGCCGGGGACAGGACGCTTCCGCCTCCGCCCGGATGGTGTGTCAATCCACCGTCTTCGCCCTTCTCACCCTGCCGCCTCTGTTCGCCCTGTTCAGCCATCTGGCGGGGATGTAGGACCGGTCAAACCAAAAATCATTTTTTACAAAGGAAAACCGTCCGCGGACACGGACGGTTTTTTTCTGTTTTTGAATTATCGTTATTCCCGGGTGCTTGCCAGGAAGGAACGGAGCCGGGAACTGCGGGGATTATCAAACAACTGCTCCGGCGCGCCCTCTTCCTCGATGATGCCGTCCGCCATAAAGATGACCTTGTCCGAGACCTCCCGGGCGAACTTCATTTCGTGGGTGACGACGATCATGGTGATGTTTTCCTTCGCCAGATCCTTCAGGACCCGCAGGACCTCCCCGGTCAGTTCCGGGTCCAGGGCGGAGGTGGGTTCGTCAAAGCAAAGCACCTTGGGAGAAAGCATCAATGCCCGGGCGATGGCGACCCTCTGCTGTTGTCCGCCGGACAGCTCGCAGGGATAATTTTTCGCCTTATCCCCCAGTCCGACACGCTCCAACAATTCCAGGGCGTTCGCCGAGATCTCCGCCAGCGCCTCCTTGCTCGCGCCCTTCGCCGCCAGACGGGGCGCCAGGGTGAGATTGTTCAGGACGTTGTACTGGGGAAACAGATTGAAGGACTGGAAGACCAGCCCGAAATTCAGCCGCTTCTGCCGGAATTCCCGTTCGGAGAGGCGCTTGTCCCGCTCCGCGTCGTAAAAGCACGCATCCTCCAAATAAAACCTGCCCGTATCGGGCGGGGTCAGAAAATTGACGCCCCGCAAGAGGGTGGTTTTACCGGAGCCGGAGGAGCCGATGACAGAGAGGACCTCCCCCTTTTCCATAGAGAAGGAGACGCCCTTCAATACCTTCGTGGAGCCGAAGGACTTTGTCACATTTTCTACCGCGAAATACGCCATAACCGTCCTCCTCTCCTACACCCTGAAATAGGAAAGCTTCTTTTCCAGCTTATTGAACAAAAGGGTCAGAATACCGCTGAACGCCAGATAGTACACGGCGGTGAAGAAGAGGGGCCAGATCTCGCCGGCGATGCCGCTCCTGCCCTTCATAAAGGCGCCCCCCGCCCAGATGATCTCCTGGAGGGCGATGATCCGCGCCAGGGAGGTATCCTTCACCAGGGTGATGATCTCATTTGCCATGGGCGGCACGATGTGCTTGACCATCTGCAGGAGCTTGACCCGGAAAAAGATCTGCACCCGCGTCATGCCGAGCACCAGGCCCGCTTCCTCCTGCCCCCGCGGGATCGATTCGATGCCCCCGCGGAAGATCTCGGCAAAGTAAAAA
>JAGDAA010000176.1 GCA_017959745.1 Clostridia bacterium
CCGAGCCCTATGTGGTGAAATACGCCAACGGGAACATCGATCCCGCCGGCAGCTACCTTTACATCCAGGATCAGCACAAGGGACAGCGGGTCACCTCCGCGTCCTCCAACCCCTGGTCCATCGTGGAAGAGGACGGGCAGACCCTCCACTACGCCGGGCACACCTATCAGAAGTTTACCTTCGAGGATCTGATCAATGATTACTACATCCCCGTGGCTCCCGCGGAGCTCCTCGGGAAAACAGCGTATACCGTCCCCGACGCCGAGGCAAGCTACACCGGCACGATCCAGAGTGTCTCGGATCTGAGAAAGATCACCATCGCCGCCACGCATAAGATCATCACGGTCAAAGCGATGGTCATGAAGGACAACGCGGTGGTGGAGGACAGCAATTACATCCGGATCACTCAGTCGACGAACGACGCGGGGCTTTTCACCTTCTCCCTCGCAACCACCAACACCGCTTCCAGCAACTATTTTCCCCTGCCGAAACTGCCGGCTGCGGGCGGCGATTACACCTTGAAGCTGGAGGTGCTTCTGGCGTCCGGGACCACCCACACCGTTCTGGACGTACCCATTATTGTCGGATAAAACGAGGTAACACATGACCACACGGGAAATGCAGGACGAGATCCTGCGCCTGAAACAGGAAAAAAGCGTCTGCGTCCTGGTACACGCCTATCAGGACGAGGATATCTGGGAGATCGCCGATTACGTCGGCGACTCCTTTGGTTTAAGCCAGCAGGCCGCCGCCGCGAAAGAGGACACGGTCCTTATGTGCGGGGTGCGGTTTATGGCGGAGACCGTGAAGATCTTAGCGCCCCAAAAGCGCGTCTTCCTCTCCCATCCCCAGGCCGGCTGTCCCATGGCGGACGCGGTGGACGAGGACATCCTGGCGCAGGTCAAGGCGGACACCCCCGACGTGCCCGTGGCGGCGTACGTGAACACCACCGCGGCAGTGAAAGCCCTGTGCGACGTATGCGTCACCTCCTCCTCGGCGGTGAAGATCCTGCGGGCGTATCCGGCGGACCGATTCATCTTTCTGCCGGACCCGAATTTAGGCGCCTATATCCAGTCTCAGCTTCCCGAAAAGAGTTTTGAACTGCTCCCGGGGGGCTGCCCCACCCATCTGCGGCTCACAGAAAGGGATATCGCCGCGGCGCGGGAAGCCCATCCGGACGCCCTGATCCTCATGCACCCGGAATGCCATCCCCGGGTGGCAAAAAAAGCGGATTACCTGGGCAGTACCACCCAGATCCTGTCCTACGCGGAGAAGAGCGACAAAAAGGAGTTCGTCATCGCCACGGAGAACAGCATCGTGGAGCATCTGAAATTTCGCTGTCCCGACAAGAAGTTTTACCCCCTGTCCCGGGACTGCGTGTGTCACAATATGCGCCTGACCACCCTGCCGGACGTGTACCGCTTCCTGGCTACGGGGGAGGGCGAGGAGATCCTCTTGGCCCCGGATTTGATCGAAAAGGCACGGCGACCCATCGACGCCATGCTCCGCTACGGCGGTTAAAATAGGGCGGCGACCAACAGAAAAGAGCAAGTCGAATGACTTGCTCTTTTCTGTTGGGTTTGTTCAGAATGCGTTGGGGGTTTCCGGGGGATCGTTTTCGTCATTCCCGGGGGCGGGGACCTGTTCGGGCATCTCATCGGGAGCGGGCGGCTCCGCCGGGGTCCCGGCAAAACCGCTGTAACCGCCGAAGGGCGCGGCGGGGGGCGCGCTTTCCGTCAGGTTTCTGCCCGCGGCGGCTTCAAAGAGGGCGGCGAGCCCCAGGCAGATCAGCCCGGCGAACACCGCGATCAAATTGATGCTCCGGGTCTCGATCACGTCCGCGAACATTTCCATCACACCGTACACCACGGTGGGCCCGGCAGCGCCCACGAAGAGGGTGACGCCGCAGGTGCGGAGCAGATCCGCGTTGTCCTTGCTGAAGGGCTCGTTTCCGTCCCGGATGCCCCGGAGCAGCTTGCCCAGGGTCCGGCAGAAATACCACGCCACCGCCAGATCCAGGATCGCGGGGGCAATGCCCAGCGCCAGCTCGCCCCTGCCCAGGGTCCTGTTCCCGGCGGCGCGGATCTCCATGCCATCATCCGTCACGACCAATTCCTCATCCGGACTTGTCCGAAGCGCCTCCTTCGCGCTGTCCCGGACCTCCCGCCAGGCGGTCTGTCCCAGCCAGTCCGCCATATGTACCGTGATATTGGCGCCGGTGTTGAACTCCACCTCCACCAGATCCCGGGGCAGCGCCGCCAGGGAGACCAGCCCGATCAGGGAGCCGATAAAGCCGATCACGCAGAAGACCTCGGCGATCTTCAAGAGGACCGCGCACGCCTTGGCAAAGCCCCGTGCCGTTTTCATTTTATCCATAACAAATGCCTTCTTTCTTCCGGGCATACGACCCCGGTTACTGATTCACAAAGATGTCCTTTTGCGGACCAGGTCCGCCAGAAACGTGAAGCTTTCCCGTAAATACAGATGCAAAGTGAGAACGCCGGTTTTTTCGGCGGGACAGGCAAAAACGATCTCTTTTCCCGGCAGGGCTTTGCCCGCCAGCGCCAGCACCCGCCGCCGGTGAAAGGCGTGGGTGACCACCGCGACCCGCTTCGCGTCCGCCAGAAGGGGCGCGGAAAACAACAGGTTCTCCCGGGTGGTGCGGGCTTTTGTCTCCATCCGGATCCATTTTCCGTCCACGCCGGCTTTTACCAGAAAGGCCCGGAGCGTCTCCGCCTCCGGCTCGGTCTCCC
>JAGDAA010000177.1 GCA_017959745.1 Clostridia bacterium
ATTTGCCCGGGATGGTGTTTTCAATGGGCGCGGTGGGATCCGCCGCGCCGGTCACCCGCATAGCGCCGTATACGTAAGCGCGCCCGGAAAGGGGGTCCCGGATGGCGCCACCGATACAGGTGGCGGCGCCGCCGAAGGGCTCGATCTCCGTGGGATGATTGTGAGTCTCGTTTTTGAACAGAAGGAGCCAGGGTTCTTTTTTGCCGTCCGTTGTGATCTCGATCTTCACGGTACAGGCGTTGATCTCTTCGGATTCGTCCAGCTTTTCCAGAAGCCCGCGCTTTTTCAGCACCTTGGCGGCTATGGTAGCCAGATCCATCAGGCAAACGGGCTTCGTGCGCCCGATCTCCGCCCGAGCGGCCAGATATTCTTCATAGGTTTTTTGCAAAAGCGGATCGGAAAACTCCGCCTTGTCGATGACGGTGAGAAAGGTGGTGTGGCGGCAGTGATCGGACCAGTAGGTGTCGATCATGCGGATCTCCGTGATGGTGGGGTCCCGTCCTTCCTTCCGGAAGTAGTCCCGGCAGAAGCGCAGGTCGTCCCTGTCCATGGCAAGCCCCCGCTTTTCGATGAACGCCTTCAGCCCCGCTTCCTCCAGCTGGGTGAAGCCATCGAGGATCTCCACGTGGTCCGGAAGAGTATAGGCCGTTTGCAGGGTATCGGGCTTTTCAAAGCCCACTTCCCGGGATTCCACCGGGTTGATCACGTATTTTTTGATTTCCTCCAGCTCCCGGTCCGTCAAATTACCGTATATGGCGAAGACCTTGGCGTAGCGGATCAGGGGACGGTCCCCCCGGGACAGGATCTGAATGCATTGCGCGGCGGAGTCCGCCCGCTGATCGAACTGACCGGGCAGTGCCTCCACGGCGAAAAGCGCGGCGCCGTCCGCTTGGATCTCGTCCGTGACCACGTCCAGCTGAGGTTCGGAAAAGACCGTCCGTTTCGCTTTTTCAAACAGCTCCGGGGAAAGCCCCTCCGCGTCGTAGCGATGGATGACGCGCAGATCCTTCAGCCCGCTGATTCCCAGGAATTCCCGAAGGTCCCGCAAGAGGGAAACCGCTTCCAGCGCCTGTTCCTTTTTCTTCTCCACGTATACTCGATAGACCATCCTGATCACTCCTTCGCAAGTAGCGCTCTTTGTCCGATATCCTTCCGGTAAAACCGGTTCTCAAAGGTGATTTTCTCCGCCTTCTCATAGGCGTCCCGGATCGCTTCCGGGAGGGAGTCCGCGACTGCCGTTACACCCAGTACCCGTCCTCCGTTGGTCACCAGCTTTCCGTCCAGGATCTTGGCGCCCGCCACGAAGACGTCCTTCTTCACTTCTTCGGGAATGGTGATGGGAAATCCTTTTTCATAGCTTTTGGGGTAGCCCTCGGACGCCAGGATCACACAGCAGGCGTTTTTGTCCTGGAATCGCACGGGGGTTTCGGCAAGGGTGCCGTCGGTCACCGCACGCATCACGGTCAACAGGTCCGATTCCAAAAGGGGCAGGACCACCTGGGTCTCCGGATCCCCGAAGCGACAGTTGTATTCAATGACCTTCGGACCCCTGGGGGTGAGCATCAGCCCGAAGTACAGACAGCCCTTGAAGGTCCTGCCCTCGGCGTTCATGGCGCGCATGGTGGGCAGAAAGATCGTTTCCATGCAGGTTTTCGCGATCTTTTCGGTATAGTACGGATTGGGCGCCACGGTTCCCATACCGCCGGTGTTCAAACCCTTATCCCCGTCCAGGGCGCGCTTGTGATCCATAGAGGAGACCATGGGCACCAGGGTCTTGCCGTCGGTGAAGGACAGGACGGAGACCTCCGGCCCCGTGAGGTATTCCTCGATGACCACCGTTTCCCCGCTTTTTCCGAAGGCCTTGTCGCGCATCATATCGCGGACGGCTTTTCTCGCGTCCTCTTTCGTCTCGGCGATGATGACGCCCTTTCCCAGCGCCAGCCCGTCCGCTTTGATGACCGTGGGGAGGGGCGCTGTCTCCAGATAGTCCAGAGCCGCCTTTTCGTCGGTGAATACCTTAAATGCGGCAGTGGGGATCCCGTAGCGCTTCATCAGATCTTTGGCGAAGGCTTTGCTTCCCTCGATGATCGCCGCGTTTTTACGGGGGCCGAAGCAGGGGATCCCCGCTTCCTCCAGGCGATCCACCAGCCCCAGGACCAAAGGATCATCCGGGGCGACCACCGCGTAGTCGATCTTCTTCTCCCGGGCGAAGGAGACGATACCCTCCAGGTCCGTGGGGGAGCCGGGAACGCAGACCGCTTCCTCCATACCGCCGTTGCCCGGCCAGGCGTAGATCACCTCCGCCGCCGGGTTTTCTTTCAGCTTTTTGATGATGGCGTGCTCTCTGCCGCCGCTGCCTACTACCAATATTTTCATAACAGCCTCAATGATGGAACAGGCGCATACCGGTGAACGCCATGACCATACCGTGTTCATCGCATTTTCGGATCACCACGTCATCCCGGATGGAGCCGCCCGGCTCCGCCACGTATGTTACGCCGCTCCGGAACGCCCGCTCGATATTGTCGTCAAAGGGGAAGAAGGCGTCGGAGCCCAGGGAGACCCCGGTGACGCCGGCGAGATAAGCCTTCTGTTCCTCTTTGGTGAAGGGCGCCGGCTGCCGGGTGAAATACCGCTGCCAGATCCCATCCGCGCATACGTCTTCTTCATTCTGGTTGATGAAGCCGTCGATCACGTTGTCCCGGTCGGGGCGGGAAAGTCCCTCCTTGAAAGGCAGGGACAAGACCTTCTCGCTCTGCCGCAAAAACCAGGTGTCCGCCTTGCTCCCGGCGAGCCGGGTGCAGTGGATGCGGGACTGCTGACCGGCGCCCACGCCGATGGCTTGCCCGCCGTAGGCGTAGCAGACGGAATTGGACTGGGTGTATTTTAAGGTGATGAGGGCGATGACCAGATCCCGCTTCGCCTCTTCCGGCAGCTCCTTGTTCTTGGTGACGATATTAGTCAGCTGGTCGGGATCGATCTTATACTCGTTCCGGAGCTGGGAGAAGGTGATGCCGAAAACTTCTTTTGTTTCCACCGCTTCCGGGCGGTACGCCGGATCGATCTTCACCACGTTGTAAGCGCCCTTCCTTTTGGCGCGAAGGATCTCCAGCGCCTCCGGCTCGTAGCCCGGGGCGATGACGCCGTCGGAGATTTCCCGGGCGATCATCTTCGCGGTCATCACGTCGCACACATCGGAGAGGGCGACCCAGTCCCCGAAGGAGCACATCCGGTCCGTCCCCCGGGCGCGGGCGTAGGCGCAGGCGAGGGGAGAATCATCCAGCCCCGCCACGTCGTCCACGAAGCACGCCTTTTTCAAGGCGTCGGGGAGGGGAAGACCCACGGCGGCGGAGGTGGGGCTGACGTGCTTGAAGGACGCCGCGGCGGGAAGCCCCAGCGCCTCCTTCAGCTCCTTTACCAGCTGCCAGGAATTGAAAGCGTCCAAAAAATTGATGTACCCCGGCTTGCCGCTCAAAATCTCAATGGGAAGCTCGCCCCCGTTTTTCATATAGATCTTCGCCGGCTTTTGATTGGGGTTACAGCCGTATTTCAGTTCAACTTCTTTCATAAATTCGCTCCTTATTGATACCGGTGGATCAGACGCTCCTGATACTGGCGCGTTTCGGGATCGGTGTACCGCAGGTACAGGGAGATGCGGTTGTCTTCGTTCAAAGCGTTCCAGATCTCACTTGTAAAATCATCGATGGAAGCGGGGATCCTCACCCGCTCCGGCTCCCCCTGAAACGTGGGCAGGGGATTGCCGTCTCCCATATAGGTGTGGATGAAATGTCCCACACCGGGGAGCGCCGGGTAGGAAAAGCCGAATCGCGCCGTGGCGGAGCCCTTCTCATCGGCGCTTTTCAAGATGGAAAGATCATAGGTGAAAGAACGGTTTTCAAAATGGATGCGGGCGCTGATGCGGGGGGTGAAATTGGGCGCGTCCGGCTCAAAATCCCGGCTCGTCAGCGCGGTGAAAAAGTCCTTGCCCGTCTTCAGTCCTTCGATCACCGTATCCGTCTGATCCCCGTTGGTGAAGACCAGATCGTTCTCAAAGCTCCTCAGGGCGGCGTAAATGATGAGGGAGGGATCCTCCACCTTGGAGGGATCAAAAGGCGCCGTGAAAACCTCGCCGTCCTTCACGGTGAAAACACGGTTGCGGCTGTTGGCGCTGCGCCCCATAATGAAATACGCGCTGACGGCTTTCCCGTCCTCGCTCTGCCCCGCGACGATCCCGCGTCCCACGTAGGGGTTCCCGGCGACAAGCTCGGCAAAATCAGAAATGTGATAGACGTTCATGTTTATCTCCCTGTTTCAAGAATCTGTTTGGATACCAGTTCCACCGCCCGGGGCAGGAGTACCCATTCCGCCAGGCGCATAACCCTTTTTTGCAGGATCTCCGGAGTATCCCCCTCCCGCACGGCAACCGCCTTCTGCAGGAGGATCTCCCCGCCGTCCGGTATCTCGTTCACGAAATGTACGGTGGCGCCCGTGACCTTCACGCCCTTGTCCAGCGCCGCCTCGTGGACTTTCAGTCCGTAAAAACCCTCGCCGCAGAAGGCGGGGATGAGAGAGGGATGCACGTTGATGATCCGCCTGGGATAGCGGGCGGTGAAAGCGGGGCTTAAAATGGTGAGAAAGCCCGCCAGAACGATCAGGTCGATTTTTTCCTGCGCCAGTTTTTCCACAAGCGCCTTTTCAAACGCCTCTTGGCTTCCCAGCGCCTTTTTGGAGATCACCACGCCGGGAACACCGTAGCGTTTCGCCCGCTCCAGGGCGTAGGCGCCCGCCCGGCTGCTGATGACCAGGACCACCTTGCCGGAGGGGATCTCCCCCTTCCTTTCCGCTTTCAGGATGGCGCCTAAATTGGTGCCGCCTCCCGAAACCAGGACCGCGATCCGCGCCGTTTTTTTCATAGCTGTTTCCTCATTCGATGATGATTTTTTCCTCACCCCGGGCAACGGCGCCGATGACGTAGGCGTCCTCCCCATTCTCTTGCAGGATGGCAAGGGCGGTTTCGGCTTCCTCTTCCGGCACGATCAGGACCATGCCCACCCCCATGTTGAAGGTGTTGAACATATCCCGTTCAGAAATGCCGCCGGTGGCGGCGATCAGGTCGAATACGGGCAGGATTTTCACCTTGTCCCGGCGCACCTTCACGCACAACCCCTCCGGGACGCACCGGGGCACGTTCTCGTAAAACCCGCCTCCGGTGATGTGGGAAATGCCCCGGACACGCACCTGTTCCAGAACGGCGAGCACGGGCTTCACATAGATTTTGGTGGGCTTCAACAGCGCCTCTCCCAGGGAAACGCCCCCCAGCTCCGCCCGGGGGGAGGTAAGGTCCGCGTTTTCCACGTCGAATACCTTTCTCACCAGGGAAAAGCCGTTGGAATGGACCCCGGAGGAGGGAAGGGCGATCACCGCGTCCCCCGGTTTCATAGCGCTTCGGTCGATGATCTTCTTCTGATCCACGATCCCCACGGCAAAGCCAGCCAGATCGTATTCGTCCTCGGGATAGAAGCCCGGCATCTCCGCCGTTTCCCCGCCGATGAGCGCCGCGCCGGATTGCACGCAGCCGTCGGCGACGCCCTTGACGATCTGGGCGATCTTCTCCGGCACATTTTTGCCGCAGGCGATGTAGTCCAGGAAAAACAGGGGCTTGGCGCCGCAGCAGATCACGTCGTTGACGCACATAGCGACGCAGTCCACCCCCACGGTATCGTGGCGGTCCATAAGAAACGCCAGCTTGAGTTTCGTACCCACCCCGTCCGTGCCGCTGACCAAAACGGGCTTCTCCATCCCGGCGAGGTCCGGGGCGAACAGGCCCCCGAATCCGCCGATCTCGGAAAAGACCCCGCTCGTCTCAGTCCGGGCGATGTGGCTCTTCATCAGTTCCACCGCGCGATACCCGGCGGTGATATCCACCCCCGCGGCGGCGTAGCTTTCGGAATGCGACTTTTCGTTCATAAGATCATTCCTTTCCGTTCCAACAGTAGGTGCAGAGCTTGCACTCCGGCAGTCCGATGGCTTCCACGATCCCCTTTAAGGTCTGGAATTCCAGGGACGCCAGGTGCAGCTCCCCGCAGATGGTATCCCGCAGTTTTTTGCCCCGTTCGGTGTCGGAATCGCTGTATTCATCCAGGTGACAAAAGCCCTCTTCCCCCTCCAGATCCATAATGATCCGCCGGGCGATCAGTTCCATATCGCTGGTGGCGCGGGAGAAATTCAGGAATTTGCAGCCGTACATAATGGGCGGGCAGGCGGAGCGCATATGCACGCTCTTCGCTCCGTTTTCATAGAGAAATTCCACCGTTTCCCGCAATTGTGTTCCCCGAACGATGGAGTCGTCCACAAACAGAAGGTTTTTCCCGCGGATCAGGTCATGCACGGGGATCTGCTTCATCTTCGCCACCCGGTTGCGCTGGGATTGCTCCGTGGGCATAAAGGACCGGGACCAGGTGGGGGTGTACTTGATGAACGCCCGGGCGAAGGGCAGTTTACTCTCGTTGGAATAGCCGATGGCGTGAGGCGTGCCGGAATCCGGGACGCCGCCCACGTAGTCCACGCCCTCGTTGTTGTTGAGCGTTTTATCCCGCCGCGCCATGATATGTCCGTTGCGGTAACGCATCATTTCCACGTTGACCCCCTCATAGGTGGAGGTGGGATAGCCGTAGTAGGACCACAAAAACGAGCAGATCCGCATTTCCTCCCCGGGCGGCGAGAGCCGCTCTACGCCCTCACAGCTGATCCGGACGATCTCCGCCGGACCAAGCTCCCGATGATCCTCGTAGCCCAGCTTCTGATAGGCGAAGGACTCGAAGGTGATACAGTAGCCGTCCTCCCGCTTCCCGATCAGGAAGGGCAGTCTCCCCACCTTGTCCCGGGCGGCGATGAGATCGCCGTGATCTGTAAGAATGAGGATGGAGGCGGTGCCGCTGATCCTTTCCTGGGCGTAGCGGATCCCCTCCACGAAATCCTCTTTCTGATCGATGAGCGCCGCCACCAGCTCCGTGGAATTCACGTTGCCGCCGGTCATGGCGTCGAAGTGGGAGCCGGTCTTCATACAGGCGTCGATCAGGTCCTTCTGGTTATTGATCACGCCGATAAAGCAGATGGCGTAGGACCCGTGACGGGACCGGATCAAAAGGGGCTGGGGATCATAATCGCTGATACAGCCGATGGCGGCGGTACCCTTCATCACCTGAAAAATATCCGCGAACCGGGAACGGAAGGAGGCGTTTTCGATGTTGTGGATGTCCCGCTGCAGCCCGATTTCACGGTCATACACGGCGATGCCCCCCCGGCGGGTCCCCAGGTGGGAATGATAATCCGTCCCGAAAAAGACGTCGGGGATCGCGTCCTTCTGATTGACTACTCCAAAATAACCGCCCATGGGTCCTCCTTATTTGCCGAACACGCGCGACATCATTTCCTTGTAGGCTTCTTCCACGCCGCCCATATCCCGGCGGAAGCGGTCCTTATCCAGCTTCTCTCCGGTCTTGGCGTCCCAGAAGCGGCAGGTGTCCGGGGAGATCTCGTCCGCCAGCACCAGGGTGCCGTCCGAAAGTCTGCCGAATTCCAGCTTGAAGTCGATCAGCCGGACGCCCAGGGTGAGAAAATACGCCTTCAACACCTCGTTGACTTTCAGTGCCATGGCGCGGATGGTCGCCAGCTCCTCTTTGGTGGCGAGCTTTAAGGCGAGGGCGTGGGTATCGTTGATCAGAGGATCGTGCAGATCGTCGTTTTTATAGGAGAACTCAAAAGTGGGTTCGTCGAAGACGATCCCTTCCTCCACCCCGTACCGCTTGGCGAAGGACCCGGCGGAAACGTTGCGGATGATCACCTCCAGAGGAACGATGGAAACCTTCTTCACCACGGTCTCCCGGTCGTTCAGCTCCTCCACGAAGTGGGTGGGAACGCCGTTTTTCTCCAAAAGCCGCATCAGGAAATTGGTCATACGGTTGTTGATGGCGCCCTTCCCGGCGACGGTGCCCTTCTTCAAGCCGTCCAGCGCCGTGGCGTCGTCCTTGTAGGAAACGATGACCTTGTCCGGGTCGCTTGTGGCGTAGACCTTCTTCGCCTTGCCTTCGTAGAGTTGTTCGCGCTTTTCCATATTTCCTCCTTATTGCTCCGAAAGATCCCGGTGGATCTTCTCGTCTTTTTCCAGTACCTTTTCCCCGGCGGCTTTTCTCGCGGCAGTGAGCCTTTCAGCCAGAGCCGGGTCCGAAAGCGCCAGGATCTGAGAGGCGAGAAAAGCGGCGTTGGCGCCTCCTCCGATCGCCACCGTGGCTACCGGGATCCCGGAAGGCATTTGTACGGTGGAGAGAAGTGCGTCAACGCCGCCTAAGGCGCCGCCCCCGCAGGGGATGCCGATGACGGGCAGAAGCGTTTGCGCCGCCAGCGCCCCCGCCAGATGCGCCGCCATCCCGGCGACGCCGATGAGAACGCCGAAGCCGTTTTCAGCAGCGTTTTGCGCGAAAGATGCCGCTTCCCGGGGCGTGCGGTGGGCGGAGTATACGTGGACTTCAAAGGGAACGCCCAGGGCTTTCAACTGATCGGTACACTTCTGCACCACGGGAAGATCGCTGTCGCTTCCCATAACGATTCCGACTTTTTTCATACCATCCTCCTGAAAAACAAAAATGAGCGCAGAGATCCCCTTCGGATCCTTGCGCCCAGACGGTCGGCAGATAACGTTCCCTGCTCCCCCGTGGTCACTCCCACGCGCTCCGTCAGTCACAAAGAACGAGTGATTCCGATACGATTATACCTTCTTTCAAGGGAAGTAGTCAAGGAACGAAATGCCGAAAAAAGACCCCGAAACCCCGGGAAAAATCGCTGAAATGACAAAAATCAGTTTCACTCCTCTTATAGCGTCCCCGGCGGGGGTTTTTTGCTTGACAAAAAAACTAATGGTATGTTAATCTATTATATAGATATATTCGGAGAAAAGCGCCCGCGCTTTGAGGGCGGGTTCGCCTTTCCCGTCTGAATCGAAAAGGAGAGAGAAATGAAAAGAAGGATCCTTGCTCTGCTGCTCGCGCTGACCATGATCCTGCCTGTGCTGCCGGCGCTGCCGGTACTGGCGGAGACCGAGTATTCCCTCACCGTAGCGGGGACGAAGGTCACCTCCGCCAATAAGAGCGACGTTTTAGGCAACGGCACCTTTTCCTACGACGCCACAGCGAACCGCCTCACCGTCAGCGGGAACCTGACTTATACCGGCATCGTCATCGAAAGTAATATCAAGGATCTGGAGATCTACGTTGCCGCGGATTCCCGGCTCGAGAACGTGGATCCTGAACACAATACCACCGCGGTCGCTATACAGCTCCGCGCAGACACCACCATCACCGGCCCCGGCAGACTGATTTTGCCCCACACCAAGGATACCCAACCTTTATGGGTCGATGACGACGTTTTGACCATCCGGGACGCGTACGTTGAAGGCGGGATCGGATCCTTCTCCAACGAGGAAGCACAGTTGAATATCATCAACAGCACGGTGCGGACCGGCGAAGAAGGCAGCATCCGTAACTTCCCCGGCGGCTTTACCCTCACCAACTGCTACATTTCCGCTCCGGACGGCGCCTACGCCGCCGATGACGGCGTCAAGATCAACAGTTATACATTTGCCACGGACGTTGTGATCCTGCCCGGCAACGACCCGGACATCCACTCCTACGATCTTATCGTGGGCGGCGTGCTCGTCACTGACGCCAACAAGAGGGATATCTTAGGAAACGGCGTTTTTCGGTTCGACCCCGAGTACAATGATCTGAAAATCTACGGCGATTATTCCTACGACAAAGACGGCATGATCATCAACGAGATTCCCTCTCTTAATATCAGAGTCGAAAAAGACGCCACTCTCACCTGTCCCGGCGTCATCATCGAGGCGGTCGCG
>JAGDAA010000178.1 GCA_017959745.1 Clostridia bacterium
AATATGATCAGGAACGCCAAAGTCACCAGCAACTATGCCATCGCCAAGGTGATCATAAACGTGCTGGATGAGAGCGGCAGCGTCATCTCCACCGTCACACGTCACGTTCCGGGCAATCCCGTGCGGGAATATGAAGTCTCCTCGTTGATTTCCGTGCGAGACGAAGCGAATTTCTCCGGAAAGCGATTACAGATCCAGGCGTTCGTAGGATCCGGCGAATTGCTCACGGTGTTCGACGGAACAGTCTCATAAGATCATACGAAAAGAGAAGAAAAATGAAAAGAAATCTGAAAACAGCATCCTTGCTTCTCTGTATATCGCTTTTATTGATAACTTTAGCCACTCCCCTTTCGCTCAACGCGCATTCCGTCGAGCTGCCCGTCGTGATGCTGCAGTCTGTCCCTGATATCATCACCTGGGACGACGTCAACGCCATCCCGGTGGCAAATAATACGATGTCGGAGGATCAGCTGCGGCAGATCTGCGTGGACTATATGCTCCTGCAGCAAAATTTTACCTGGACGCCCACTCACGATCTGGATTATCTGTGCGCTTCCGCCAGCGACGCGGATGAAGACGGCATGCTTCACTGCAAAGAAGGCGAAATCTACGCGGGCTTTCCATACGGTCACGGGGGTCTGACCCTGTACAACGCCATGGACTATTATGATACGGAAAGCGGACTCTGGGACGCCTACGCCACCCAAAGCGGCACTACGCTGCCCCTGACCAATAACTGCGGCACCGCCGTTATGTGGGCGCTCGCCCGGGTCAGCACCCAAACTCAAAACTTCGCCGGCACCGTTACTATGACCAAACAGAACGGGTATCTTCCCGTCGGCACCTACAGTTACGATGAAAACATCAGCCGGTTTGACGAATCCGACAAAACCCAGACCAAAGAGATCGCCAAAGCCAACGGCAAACAAACCATGTTCAAATCCTACGCTCTTCTGAAAAAAGGGGACGGGACTGTCACGTATAATACCCCGTACGGCGGACATGCCCGCATGGCCATTGAGAATGCCGTCGTGGTCAATAAAACCAGCACTACGATCAACGGCGACAAAAGCTACGTTATTATGGCGGAACAGTATTCCACCCGCTACCAGCGCACCAGTCAGGGGCAAACGATCAATCAGCACGGACAGATTTACAAGAAGTATACCTTCAGTGAATTGTACAACAGCGGCTATCTTCCCTTCACCATCACAGAGTTTTCCGATCCTCAGAGCGTGGAGCAGGCGGCGGTGCGGCTGAGCAACGCAGGATCCAACCTGTCCTATACCACCCTCAGCGGCTGCGTGGTGTACTCCAACTACTATCTCTCCAAGTTAACGATCACCGTCACCGGACTGGACGGAAGCGTCAAATATCAAAACAAGGTGAATGTGAATATCACCAGCACAAGCCTCAGGAATAAGGACAGCAGATACTACGCACTCTCCGCACTGATTCCCTCTAAAATGAAAACGCCCGGTCATGTGAAGATCGAAGCGATCGTGGGAAGCGGTGAAACGCTGACGGTCTATGAGGGTAACGCCTGCTATACCGCCTCCGGCGACTTCTATACCAGTCATAGCTATAACCAATCCTCTACAACCAAGCCGACCTGTACCGAACCCGGGTTTACCACCCACACCTGCACCCGCTGCGGCGATAGCTATACCGATAACGAAGTGGCGGCTCTCGGTCACAACTGGGGTGAGGCAAGCTACAAATGGTCCGAGGACTACACCGCCTGTACCGCAACCCGGATCTGCAAACGGGATGAGACCCACGTAGATTCCGAAACTGCTGACGCGACTACTGATACCCAAGGTGCCGAAATCACTTATACAGCGAACTTCAAAGGCACAGACTTCAAGACCCAGACGAAAACCGTGAATTCTTTCATCTGGGGCGACGCCAACGGAGACGGCTATGTCAATAACAAGGACATTGTCTGTTTGAAGAACTATCTGGCATACTATGATGCGGAGGGCCAGACTTCCGTCCACGAAGGCGTCACCTATTCGCTCAAATCCGGCGCGGACGCCAACGGAGACGGGATGAAAAACAACACAGACGTCGTCCGTCTGAAGAGATACCTGATGTTCTTTGACGAGCTGACCGGGAAATCTATGGACGGTGAAAATGAGGTTGTCTTAGGGCCCGCTTCATAAAACAACAGTTTGGGGATTGGAATCCTTCGTCTTGCCAAACAAGTGAGATAAAGTCATCGCCCACACCTTGCCGATAACGGTCGCGCCCGCGAAAGGAATTCATATGAAAAGGCGAGCTTCTATCATATCCCTTCTCCTTTGCATGAGCCTGCTATTCACGGGAAGCCCGGGGATCCTCGCTTTCGCCGATAACGGAGAGCTTCCCGTGGCGTGGCTTGACGGGACGCCGGAGACCATCTCTCCGGAAGATCTCGATGCCATTCCCGTGGCGACCCCGGATATGACGAAGGACGAACTGAGACAGATCTGCGTGGATTTCATGCGTCTCCAGCAAGGCTTTATCTGGACGCCGGCGGAGGATCTTGATTATCTCTGCGCCTCCGCATCCACCGCGGATGAGAACGGGCTTCACCACTACAAAGCGGGTCAGTATTACGCGGGATTACCCTACGGGGGCGGCAGCGCGACCCTATACAGCGCCTTGGATTATTATGATCCTGATACAGGGGTGTGGGACGTTTCCGCGCTTGTTTCCGGCACGGCTTTTCCTTTGACGAACGACTGCGGGACCTCCGTGGTCTGGAGCCTTTCCCGGGTGTGCAACAGTTTGAGCAAATTCGGCGGAACGGTCACCATGACGAAAAAAAACGGGTTTTTGCCCGTAGGGCCGTATCAATACGATTTTGAGATCGAAAAGTACACCGCCTCCGAGAAAACGCTGAGCAAAGCCATCTGCCAAACAAACGGGGAGCAGGTCATGTTTGAATCCTACGCTCAGGTCCGAAAGGCGGACGGCATCGTTCGCCGGTACCAGGAAAACGGGCACGCCCGCATGGTGGTGGAAGACGCCTTTGTAGTGCGAAAGGGCGACGGGACCATTGACGGCGCCAAGAGTTACCTTAAAACCTGCGAACAGTCCTCCGGCAAATCCACACGCGAAAGCTATGGCCACACCGTCATTCAAAACGGATGGATCGATAAGCAATACACCTTCTCAAAGCTGTTCAAGGACGGATATCTCCCCTTCACCGTGGCGGAACTGAACGGATCAGAACCGGTTGAGCGGGCGCAGGTCAGCTTAAGCAATACCGGGAGCGATCTGTCTTTTGACGCGTTACGAAAGGAAGTCGTTCACACCAATTATCCCATCGCCAAGGTCGCCCTCACCCTTACCGGAGCGGACGGGCATCTGGTGTACAAGGAGACGAAAAACGTCAAGCTATCCAAGCTCTACGCGGATTATACATTAAGCGATTTGATCCCCGCCTCCCTTTCCGCATCCGGTCACGTTCTGATCGAAGCTACGGTGGGGACCGGGGAGACCCTGCCGGTTTATGAAGGCGAAGCGTGCTATGACGCGAGTGGCCTTTTCCACGGTAGCCATGACTATATCGCCGTCGTAACAGATCCCACCTTGACGACAGGCGGCTACACCACTTACACCTGCTCCCGCTGCGGGAATACCTACGTAGCCGATGAAACGGAGGCTTTGGGTCCCTTGTGGGGCGATGCCAACGGAGACGGCTCTGTCAATAACAAGGACATTGTCTGTTTGAAGAACTATCTGGCATACTATGACGCGGAGGGCCAGACTTCCGTCCACGAAGGCGTCACCTATTCGCTCAAATCCGGCGCGGACGCCAACGGCGACGGGAAGGAAAACAACGCAGACATCGTCCGTCTAAAGAAATATCTGATGTTCTTTGACGAGCTGACCGGGAAATCTATGGACGGCGAAAACGAGATTGTCTTAGGTCCCGCTTCATAAGGCCGATATAAAACAACAGGCGATCCTACAGGATCGCCTGTTGTTTTACTTGCGGCTTTCTATTTATGATATTTGCTTCCCGCCAGGATGCAGGAGGCGCGGTAGATCTGCTCCGCCAGCATCACCCGGAACAGGGAATGGGGAAAGGTCATGGGGGAAAAGGAGAGACGCAGGTCACAGGCGGCTTTTACCTCCCCGCTCAAGCCCCAGGAGGAGCCGATGATAAAGACGGCGCCGCTTTTGCCGGAAAGCGCCGCGCGATCCAGCGCTTTTGCCAGTCCTTCCGAAGAAAGCTGTTCTCCTTCCACGCAAAGGGCTATTTTGTAAGCACGGTTGAAGCGGGGCTGAGAAAGGATCTGAAGGATGCTCTTTCCTTCCCTTTCAAGCGTCTGGGCGATCTCTTCCGGCTTCAGGTCCCTGCCCGGCGTGGCGGCGGGTTTTACGAGAACGCTTTCCATACCGCCGTACGCCCGCATCCGTTTCTGATACTCCGCGAAGGCGTCCCGGAAATAAGGCTCCTTCGGCTCGCCAACGCTGATAATACAGGTATTCACAGGATCCTCGTCACCTCCCGGCGGGAAGCGGCGCGCAGGGCGTAATCCTTCCCGGCTTCGGCGCCCGCGGCGCGCAGCGTTTCCCGGTACGCCTCCATGGCAAGGGGCGGCGTGTTGTTGTCCTGAGAGAGATGGAACAGGGTGAAATTTTTGCATCCCGCGGCAAACAGCTCCGCGGCGAAGGCGGCGGAATCCGCATTGCACAGATGCCCGTTGTCCGAGGCGATCCTTTCTTTCAAGTGATAGGGATAAGGCCCGTTCCAAAGCATTTCCAGGTCGTGATTGGCTTCCAGGACCACGTTCTCGCAGCCTAAAAGTCCCCTGCGGACGGAGGCGGAAACGTGTCCCAGGTCCGTCGCGACTCCCAGTTTTCCCTCCTGGAAAACAAAGCCCTCGCTGTCCACGCTGTCGTGGGGGGTACTGAAGGGGGAAAACACCAAATCCCCGATCTCATACTCCTTTTCCGGGTCCACGGTCCGCACGCATTTGGCGAAGACCTGCGCCCATTTCGGCTTATCCCTCATTTGATAGCCGTAATAGATCTCCTTCGCCACCGCCTCCTGGCAGAAGACAGGGACGGGATTGGCACAGAGCAAGACGGGCAGCGCCGCCACGTGATCTACGTGCTCGTGGGTGATCAGGATGGCGGACAGGCTCGCCAGGTCCGTCCCGATACCGTTGAGCGCGTCTTTGATATGCTTGCAGTTGGAGCCGGCGTCGACGAGGATCTCCGCAGACCCCTCCCGCAGATACAGGCAATTACCGGAAGAACCCGAAAATAAAGAATAACACTCCATACGTCACCCTTTGAAAAAGAAATGCAGATAGATGTAATCCGCCGCCAGGATAAAGAAGAAGGGCGCCGCCGTCATCAGAAGGATCCGGGCGGCCCTTTCCTGCTTCTCCGCCCCCAGGTGGAACAAATCGGGCCGGGGCGGGATATCGGCGGAGGGCGCGGCACTCTTTTTTTCTTTTGACCCATCCTTTTCCCGCGCCAGTCGGGCGCGCTTTTCCTCCTCGCCGCGCAGAGGGCGCCAGCCTCCGTTGACCAGGAGAAAGAAGATGAACAGGACCACGGCGCTTACGGCGTAAACGGCGGAAACGAAAAGGGTGTACGGCGTTTCGGAAAAAGACCAGTAGACCGCGCCCAGAACCAGGGTCCACAACACCAAAAAGAGGATGGTTTTCAGTGTTTGTTTCTTCATGTTCCACCCTCCGTCAGAAGTTGATATGCCCGGCAGAGCCCGGTGTAGCGTTCGGCGACGCGGTCGTTGTCAACCATCCGGTGAAAGGACGCCGGATCCCCCACGAGAATCGCCAGCTTCTTTGCCCGGGTGATCCCTGTATACAGCAGATTGCGGGTCGCCAGCATCGGGGGCGGATTGAACAGGGGCAGGATCACGATGGGATACTCGCTCCCCTGGCTTTTGTGGACCGTGACCGCGAAGGCGTGCTCGATCTCGTCCAGTTCCTCAAACATATAGGAAACCTTGTGATCGTCGTACAAAACGGTCACGGTCTCTTCGGCGTGGTCCACGGACAGGATCCGTCCGATGTCCCCGTTGAAGACGCCGTTGCCGCGGATCCCCTCGTTTTCCGTACTTTCCCACTCCAGGTCGTAGTCATTGCGGATCTGCATGACCTTGTCCCCTTCCCGGAAGATCAGGTCGCGGACCGCTTTTTCCCGCTTATCCGGCGCGGGCGGATTCAGGGCGTCCTGAAGCAGGGCGTTCAGGCGGACGGTTCCCAGATCCCCCTTTCTGGTGCAGCTGAGGACCTGGATGCCTTCCGACGCCTCCTGACCGTATTTCCGGGGCAACCGGTCCCGACAGAGGGAGACGACCGTTTCCACGGACGCGGCAAGGGAGGGGCGCGCCATCAGGAAGAAATCTCCGTCCCGATCCGCGGAGACAGGGTACTCCCCCCGGTTGACACGGTGGGCGTTTTCCACGATGTCGCTGTCGCCGGACTGCCGGTAGATGCGCTCCAGGCGGCAAACCGGGAACACGTCGGAGCGGATGGTGTCCCGCAGGACTTCGCCCGCGCCCACGCTGGGTAGCTGGTCGCTGTCCCCGATCAGGATCAGGCGGGCGCCGGGACGAATGGCACACAGGAGGGAGGCGAACAAAAGGACGTCCATCATACTGCTTTCGTCCACGATGATCACATCTTCCTCCAGGGGGTTCTTTTCATTCCGGATGAAATGCGTGGTATCGTCCCGGGTGTATTCGATCTCTAAAAGCCGGTGGATGGTGCGGGTAGAAGAGCCGGTGGATTCTCCCAGACGTTTCGCCGCCCGTCCGGTGGGCGCCGCCAGGGCGATCTTCATACCCACCCGCTCGAAGAGGGAGACGATGGCTTTCACAATGGTGGTTTTGCCCGTACCGGGACCGCCGGTGATCAGCGTCACGGAATGGGACAGCGCCGTGCGGATGGCTTCCCGCTGGGCGGGGGCGTAGGTGATGCCCTCCCGCAGTTCCGTTTCCTCGATGAGCCGTTCCGCGTCCTCCACGGAGCCGTACAGGTTGATGCGGTTCAATTCGCAGAGCTTGGTGGCGCAGGAGATCTCCGCCCGGAAGTACGGCGGCAGGTATACGGGGCAATCCTCTCCCTGCGCCCGGATTAGATCCCCTTCCAGGCAAAGCCCGTTCAGCCGCTCTTCCACAAGCTGCGGCTCCACCTCCATCAGGGCGGCGGAAGCGGCGACAAGCTTATGCTTCGGCAGGTAGCAGTGCCCGTTAGCGGAAGCGTTGAAGCGCAGGACGTAGCGCAATCCGGCGCGCAGGCGGCCCGGGGAATCTTTCTCAAAGCCCATGGCCTGCGCCATGGCGTCCGCGCGCTCAAAGCCCACGCCGAAGATCTCGTCGCAGAGGATATACGGGTCCTTTTCCGCGACCTCCACGGCGCGAACACCCCACTTCTTATAGATGCGCATGGTGGTGGAAGAACCGAAATAGGAGCCGAAATACATCATAATCTTCCGGACGCCGAACTGCTCCTTGAAGGCGGCGGAGATCTCCCGGGCTTTCTTGACGGAGATCCCGTGAACGTCCGCCAGCAGGTCGGGATTGTTTTCCAGCACATCGAACGCCGCTTCCCCGAAGCGGTCCACGATCCGCTGCGCCAGTTTGGGCCCCACACCCTTCACCGCCCGGGAGGAGAGATAGCGCAGCATGGATTTCTCGTCCACCGGCAGATTCTTTTCCAAACAGGTCGCCTTGAACTGCTTGCCATAGGTGGGGTGGGAGGTCCAGTTCCCCATCACCCGGATCACATCGCCCACCAGGATCCCGGGCATAATGCCCACAACGGTGACGGGCTCGTCTTCCACGGCGATCACGCAGACGGTATAGCCGTTTTCGTCATTCTGATAGATGACGTCCTCCACTTCCCCTTCCAGGGTCAGGATTTTTTCAGTTTGATCCATGACGCCTCCTTGACCGGATCAGAAGGACCAAGCCCCACAAACAGACAAGTCCCGCGTAAAGGGGCAGGACAATATCCCCCGCGGACGTGTAGCCGGTCCGGATCTCCGACATACGGATCTGTCCCGATACGATCCCTTTTTGAAGGGGCCCCAGCTCCTGCCGGATCGAGCCGCGGGGATCGATGATCGCCGAGACACCGGAATTGGCGGCGCGGACGGTGTACCGACCGTTCTCGATGCTCCTCAGAGCGGCGTGGGCGAGGTGCTGGTAGACGGCGGGGGAATCCTTGTACCAGGAATCGTTGGTCACCACGGCGAAGGCGTCGGCGCCTGCCGCGGCGCTGTCCCGCGCCAGGGACGGGAAGATGGACTCAAAACAAATCAAACAGCCGAGTGCGCCCTTGTCAGTCTCCATAACAGCGGGCGAAGAGCCGGGGACAAGGTCCTCGGAAAGCATATTGATCTCGGTCATAAACGGAAATACCGCTTCAAAAAAGCCGCGATAGGGCACCGCTTCCCCGAAGGGCACCAGATGGCGCTTGGCGTAGGGGGCTGAAACCCCGGAATGCGTGACCAGGACCGCCGCATTGGCGCGGCGGTCTTCCAGGGTCCAGAAAGCCCCGGTGAGCACGGGCACGCCGGTTTTCCGGGACAGGGCGCTGATATTCCGCAGAACGTCCCGGTTATAGTCCCGGCTCAGATCCGTCGGGATCGCCGTTTCGGGCCACACGATCAGTTCCGTATCATCCGGGCTGCTCTCGGACAGATCCAGATAAGTCTCCATACAGCGGGCGACGCTGTTGTCTCCCCACTTCTCCCCGGAGAGGATATTTCCCTGGATCGCCGCGACACTGACCGGCGTATTCTCCGCCTCAAAGGCGTCAAAGCTCATAAAGCGGATGAAACCGAAGCCCAGGTTCAGCGCGAACAGGCAGAGCGCCATAGCGCCGGCGATAAAGCGATGCCGGGACTTCCTCAGGATCGTCAGAGCAAAAAGCATATTAACGGCAAGGATGAGAAGATCCACTCCGTAGACGCCCCAGAAGGACGCGGTCTGCAAAAGGATCGGGGCGCGGAACTGTCCGATGGAAAGGCGGATCCAGGGAAACGCCAGGGGTCCCAGCTCCGTGATCCATTCCGCCCCCAGAAAAGCGAGGGCGAACGCGCCGGCGGAAAAGGCGGCGAAGCGCGTCTTTTTCGCGAAATACACGGCGGCGCCTGGCAGGACGTACAGGCAGCCGTGGAGCAAACTGATCCCCGCCCATCCCAGAAGGACGATGAGAAGGGACACCCCCTCGGAGACCCCGGCGAAGTCCATGGGATAGAGGGTGTAAAACCACCAGTAGGTGAACAGGTGGTACGAAAAGCCGAAGAGGAAGCCCAGCCAGAGATTCGAGCGGAAGCGGTTATAGTCCCTCGTCAGCGCGAGAAAGAACGGAACGAGAGAAAACCAGGATAGGAAAAACAGGGAGGGGACGCTGTATGGCAAGGCGGAAAGCAACGCGGAAAACAGGACCATAACGCTCCTTTTTTTCAAAAAAACGCGCGCTTTTTTCACCGGTGGCTCCTCCCTTCCAAAAGAATGACTATATTATACTTCATAATTGTTAAGTTGTAAAGGCGCAATCCGCGCCGCCTTGACAAGGGCTGACAAAGCACTATAATGGTAGCAGTATCTATTTCTCAGGAGAACGTATGAACCAACAGGAAACCTGCACACACAACTGCGATACCTGCGGAGCGGATTGTCCCTCCCGCAGTCAGGAAAGTTTGATCCAGAAGCCCAACGATCAGAGCCGGATCCAAAAAGTCATCGGCGTCGTCAGCGGCAAGGGAGGCGTGGGGAAAAGCATGGTGACTTCCCTGCTCGCCCTGGAAGCCGCCCGCGCCGGGAAAAAGACCGCCATTCTGGACGCGGATCTGACGGGCCCCAGCATCCCGAGAGTTTTCGGACTACGCGACCGTGCCGTGGGGGACGATACCGGTCTGTACCCCGCTGAAACGAGGAGCGGGATCAAAGTTATGAGCATCAATCTGCTTTTGGAAAACGAAACAGACCCGGTGGTGTGGCGGGGCCCCGTCATCGCCGGGACGGTCGCCCAGTTCTGGACGGAAGTGAACTGGGGCGACGTGGATTATATGTTTGTGGATATGCCCCCGGGTACGGGGGACGTCCCGCTCACTGTGTTCCAGTCCCTGCCGGTGGACGGGATCGTAGTGGTCACCTCTCCCCAGGAGCTGGTCGCCATGATCGTGGAAAAAGCCGTGAAGATGGCGGATTTGATGAAGATCCCCGTACTCGGTCTGGTGGAAAATATGGCGTATGTGACCTGCCCGGACTGCGGCCGGAAGATCTACCCCTTCGGGGAAAGCCATCTTGAGGAAAGCGCGCGGACGTTCGGCATCGGCGAAACGGCGCGGATGCCGCTGGATCCTGCCCTCGCCGGACTGTGCGACAAGGGCCTGATCGAGTCCTACGGCGGTGAGCCCTTAAAAGAGCTCTTTCGGAAAATCGACGGGTAAAAGACGAAACGGGCGGGAGCAAAAGCTCCCGCCCGTTCTGTTATACACGGGTATCAAACGGTGGCGGCGAAGGCGGTCAGGGTCTCTTTTCCCTCTTTGCTCAAAGCCTGGGCGGCTTTTAAGACGGCGTCCCTGCGGAGGGCAACGCCCGCCAGCGCCTCTTCCAGCGCCGCGCACAGGGAGGCGTCCATAGCGTCGGAAAACGCCCTGACTTCCCGTATGGTGCTTTTTTCCAGGGAGAGGTACAATTCCACCCCGCCCCAGGAAAAGCGCTCATCCCATTTCAGATCAAATTTCGGCGTTTCGCCCAGCCGCCATTCCCAGGTGGCGTGGCGAGCGAGGTAGGGGGCGGTCTTCTCCGGGTCCAGGGCGTCCTTTGTCAGGGGGATCGCGTCGGGAAAGCGCGCCTTATAAGCGGAATAAATCGCGTCCCGGGCGCGATCCACGGTGAGGGAGGGACAAAGCTCGGTTAGATTCATCACCCTGGATCGAACGGAAGAAATGCCCTTGGATCGGATCTTTCTCGGGTCCACGGTAAGGTAGCCGGACAGTTTTTCCAAATCCGCGCGTATCAAAAGGGTCCCGTGGTGTATGCGGGCTTCGTGGCGCACCGCCACGGCAGTGCCGGAGATCTTGCGCCCGTCCACAAGAAGATCGTTGCGGCCGGACGCCTCGCAGGAGATCCCAAAGCCGCGGACGGCGGAAAGGATCAGGTCCTGAAAGAGCTCCGGCTCGTATCTGCCCTCCCCGGCAATGAAGGAATAATTCAGATTGCCCCCGTCGTGATAGACCGCGCCGCCGCCGCTCACCCGGCGGGTTAGTTCCACCCCGTCCCGCTCCATGGCGGCGAGATCGCACTCCTTCCAGGGATTCTGATTCTTGCCGATGATGACGGCGTTGCCGTTTACGTAAAAATATAAAATGAGATCCCCGGGCTTTACGGTGTCCAGGAAAAACTCATCCAGTCCGATGTTGTCGCTTGCCCGCAGCGTATCGCTGAAATACACGTAATTTGCCATTGTTTTCCTCCCACATTTCAGTATAAGTCAGAGAATAAAAAAACGCAAGAATAAATTGACAGTTTGCCCGGATAACCCTATAATTGTTACAGATGACATCGACAGTATCAAAGGAGCCGACCTATGGCGGGAAAAACGAAAACGGTTTACACCTGCGTCAACTGCGGCGCGCAATTTCCCCGGTGGAACGGACAGTGCCGGGAATGCGGCGCCTGGAACACCCTGGAGGAGGAGACCTATACCCCCTCTCCCGCCGCGGCGGGCAAGGACCGGGAAGAGCCCGGTGAATTCACCCCCGCGGTAAAATTGAGTGAGATCGAAGAGGAAAAGCTCTTCGGGGAGCGGAGCCGGACCGGCATCGGAGAGCTGGACCGGGCTTTGGGCGGCGGGATCGTCCGGGGGTCCGTGGCACTGATCAGCGGCGAGCCGGGGATCGGAAAATCCACGCTGCTCCTGCAGATCTGCCGCTCTATGCCGGATACGCGGGTATTGTACGTGTCCGGGGAGGAATCCCAGCTTCAGATCAAGATGCGCGCCAAACGGCTACGCGCCCTGACGGACAACGTCTATTTGCAGTGTGAAACAGATATCGACGGTATTTTGGCGGAGACGGACAACATCCGTCCGGACCTTTTGATCATCGACTCGGTGCAGACGGTGAAAGACAACGCTGTCAGCAGCGCGCCGGGAAGCGTGTCCCAGGTAAAGGCGGCGACGGCGAAGATCATTGCCGCCACCAAAAAAGGCGGCTTTTCCACCATTTTAGTGGGCCACGTGAACAAGGACGGCGTGATCGCCGGTCCGAAACTGTTGGAGCATATGGTGGACGTGGTACTGTACTTCGAGGGGGAACGTACCCAAAGCTGCCGTATCCTGCGCGCCATCAAGAACCGGTACGGATCCACCAATGAGATCGGTCTGTTTGAGATGACGGACGAGGGTCTGGAAGAAGTGCCGGATCCCAGCCGCAGAATGATGGAGGATTCACCCGTGGGCGTGCCCGGTTCCTGCCCCGTGTGCCTGATGGAGGGGACCCGCCCCATCCTGACGGAGGTCCAGGCGCTGGTGACCCGCTCTCCCTTCCCCAACCCCAAACGGCTCGCTTCCGGATTGGACCTGAACCGGATGACCATGATGCTCGCCGTTCTGGAAAAGCGCCTGGGGGTCAGGTTCTTCGATAAGGACGTCTATATGAACGTGGTGGGCGGTCTGCGGCTGGACGAGACTGCGGCGGACCTGGGCGTCTGCGCCGCCATCCTCTCCTGCGCTATGGATCTCAGGCTCCCGCCCCATTTTATCGCCATTGGAGAAGTGGGGTTGTCCGGCGAATGCCGCAGCGTATCCGACTCGGACCTCAGGGTGAACGAGGCCGTCCGCCTCGGGTTTGAGATCATTCTGCTCCCCCGCCGGGCGGCGGAGCGGATCAAGAAGGTCCCCGCGGGGGTGAAGGTGATCCCGGTGAGGGGGGTATTCGATCTGATGAGCGTCTTAAAGGAGATGCGCCATGACGAAAGCGGAACTGCTGAATAAAGAAACATACGACTTTGACGACCTTTGCGCCATCGTGGACATCCTCCGGGCGCCGGACGGCTGTCCCTGGGACCGGATCCAGACCCACGAGAGCTTGCGAAATAACTTTATCGAAGAGGCGTACGAGGTAGTAGACGGCATCGACCGGAAGGACAACGACGCCCTGAGGGAAGAGCTGGGAGACGTTTTGCTGGAGGTTCTGTTCCACGTGGGGCTTGCCCGGGAAGAGGGCGCTTTCGATCTTTCCGACGTATTGAGCGGGATCTGCCGCAAAATGATCCGCCGCCACCCCCACGTCTTCGGGAACGAGACCCTGGCGGAGGATCAGATCCAGGCCTCCTGGGACGAGATCAAGCGCCGCGAAAAAGGGGCGAAGAGCAAAGAGGACACCCTGAACGGGATCGCCGGGAGCCTGCCCGCCCTGATGCGAGCGGAAAAGGTGGCGGAGAAAAGCGGCTTCGCCGTGCTGCGCGAGGAAGCAATGCCTCAGGAGGACCCTGTCCTTGCCGGCGGTGAAGCCCTGTACCGGGTCTGCCTGGATCTGGTGCGGCAAGAGATTTGCCCGGAGGAGGCCCTGCAGCGGTATCTGACCCGGCTGATCCGGGACCCGGAAAGCTACCGGTAAAACGCGAAAAAACTTGCAAGACGAAACGATCTGTGATACAATGACGCCCGTGAGGACGATATGAGATTAGATAAATTCCTGAAAGTATCCCGCATCATCAAGCGGCGCACCGTCGCCAACGACGCGTGCGGAGCCAGCCACGTTTCCGTAAACGGAAAAGTGGTAAAGCCCTCCTTTGACGTGAAGGCGGGGGACGTGATCGAAGTGCGCTTCGGCGAAAAAACCTTCCGGTGCGAGGTCCTGTCGACCCCGGAACACGCGGGGAAGAACGAGGCGGCGGGACTGTACAAAGCCCTGTAGAGCCGTATATTTTTTCGCGTTTGTTCATAGGATATCACGAGGTGATACGCTATGGACGAAAACCGGCTTCAACTGGAGAACCGCAAAATTCTCCGGATCACCGGCGTGACAGACGTCAGCAGCTTTTCCGATGACCAGGCGGAGATCGAAACGAGCCTGGGCCTTCTGCAGATCGGCGGGCGCGCCCTTCACCTGGACCTTCTGGACCTGGAAAAGAGGGAAGCGCAGCTGTCCGGACAAATCGATTCTCTTTGGTATCCGGATAAGGGCGGCGAACGCAAGGAAGGATTTTTCAGCCGCCTGTTCTCCTCATGACGCCGGAATGGCTGTGGGGTGTCCTGCTCTTTTCCCGCTCCGTTCTCTTCGGCGCCGGACTGGGGTTGTACTACGAGGTGTTCCGGTTTCTGCGGATATTGTTTACCCACCCGACCTGGCTCGTAGCGGCGGAGGACCTTCTGTTTTTATTGCCCGCCAGCCTTGCCCATATCTTTTTTCACTACGCCTTCGGCGAGGGAGAGACCCGTTGGTTTGCCGTATTGGGCGTCATACTCGGCTTTCTTTTGTACCTGGCGTCTGTTGGAAAGATCGTACAAAAGGCGCTGCGCGGTGTGAGGCGGATGCTGAAAAAACGGGTATGGGATCCGCTACGGGCGCGCCTGACGGCTCGACGGGAAAAGCGGGCGCAAAAAAAGCAAATGAGCGCGGAAAAGCGGCGCCACAAGAAAAAGAATAAGAATCGTTTGAGGCACAAAAACAAGAAAACCACGGGACCTGAAACGGAGAGGAACATATGACACAACACAGATTCGGTTTTTTCGCCAAGTTGGCGTTTGTCGCCATTCTGATCTTTCTGGTGATCTCCATCGTCAACAAAAACCTGCAGATCAACTCCATGAAAGAACAGCAGCGCCGTCTGGAGGCGGAAAAAAGCACCTACACCCTGCAGGTGGAACGGCTCAACGCGCAATTGAGCGAAGAAGTCTCGGAAGAGACCATCAAGCGCATCGCCCGGGATAAGCTGAATCTGCGGGAGCCGGGCAGCGTCGTGTACGCCAACGATTTGCCCAACTGAACCTGATCGATCGTAGCGGCGGGAGCGGAAACGTTCCCGCCTTTTTTTCGTCCTTTCGCATAAAACAAGGCGCCACCGCGCAGAATAAGGGCAAACGAGAAAGGACGGAACAAATATGGCACTGACAAACAAAACGAAGAGAAAAATCAACAGCGGAGGTCTTTACATTGCTCTGGCTGTGTGCATCCTATCCGTTATCTGCGTGGGGGTATACGGCGCGGTCCTCGGTCTGGTAAAGCCGGAGACGGCGGCGGAGAAAGGCGGTGCTTCCCTGCCCCGTGTCACGGTGGAGGAGCCCGCGGACAAATCCCCCTCTTCCTCCCGGAAGACGGAAACGCCGAAGGCTACGGTCCCGGTGAAGGAAACGCCGGAGACGCCCCCGGCGGAAAAGCCGGAGCAGGACGTTTCCGCCACGCCGGTGGAGCCGACCTATCTGATGCCCCTGGTGGGGACCGTCATCAAGGAATTTTCCGACGAACTTCTGGTCTATTCCGAAACCATGAACGATTACCGCGTGCATAACGGCATGGACCTTGCCGCCGTGATCGGGGAGCGTGTGAAAGCCATGTCGGACGGCGTGGTGGAAAAGGTGTACGATGATCCGCTTATGGGACAAACGGTGATCCTGGACCACGGAAACGGTCTGAAAAGCGTGTATCAGAGCTTGATGCCCTCCGTTCCCGACGGTGTGGAGGAAGGCGCCGTTGTGCAGGCGGGTGACGTGATCGGCGGCGTGGGTGATACGGCTCTCATAGAATGCGCCGAAGAGCCTCATCTTCATTTTGAAGTCTGGAGGGGCGATACCCCGATCAATCCCCGGGACCTGATCAGCTGAATATAATCCGAAAAAATCCGTAAGGCAGCCTTACGGATTTTTTCACGATTCGGCGATACGCGCATAAGCTATACTATCACATTGATGGGAGGCTAAACCATTGATCACGAAGAACATCGGCGAAAAGCACGCCATGCCGTGCCGCGCCCAGGGAAAAGACGACGGCTCCCGCTCCATAGACACGTATCGTATCTTCGACTCCTGCCGTCAGCAGGACTGCCTGGAGGATCTTCAGATCCTGCTCCCGGAAGACGGGCAGCGCATGGTGGATAACGCCGCGACGGTGCGCGTCAAAAGCGTGCGCATCCCCTGGGCCGGGATCGAAACGGAGGAAATGTCCTTTCACCGGGGCTATTACCGGGTGAACGTCCGCTACTTTTTCCACTGTGTACTGGAATGCAGCAACGGGATCGGGACCGGGCAGGAAACGGCGGGGCTTGCCGTATACGACAGGAGCATTATGCTTTATGGCGGCACAAGCAGAGTCGCCTCCTTCCGCTCTGATTTGACCCGGGGCGGCATCCGCTCCTCCCAAGCCAGTCCGAACATCATTCTGGATGTGGCGGAGCCGGTCGCCCTGCGCTTGACCACGGTGGACTATGAAAGGAGCCGCGCCTTCGGCACCTGCTTCTGCGACTGCGCCAATCTGCCGGAGGAAATCACCAATGAATTCTCCGGCGGCTTTGCCGACGCGATCCCGGGCAACAAGGTCCTGTTCGTCACCTTAGGGCTGTTTTCCATGGTCCGGATCGAACGCCCCACGCAGATCATCGTTCCCGCCTGCGACAGCAGTATCCCCACCGGATGCGGGGACTATCAATTTGACGATACCGATCCCTGCACCTTATTCCGGTCCATGGAATTCCCCTTCTCGGAATTCTACCCGGAAACATCGCCGGAAACTGAACGGGAACCGATACCGCCCGCGGAGAGCGAGCCGGAGGAAAGACGCGGCGAATAAACCCGCGTCCGGCGCGGATTTTCATCTTGACAAACAAAGCCGCACCGTTTATACTGGTAGATGGTAAAAGATCTGTGACGTAGCAAAGAAAGGGTACGAATATGAAACGCCTCATCCCCATCTTTTTGATCGCCTGCCTTTTGATCGTGTGCCTGGTTTCCTGCGGGAACAAAAACGAGGAAACGCAGACGGAGACCGCGGAGGTCGTAACAGCCAAGCCGCGTCCCACCACAACCGCGCCCATTACCGACGGCGTCAAGCCCGAAGATGAGGGATGGTCCTTCTGGGGCACCTATTGATACAGGATAAAAAAGAAAAGCGTTCCGCGTCGGTGGAACGCTTTTCTTTTTTTACGCTAAGAGCGAATGATGCGGACGACGGGGGGAACGCCTTCCCCTTCCCACTGGTTCTCTCCCCGGACGCTTGCCACGCGGGCTTTGAATTTTTTGCACACGTCCCACAGATCCTCTTCTCCGTCGGGATAGTAGAACAAGATGCCCGGTTTTTCCCGTTGGAGCGCTTCCTTCACATCCGCTCCGGCGACGTACTGAACGGATTCCTCCCGGGACAAGACGAGCCGGCCGAATACCTCCAGGCGGACGTCGATCACGTCCTCCCGCAAGGTGAGTTGGGCGTCCGAAACGCCGCCCCACAATTCCACCTTTCCCTCTCCCTCGGGAACGTCGCTCACATCCGGCAGGTCGAACCGGATCTCCAGAGCGTCCTCCGCGGCGGAAACCGCACCGCTCTCAGTCACAGTCAAATATTTCAACTGCAGTTCCGCTTTGACGGTCAGCTTGCGCCCGTCCCGAAAGTTGTCCAGAAACCGGATGGCGGCGCGCACGTCCTCCGCGTGGGAAAAAGGCGTGTGTTTCAGGGGGAGCTCCGCGTGGATCTCCTTTGTAAAATCCCGGATGGCGGTATAAACGGACAGTGTTTCGTTCTTGGAGTGAATCTCCAGCTCATCCTTCACGGAATACAGATCCGTGATGAAGCTGATTTTTTCCCGGCGGTACAGGCGGATCTCCGCCGTATACAGAACCTCTATGGCAAGATCCTTGTTTTCCCCGCCCTCACTGAGCTCCACAGACGACTGAAAGGACGTTGGGATCAGGGCGACCTCGCACAGATCTCCCTCGGCGGCAAGTCCCGTGCCGATGCTCTTCTCAAACTCCAGGGGCTGGCAGAAGCTGACCACACCGCTTTCCCCCTCCGGCGCGTACGCCGCGTTCACCGTCAGACGACCGGTAAACTGGACTGTCCCGTCCGATACCCGGACCCGGTCCGCAAACAGGGAAAAGGTCATATCCGTCATTTCCCGGATGGGCAGATAGGAGGCGGGCAGCGTCAAAATCTCCCGCAACTCCAGATCTTGCCGTACCACGCCAGCCAAAACCGTGGTTTCACGCGTTTCCGTTTTTACTTCCACGTCCGGCGGTACTTGCCCGGACAGGCAGGCGATTTCCCGATTCCCACGCAGAGACAGGGACAACGCCACGTCACAGCGGAAGGATACCCGCCGCGGTCCCAGAAGGCGCGCGCTGAGGTTTTCCGTCATCCCCTCGCAGAGAGACGCGACCGACTCCTGATCGGGGATCCCGTCCGAAGAAAGGGGCGCGTGAAAGGTATAGAAAAAGGATTCCGTTGCCACGTAAGAACTGACGGTCTCTTCTCCGCCCTCCCCCTCCGGCTGATATAAGGCTCCGATGGAAAGCTCCCCTTCCACCTCACAGATCCACTCCTGTCCTTTTTGGTACAGGTTTTTCCCGGTGATCCTGGGGTCGGCGTCCACACGAAGCAGGCGTCTCGCCGCCTCCTTATAGTCCGGCAGCGTCCATTCGCTCTCAACCCGGCAGGAAGCCTGTCCCGCCCACAGTTGTCCATAGCATTTTCCCACAATGCTTTCAAACGGTTCCATGCCCATACGTTCTCCCTTCCAGGCGGCGAAAAGAACTCGGGCAAAACGCGTGCCCGGTCGCCGCCGTTCTGTTTCTAAACCTATGCGTTCCGGGCGTGAAATATGAACTATACGCCTTTTTCTCTTTCCGTCATATAGGCACGGATCTTTTGAAGCGCGCCTTTTTCCAGTCTGGAGACGTAGGAACGGGAAATGTGAAAGCGCCGGGCGAGAACGCTTTGGGTTACACCCGCGCCGCCGTCCAGTCCGTATCGCGCCCGGATGATGCTTCTTTCCCGGGGATCCAACACAGTATCCACCGCTTCCAACGCCGCTTTCACACAATCCCGGCGCCAGATCACTTCCACCACGTCGTCGTCCACCTTCAATACATCCAGGATCGTCAGGGCGTTTCCGTCTTTATCCACCTCCAGGGATTCTCCCAGGCTGGTCTCACAAGCGTATTTTTTCTGCGATCTGAAGTACATGAGGATCTCATTCTGCACGCATTTCCCGGCGTAGGTCGCGAAGCGAGCCCCCTGGGAGACGTCGTAGGAATCAATGGCCTTGATCAGCCCGATGGTCCCGACGGAGATCAGATCCTCCTGAACGTCCGGGGCGGTATCGAATTTTTTGATGATGTGCGCCACCAAGCGCAGGTTCCGTTCGATCAGCTGATCCCTGGCGGCACGATCCCCCTCTTTCAATCGCAGGAGCAAAGCCTCCTCTTCCTCCCTTTTCAGGGGCGGCGGAAAGGCGCTTTTGTTCATCACGCGCAGATACAAAAACGCGAAGCGAGACAGAGCGAATCTCAAAAAGTCAAGGAACATATCTACCTCCGGTTTCCCTTTTTTCGGATAATTCAGTATATGCGTCCCCGCATTCCGTTTCCCGCATTTCTCTCAACATTTTTCAGCAAATCTACCGTCAAATCTTGATTTTAGGATCGAAGACGTGTAGAATAGGGGAAAGTAAGTTGAAAAGAGATCCCGTATGCTATACCCCATCATTGATGTCGGTTCCAACACCGTCAAGCTCGCCGTGTTGGACGAGGAAAAGCTATTTAACGCGGCGCCTGTTTTTTTCAAAGCCGTTCCCCTGTGTCTCGGCGCTTCTCTGGTGGACAATGCCATGCCCCGGGAAGCGGTCGACCGCCTTTGCGCCCTGATACGTGAATTCAAAGCCATTAGCGCCCGGCTGACAGCGATCCCCCCTATCGCGTTTGCCACCGCATCCCTGCGCGGCGTTTTGAACCGTGAAGAGGTTTGCGGAGAGGTCGCCAGGGAAACGGGCGTATCCCTGGAGATCATCTCCGGGGAAGACGAGGCATATTACAGCTTCCTGGGGGCGCTGGGAAACCGGACCAATCAGGCGGGCGTTACGGTGGACCTGGGCGGAGGCTCCACGGAGATCCTCGCCTTCCGGGACGCCTCCGTGCAGAGCAGCGTTTCATTGCCCATCGGATGCCTTTCCCTTTATAACGAGTTCTTTTCGGATGGAAAAAACGGGATGCCGGCCTGCCGCGACAAAATCCGGGAGCTGTTGAGGGACGCGCCGGCGCTGCCGGGAAACGCGATCCTGATCAGCGGCGGCAGCGCAAAAGCGCTTTTGAGCTATAAAAACCTTCTGGAAACAAAAAACAATATGCGCCTGTCCCGGCGGCAGATGGAACGTGTTTTGTGGCACTTCGAGCACGGCAGCGACGAGGACCACGAAAGGATCAAGGGGATCCTGAGGGAACGGTTCAGGCTGGTTCCGCCCGCTGTCGCCGTCTTTACTGAAATCCTTGCCTTTTACGGGAAAACCGAAGCGTTTGTTTGCCGGAGCGGCGTCCGGGAAGGCCGCCTCAAAGCCTTTCTCGCGGAAAAATCAAGAAAAGTTTAAAAAAACCCTTGCAATTTGTTTTTTGTCGTGGTATACTCTCTCCGTTGCGGTATATAAACCAAGCGGTCCTCTGCCGGCTTCAGCACGAACGCTTGTATGTATACTTAAATAAATTCTTTTATTTAAGGAGGAGCTTGATATGGATATGATCAAAGCTTTCACAAACGAGCAGCTGAAAAGCGATCCGCCCAAGTTCAACATCGGTGACACCGTACGCGTTCATAATAAGATCGTGGAAGGCACCCGGGAGCGGACCCAGATTTACGAAGGCACTGTGATCGCCAAGAGAAACGGCGGCATTTCCGAAACCTTCACCGTCAGACGCATTTCTTACGGTGTGGGCGTGGAAAAGACCTTCCCGCTTCATTCTCCCCGCGTGGAGAAAGTGGAAGTCATCCGTACCGGTAAAGTTCGCAGAGCAAAGCTCTATTATCTGCGTGACCGTGTCGGTAAAGCCGCTAAGGTTAAAGAAAAGATCTGAAGAGCCTATCCCGAACTGCAAAGTCGCTTTTGACAGCAGCTCATTCGGAGATTGACAAACGCTGAAGGGGACTTTGAAGAAAGTCCCCTTTCTTGTTGAAGGAGATTGCAATGAACGAAAACGACCTTTCCACACCGGAAAAGGAAACACAGTACGCCGGACCGGAAGAGACTCCCTCTCCGGATAACGGTGAGACCGCGCCGGACAATACAGCGCAGTACGCCGAACCGGAAGAGGTCCCTTCGTTGGATAACAGTGAAACGGCGCCGGCGGGAGAAGAGAATCGCCCCGCGCGCAGAAGGCCCCTGCGGGCGCGCCGCACCTTATCGCACCCGGACGAAACCGAAAAGGCCGCTCAGGGTGAAAACGAGAGCAACGAGGTCTACCTGAACGCGTCCGCAGAGCCCATGCAGGACGAGCCCGACATCGCCGACATTTATCCGGACAAGGCGACGGGCGTGTTTGAGGATTCCCTTCCCCAAGCCGCTGATATCGCCGCCGAACTGGAAGAGGCGGAGCAGCGGGCGGCGCAGGCCCAGGAGGAGCCGGATCCGGACGGGGAGGAAAAGCTTCCCCCCAGCGTGGCGGTTTTTGACTGGATCAAATCCATCCTCCTGTCCTTCGCGGTGGTGATTTTCACCTTTACCGTCCTGTTCCGCGGGTCCACCGTGGTAGGCAGTTCCATGATGAATACGCTTCATAACGGCGAGCGGGTCATTATTTCCGACTTTCTGTATACCCCCCGGGGCGGCGATATCGTGGTGGTGCATACTCCCACCTACAAGAACGGGAAGGATTTTCTCATCAAGCGGGTGATCGCCGTGGGCGGGCAGACCGTCAAGATCAACTTCAACGCCTGGCAGATCTGGGTGGACGGCGTTCCCTTGGATGAGCCTTACGTCCTGAAACAGGACGCCCCTATGATTTCGGAAAGTTTGCAGGCGGATGACAACGGCGAAGTGACCTTCACCGTCAAAGAGGATCACGTGTTTGTAATGGGCGATAACCGAAACGACTCTCTGGACAGCCGCTCCGAGCAGATCGGACAGATCAATAAGCAGTATATTTTAGGAAAAGTCATATTGCGCTATCTGCCCTTCAACGCCTTCGGACCTGTATCATAATGTCTTTTCAACAGATTCAATGGTTTCCCGGACATATGGCGGTCACCCGCCGTTTGATCCGGGAAAACCTGACTGACGTGGACGTGGTGTTCGAGCTGCTTGACGCGCGGATCCCCCGGAGCAGCAGAAATCCGGAGATCCAAAAGCTTTTGAGCGGCAAGCCCTCCGTCATCTTATTGAACAAGGCGGATATGGCGGACCCTGATTTCACCCTGCGTTGGAAAAAAGCCTTAACGTCGGAAAACACCCGCTGCGTCCCGGTGGACAGTAAAAAAGGAACAGGCCTCGACGACGCGGTTAACGCCGCCCGGGAGCTGCTCCGGGAAAAATGGGCGCAGTACGAGAAGAAGGGGATGAGCCGTCCCATTCGCGCTATGGTGGTGGGGATCCCCAACGTGGGAAAATCCACTTTGATCAACCGCCTTGCCGGGTCAAAAAAGGCGAAGGCGGAAAACCGCCCCGGGGTCACCAAGACCAAACAGTGGGTGAAGGCCGGAAATGACCTGGAGCTTCTGGATATGCCGGGGATCCTGTGGCCGAAATTCGAGGATGAGACCGTGGGGGAAAACCTCGCTATCACCGGCGCGATCCGGGATGAGATCCTGGATACCGCGGAGATCGCCGTGCTTTTGTGCAAGCGTCTGTCCGAAGGGTGGTCTTCCCTGCTCGCCCAACGCTATAAGCTCTCGGAGGATGATCTTTCCCGGGAGCCGTACGATCTGTTCCTCCTGATCGGAAAAAAGAGAGGAATGCTTCAAAGCGGCGGTGAGGTCAACGAGGACCGCTGCGCCAATATGCTGCTGGATGAATTTCGCGGCGGCGTGATCGGACGCATTTCCCTGGAGGACGTATGATGGACGACCGTCTTCAAAAAGAACTGACCCCCGCCGGCGCCCGCGCGGTATGCGGGCTGGACGAGGCGGGGCGCGGACCGCTTGCCGGTCCCGTCTTCGCCGGCGCCGTGATTTTGCCGGAGGGCATAATCCCCGAGGGGCTGAACGATTCCAAAAAGCTCAGCGAGAAAAAGCGGGACGCGCTATTTGACGAGATCTGCCGCATTGCCGTCGCCTGGAGCTTTGGCACGGCGACGCCGGAGGAGATCGACGAAATCAATATTTTGAACGCCAGTCTCCTCGCTATGCGCCGCGCCGTGGAAAAACTGTCCGTGAAGCCGGATTTTTTATTGATTGACGGGAATATCAACCGCGGCTTTTCCCTGCCCGCGAAAGCGGTCGTCAAAGGGGACAGCTGTATCCCCTGCATCGCCGCTGCCAGCATCATCGCCAAGGTGCTTCGGGACCGGCACTGCCTGGAGATGGACGCGGCGTATCCTATGTACGGCTTTGCCGCGCACAAGGGGTATCCCACCAAGGCGCACTATGAAGCGTTGAGGCAATACGGTCCCTGCCCCCTGCACCGCGCCAGTTTTCTGAAAAAGAAACACGTTTGAAATGGATCGCCGCGATTTAGGACGCAAGGGCGAGTACCTTGCGAGACTGTACCTGGAGCAGAAGGGGCTGGAATTCATCCGCGCCAATTATCTGACGCCCCGGGGCGAGATCGACCTGATCATGCGGGAAAACGACGAGATCGTTTTCCTGGAGGTCAAGACACGGACGGTGGAATCCGCCCGGCGGTACGGGCGGGGTGCTCTGCGGATCGACAAAGGCAAACAGCGGTCTATGTACTATGCCGCCTCCCAGTTTATGCGGGAGGAAAAAAAGCTGGTCCGGGATCTTGTGCCCCGTTTCGACGCCCTGGAGATCTACCTGGACGGGAAGGAACCGGAAAAGGTGCGTGTGCTTTATACCCCCTGCGCTTTCGGCATATAAAAAAAGAGGGACAAGCGTCCCTCCCGGTCAGCGGTCCTTGTTGCGAAAGGTCCCGCAGATCGTATCCGTCACTTTTTGGGCGTTGACGGGTCCGATGTGAACCGCCTTTGCCGTGCATTGATGGGAATCGTTGTGATAAACACAGCGATTGACGTTACAGGCGATCCCGTCAATGTGTTTTTCCTGATCCGAAAGAACGATGGGTTCCATACATGCCCCTCCTTTTGTGATCTGATATTAGTATGGGATCAAACAGCTGAATTTATACAGAGGTCCACATGGCTCTATACACCTTGGCGGACGTGCATCTCTCCTTCGGCACAGACAAACCTATGGACGTGTTCGGGGGCAGATGGGTCCACTATGAACAAAAATTAAAAGAGTATTGGGAATACCTGGTCCGCCCCGAAGACACGGTCGTGATCCCGGGAGACATCTCCTGGGGTATGAACCTGGAGGAAGCCGCGCCGGACCTGGCTTTTCTGCACGCCCTGCCCGGCAGAAAAATACTGATGAAGGGCAACCACGATCTCTGGTGGTCCTCCCTTGCCAAACTGGAACACCTGAAAGAAGAGAAACAGTTAGAGAGCCTCACCTTCCTTCAGAACAGCGCCCTGTACGCCGAAGGCAAGGTTATTTGCGGCTCCCGGGGATGGATGTGCGAAGACAGTATGACAGCCGCCGACGAGAAGGTCCTGCGCCGGGAGGGACTGCGCTTTGAAATGAGCCTGAACGCCGCGGAAAAGCTGGCGGATAAAACGGAAGCGGAAACGGGCGTACGCCCGGAGATCATCTGTTTTTCCCATTATCCCGTTGTGACGCCCGCCCAGCGGGAAAACCCCATTCTCTCCGTTCTTGTCGAACATAAGATCAAGCGGGTGTACTTCGGGCATCTGCACAACTGGGACGGAAAGCCCCTGATCGAAGAATGGGCGGGAATTCATTTTACTCTGGTCAGTGCGGACGCCGTTTTGTTCATCCCCGTAAGGATCGATTAACTCCTTTCAAGAAAGAACCTGCAAAGTCGAAAGGCTTTGCGGGTTTTTTTGTTCTGTAAAGAGTAAACCCCGCATAAGATTGGATCGGAACAACAACAAAAGGGAAACGGAAACAGCTATGGATACGAAAGCATATCTCATTGAACATCTGCCGGAACGATTTCAGGAAAGCGTCCGGCGTTTTTCCCGTCAAAAGGAGTGGATGGAGATCCGTATGAGGACCGGCGCTCCGCTCGCGGCGTCCGCCACCGACGGGAATTATCTTATTGGAAAATACGGGATCCTGCGCAAAGGGGACGCGTATCATTCTTGCGGCGCGCGGGATCTTTCACAAACGGTATCCGCTCTGTGCGAAGGCTCCGGATACCGGTATTTTGACACGCTCTCCGGTGGCTTTTTAACCCTGGACTGCGGTATACGCCTCGGGATCGCTTGCGAAAGACAAAGCGAGATCGACCGCGTACCGGAACAGCTTTCTTCACTGAACATACGCCTGCCGGGGATGATCGAGGACGCGGCGGATCCCTTCCTGCGGGAAATGAATGGAAGAGAATTATCTTCCGCCCTCGTCCTGTCGCCGCCGGGGGGTGGGAAGACGACCTTTTTACGGGCGCTGGCGAAAAAACTGTCCCGGGGCGCCTTCGGACGGCCCGGTCTGCGGGTCGCCGTGGTGGATGAGCGAAGGGAGCTGTTTCCCGCCGTCCTTACCCGGGACAACTGCGACGTGCTCTCCGGTTTTTCCAAAGGCGAGGGGATCCGGCGGGCGGTACGCCTGTTTTCTCCGCAGGTGCTGATCTGCGACGAGATCGGCGGAGAGGAGGATGTCGCCGCCATTAAAGAAGCGGGCGGAAGCGGCGTGATCCTCTTCGCGAGCTGCCACGCCTCAAGCGCGAAAGAGGCTTTGAGCAAGCCCGGCATCCGCGCCTTGACAGAGGCGGGCGTCTTCCCTTGCTTTTTGATCCTGACGCCGGTTCCCGGGCCCCGGTTCAGCGTGGAAATTCATCTGGAAGCGGCAGGGTGAGGCACGCCGGTCTGATCTTATGCGCCCTCGCCTTCGCGGCGGCGGGGGTATGGCGCGCCGTGACCCTGTATCGCCGGGCAAAGCTGATCTCCGCCCTCTACCTTCTCGCCGCGTATATCCGGGAGCAGGTAGTGCGCTACGCCAAAGAGCAGAAGGAGATCTGTCAGCGCTTTCAAAATGAACGTTTGGAAAAGGCGGGCTTTTTGCCGCTCCTCCGGGCGGAAAGCGAAAAGCGTCCCTGGGGGGCGCTGGACAGGAGCTTTACGCGCTTTTTTGAAACGACAGATCCGGGGAAAGAGGTAAAGGACGCGTGCCTTGCCTTCGCCGCAAGCTTCGGTATGACGGGAATGGCGGAGCAAGCCGCCTCCTGCGAAACCTTTGACCGCTGTATGAGGGAGATCGCCCGGCGGGAGGAAAAAGAAATATGGAACAGGATCCGACTCTCCGTGGGTACGGGATTTGCCGCGGGGTGCGGATTTATGATCCTGTTTTGGTAGGTGAAAAAATGGACGTATCCTTGTTATTGAAGATCGCGGGTATCGGGATCCTGGTGAGCGCCCTCTGTCAGATCCTTTCCAAGAGCGGCAAAGACGAACAGGCGGGCTTTGTCACCTTAGGGGGCATCGTTGTGGCGCTGGTATTGCTGGTCGGGGAGATCGCCCGACTCATCAACACCGTGCGAAACACCTTCGGCTTATGAGCGTCGGTGCCGTATGCGCTTTTGCCTTACTCGCCGTCTTTCTGACGGTCACGGTCAAACAAACGGAGGGACGCCTGGGGGCGATCCTCTCCGCGGCGGCGGGCGTTGTCCTCTGGCTCTGCGCCGTCAAGGAACTGCTCCCGATGATACAGGCGCTCACGGGACTTACCCGGGACAGCTTCGCCGGGGAGGCGTTTGCCGCCCTGTTCCGTGCCTTGGGGCTGGCACTGATGATCTCCTTCGTATCCGGCGTCTGCCGGGATCTGGGAGAGACCGGCACGGCAGAAAAGCTGGAGTTCTGCGGAAAAGCCGCTATGCTGACCCTGGCGCTCCCCCTCTTGAAACGTCTTCTTTCCGCCATCGTGTCCCTTCTGTCGTAACCATACCGGTAATCTGTTTCCTGGTGTTGCTCTTGCTGCCCGGCACGCCCTGCCGCGCCGCGGAAACGGACGATATCCGGGACTTTGTAGGGGAAGAAAGCATCCTGGAAAACGCCCCGGAAGCCTTCCGGCAAAGCGGAATAGATCCCGATTCGGAAGGCGGCTACGCCTCCTTTTGGAACGACGTCCGGCGCTTTTTCCTTGACGCCCTTTCCCTGGGCTTTGCCGACGGGATAAAGCTTCTGGCGAAGATCTGCGGGATCCTGCTGACGGGGGCTGTTATGCGGGCAATGACAGATACGGCAAAGGGCGGCAGGGTCCATCTCGTGTTTCAAATCATCTGTCTTGTAACGCTGACATTTGTAACGCAAAACGCCCTGGAGCCGACCCTTGACCTGGTACAAAATACCATGGACGGCGCTTGCGGTTTTCTAATGGCTTCCCTGCCGGTCTCTTCCCTGATCCTCGCTATGGGGGGAGAAACGAACCGCGCCGTGCTCCAGGGGGTCAGCCTACAGCACGTGATCGGGATCGTATCCGTTATCACAACGCAGTTCCTCGCGCCCGTTCTGCGTTTCCTCATGGCACTGACCCTGGCGGGCAGTATCGCCGGAAAAAGCCTGACCCCCTTGACCGCCTTCCTGGCGAAGTTTCTAAAACGGAGCTGTCTGTTTCTGTTTACCCTCCTGGGAGCGGTGCTTGCTCTGAAAAACGCCCTCGCAGCCGCCGCGGACTCCGTTGCCATGCGGGGGATCCGCTTCGCCGCCGGGTCCTTTATCCCGGTGGTGGGAAACCTGGTGGGAGAGGCATCCAGGACGCTTGCGGCGGGGATCGGGTTGATCCGAAGCGAATGCGGCGTCCTTTGCGTGATGATCCTTCTGTATCTGCTGGCACGTCCCGTCGTTCTTCTTTTTACCCAAAAGATCGTTTTTTCCGCGGCGGGCGCGATGGGAGAGATACTTGGCGATTCCTCGTCGGCGGGCTTCTTGCGGGGTATGAGCGCCGTCTGGGACCTGTTTCTCGCCGTATGCGCCTTTCAGGGCTGCTATTTCATCTTCAGCATTGTATTATTTCTGAAGGGGGGGAACGGGGTGTGAAGGCATGGGCGATCACCGTCATACTGGCCGCCGTCATCAGCGGAGCGGCAGCCCTGATCCTTCCCCGGGGCGAACAGTCCCCTCTGTACCAGCCCCTGCGGTTTCTGGGGGCGCTGATCCTTTTGCTGTTGCTGTGCCACCCCCTTCAAGGCTTGATACGGGACCCGGGCGCCCTGGCAAACGTCGGCTTTGCCGAGGCAAACGAATCCGACGCGTACGATCCGGAAGCGATGCTTCTCGAACGCAGTATGGAAATGATCCGAAAGCGGGTGCGGGAAGCGTTTCCCTCCGGGTCCTACAAAATAGAGTTTGAAACGGATCAAGATTCGCGCACGATCCTTGCCATCCGCGTTGTAACGGCGGACAGGGCGCTGGGGGAAAAGATCTCGCTCTGGCTGACGGACAACGGGCTGGCGGTGATATAAGGAAGGTGAAAAAATGTTTCGTTCCGTCTTAAAAGCGCTGTCACAAAGAAAAATCGCCCTTCTCGCGGGAATTGTGGCGATCGGCATCATTTTTATTCTGGCGGGTGAATACACTTCTAAGGGAAAAGCCGCGCTCGACCCGGCGTTTGATGAATCGAGCTATACCTCGACACTGGAAAAAAGGCTGGAGGAAATCATTTCCCGCGTGGACGGCGTCAGCGACGCAAGAGTAATGGTGACCCTGGCGGGATCCGCCACATACCGGTACGGAGCGGACCAGGCGTCAAGCCTTATGACAAGCGTTGACCCGGCGAGCAGCTCCCTTTCCTACGATATAGGGCGGGATCACGCGGCGGACGCGGTACCGGTAGGCATTTCCGCGCCGGAGATCAAGGGGGTGAGCGTGGTCTGCAAGGGCGCGGGAAGCCCTGCCCTTCGGCAGAAGGTGATCGGGCTGATCGCCGGCGCGTTGAACCTGAGCGCCAATCGAATCTATGTAACTGAGTAAGGAGTGACCGAGATGGAAAGACTGAAAAAGATCAAGCTGCCCAAGGAGACCGTGGAGGCTGAAAACAAACAGGAAAACGCTTTGATCGTTCCGGAGGAGACCCGGAAAGAACCGCGCTTTCCGAAGCTTGCCGCCTTCGCGGAAAAGATCCATATCAAGCCCTTTCCCTGGAAGAGCATCAACGTCCGCGGTGCCGTGGCGGCGCTGTGTCTGGTGGTCATCGCCGTGGCGGGATACGTAAACGTGCGGTACGGCATCTGGGCGAACCGCGCTGCGTTGGAGCCGGAAAATGAGCCGGACAGCACAGTGGCGCAAAGCGGCGACTTTTTCACCACCGCCGTCCTCGACCGGGAGCGCGCCAGAGGTGAGGCGCTTGAGGTACTGATGAACATCACCGAGGACGATACAGCCGATGAAGAATCCAAATCCCGCGCCTTTACGCAAATGGAGCGCATCGCCGACGAGACAGGATGGGAGATCGACATCGAGAACCTGGTCAAATCCAAGGGCTTTTCAGAATGCGTGGCGGTCATCAACGAGGACAGCGCCAACATCGTCGTGGCGTCCGACGGATTGACCCCCGCGGAGATCGCCCAGATCAAGGAGATCGTTTATCTGGAATCCAAAATCGTTCCCAAGGACGTAAAGATCATTGAAAAGAAAGCCGGCTGACAAAAAACAGGATCGACCGCTTGACTCGGTCGATCCTGTTTTTTTCATTGCAAACAGTAGAATTCCTGCGCGCCCCAGACGGTGCCCCCCTGTTTTTGATAGCTCAGCCCCACGTGGGTAAACGCGCCGTTGAGCAGGTTTTCCCGGTGGTCCGGCGAGTTGAGATATGCGTCGCACACAAACAGGCTGTTGGTGTAGCCCTGAGAGAGGTTTTCCCCGGCAAGACGCCAGGGGACTCCCTTTTCCGTCAGCCGCCATTCAAAGCTGTGGTCGTGTTCGAAATATCCCGTGGCGATCATATAGTCGCAGTAATCCCGGGCGACGGCGTCCGCGGCGATAGAGCGGATGAGGGAACGCGCGCCGGCGCGGATCCGCAGAGCGTTGACCAGGTACCAGGAGAGCTTTTCCTGTCCGGAGAAATCGTCGTAAACCGCGCTCTCCGCCGCGTAATTGTATTCATACTCATTCAAACGCATCCAAAGGGCGTACAGGGCGCCCTGATCCCGGAAGCCAAAGATCGTAACGTCGTTGAACCACAGAGATTCATCCGGGGAATTGAGCGCGCGCTGACCGGCGAAATCGCCCAGTCCGAAGCTCCTGCCGCCCCAGCGCATCCTTTGGTTGGGATCCAGGCTATACACGCCCCACACACCGCCGCCGTCGCACTGGACGAAGGTCAATCTACGCATATCGGCGGCGTACACCAGGGTGAAGAGATCCCCCTCATACACCACCTCCGTGGGACTGCCGAGCTTGCCCCGGACAGAATCGGCGGATTCATCAAATTCCACTTCCCTGTCCAGAACGTAAAAGCTGGCGCTTAAAGTATAGCCGCAACGGGCGCAGGTATCCCCTGAAAAATGGTGTCCCAAAGCGGCGGAAAGCACTTCTCCGCAAACGGTACAGCGCCCCGGCTCCGTGCAGGTGGCGGCGGTTGGACTGTGGAGAAGGGGCGAGATGCTTTCCTTGACCGCTTTGCCGCAATCACAACGATAACTCCGCTCCCCCGCCGCGGAACAGGTCGCTTCACGGGACGCGATCAGACGGAAAGCGTGGCTGTGACCCTTCTCTCCGCCGGACAGGACCTCCACTTGATCCGGAAGCTCCTCCTCACTGAGAACGATCTCCGGCATAGAAACCGGATCCGGGACGCGTAAGGGATTGGACGAGACAAGGACCGACATTTCAGCAAACGCGGGAAGGGCGGGCCTGACGGAATCCCCTCGGATCAAAAAAACAAGCGCGGCACAAAGGACGCCGCCCAGGGCGACGAGCCTGATCAGTCCGCGCTTTTTCACGGTTCAGCCCTCCATACGCAGCATACGCGCGTAGTATTTGATTTGAGAGCGGCAGTTATCCAGGTGGGCGGAATTGCCGTGGCCGGGGCAGAGCTTCATATTTTCCGGGATCGCCGCCAGGCGCTCCAAAGAGTCCGCCAAAGCGCCGGCGTCACCCCCCGCCAGGTCCGTTCTGCCGTATCCGTAGGCGAAAACCGTATCCCCGCAGAACAGGGTGTCGCCGCAGCTGAAACAAACAGATCCGGCGGTATGTCCGGGCGTATGCAGTACCGTGAAGGAAAAGGAGCCGCAATCGATCCGGTCCCCGTCGTGAAGAAGAATATCCCCGTGAAGGGACGGATAGGACTCCGTTTGTCCCCGATAGAAATACACGGCGGCGTTTCTGCCGGGATCCGAAAGCAGAGGCGCGTCCGCGGTGTGTATGCAGACCTTGGCGCCGGTGGCGCTCTGCACGGCTTTCACGCCCAGAATGTGGTCGAAATGCCCGTGGGTCAACAGGATGTGGGAAGGGGTAAGGCCGCGTTCCCGCAATTTATTGACCACGGCTTCCCCGTCCATACCGGGGTCAATGACAGCGCAGGCGCCGCTTTCGTCAAAGCAGAAATAGGTGTTTGTCTGGTAGTCCCCGAAGCAAAAGGTCAGAACACGCATAAAAAACTCCGTTAAAAGCTGATGATCTCGTTGTAGCTGTCTATGGCGTACTTATCGCTCATTCCGGCGATATAGCTCAGGATCGCCCGGGCATAGTCCTGCTTTATGGCGGGATCGAACACCGGCGGGTTCAAAAGGTTATCCGCCCGGGGGCCGGTGCGGTAGCAATCCAGCCAATCCAAAAACGCCTTGCCGAATTGGGGATAATCTCCGGTGAATTCAGCGAGGCGGCGCATGGTGTTATCGCCGTCGTAAACGCTGTACAGAAGATCAAAAATACTGCGGATGATCAATTCAAAGTAGGCGTCCGCGCGAGTGACGCGGGGAACGCGGTAAATGTTCTCGTAATTAAACTTCCGGAGCATGGCGAAGAACTCGTCCGTGGCTTCGGAAAAGCAGATGCCGTTTTCCGGAGAGGAGGACAGGCACAGATCCTGGATCAGGTAATTGATGATGATGGTGTTATTGATCTTGTTGCCGGTAAAACGTCCCACAAGCTCCGTCAATTCCGCCAGCTTATCCGCCCCCAGAATGCCCAGGGAAACGGCGTCCTCGATATCACGGCCAACGTAGGAGATCCGGTCCGCCATTCGGACTACGCAGCCCTCGTAGGTGAAGGGATCGACCTTGCCGGGAACGGAGATGGAAGAAAGGTCGATCTTATCCTCCCGGGGAAAGAGATGATTTCTCACGGATTCGCCGCAATGACAGATCAGCCCGTCCCGGACGGCGTAGGTGAGATTCAGATTCTGCCGCTTCCGCTCCGAATTCTCCAACAGCTCAATGCAATCCACAAAGAAGAGGGAGTTCTTTTCGTGCCAGAAGCTCTCCCCCGTCTCGGCGCGGGAAATGGCGTCGATCACCTTCTCCCCTTTGTGACCGAAGGGGGAATGCCCCAGATCGTGTCCGATGGCGATGGCACGCACCAGTTCCCCGTTCAACCCCAAAGAATTCGAGATGGCGGTGGAGATGGACTCCACGTGCAATACGTGTTCGATCCGGGTGCAGATGTGGTCGCTCTGCGGGGAAAAGAACGCCTGAGTCTTATGCTTCAAACGGCGAAACGCGGAGGAATGGATGATCCGGGTGTAATCCCGGAAGAAGGGGGTGCGCGTTTCATTCTGCCGCGTATACAGGGGCCGCACCCGGGAAACGGCGTCCTCCCACTTGGGGTTACCCTCCGTCATAGCACAGCGTTCCAATACTTTAGACATAACGGTTCCTTTCTGAAACGATCAGCGGTGAAAGCCCAGCCGGTCTCTGAGGTGAAACAGATAGAAGGCAGACAACCGGTCCAGCGCGGGATCATACAGGAGCATTACCAGATTTGCCAGTAAAAAGGTCACAAGGATCATCCAAAGGGGTTCCCGCTCCGCACCGAAAAGGTAAACGGAAGCGAAGAGCATAGCCGTCGTCAGCGCGTTCAGCAGCACTGCCTTGATCAGGATACGAAGAAATCGGGACAGATTTCTGATATGCTTTCTGAACAAAGGGTACCACCCGAAAAACAAGGTATAAAACAGGGGCGCGGAACGGACCGGGAGCAAAAATGAAAGCAGCGCGGAAACCGTGAAGACGCTCCAGGCATATCCCTCGGAGAACTCCAGATCCACGATCATAACCACCGTCCCGGCGATGAGCGCCAGAGAAAAGTCCAGAACGTCGATCAGGCTGCCCACGGCGAGAATCGCCACGATAGCCGCCGCGAAGACCGCGCAAAACGCCGTTTTTTTAGCGTTCCCGGAGGATTTCATCAACAGCACCGGATCAGATCGCCGCCGCAGCATTCGCACATACAATCGGCGCACAGAAGGGCGGAGCACATATCACAGCAGCTGCATTCCCCGGGATTGCCGCCGGGGGAAAAGGCGCTGCCCGTCCGGTGGAAACGCTGGTACATGGAGGCGTACTCCGCGTTCCCCGGCTCCATGGAGCTGGCGCGGGAAAAGAAGGAGGACGCGTCGTTATACCGGCGGGAATACATAGCGCACAGGCCTTTGAGATAGTACCACTCCGCGCTCTCCATCCGATCCTGATCCAAAAGGACCTCCGCCTCGGTATAACGGCCGGATCGAATCAGCTCGCGAATGCGGGCGAAGCGGGGGTCCTTCTCCCCCTCCCCGGAGGCGCCGGAAGGTCCGCCCCCGGCGCGTTCCCGCAGGATCGCGTCGTACGCCTCGTTGATGGATTTCATTTTTTCGTTGGCAATGTCGGAAAACTCCGTGTTGGCGTAATTATCCGGATGGTACTTTTTTGCCATTTCCCGGTACGCCTTTTTGATTTCCTCATCCGTCGCGTCAGGGGTGACGCCCAGGACCTGATAGGGGTCGTTCATACTGCGTGATCCTTTCTTTCTTCCAAAACGCGCCTTTCCTCCCGGATAAGCCCGCGCACAACTACATTTTCACAAATGGCGGCAAGATCGCCTTTTTCATCCGCCAAAGCCAGAGCAAGTTCCATTTCCCGAAGATAGAATCGTTGAACGGCGTCGATCTCCGCCAACGCCGCCTCCGCTCCGCCGTCCGCCGGCAGGATGGACAGGATGGGATTGAAAGCGCCTTTTTTCCGGTCCCGCTCCAAATCGTCCAGGGCGTCCAGGGTATACAGGAAGCGACCCAGTTTATCCCCCAGTCCGGCGAGGATGCGGGCGGCTTTTCCCTCGGTTCTGAAGGAAGCCAGGCGGGACAGGATGGCGGCGAAATCCGCGCACATATCGTCCAGCCCCAAGCCCTGTTTTTCCTTTTCCCTGCCGGCGGCAAACGCCGCGGAAAGCGCCCCGGTCAGTTCCCCGTAAGCGCCGTCCTGTTTTGCCGCCCGCTTCAGCTCCCCGTTCAGAATAGGGCGCCACAGACGGCAGATCAGCCTTCTGAAAAAGGGGGTGTCCCGGTCCAGGATATCATCCGTCATCTTTTCCCGGATCAAAAGGAGCTGGCAGAAAGCGGTATCCCGCAAAACGGAATTGTCCGCCACCATGGCGCGCCGCCGGAAAGGGTGCGTGGGGCAACGGTGCTTTTCAATGGTGTAGCTTTCCCCGAGTACCAGGAGCCGGGCAGCGGCGAGGAAGACAAAATCATAACTGTGAAAGGGTGAGGAGCCGAGACCGAAATGCCGCCTCGCACTGCGGCAAAGCCCACAGTACAGGGCGCGGTACAGTCCGTGCTGGCGAACCAGAAGCGACTCCGGCTCACATTTGACGTAACCAAGCATCGTACATACTCCCCCTTATACTATCTCAATTATTTTACCATATAAAGCCGTGTATTTCCAGTGTTTTACGAGAATTCCCGAAGATATTTCTTGCAATGGCACAAAAATAACGGTATAATGAGCGAAAGAAAGGTTGCAGGGAGGTTTCGTTATGCTGTATGAACTGAAAATGAGGGACGCTTTTCAGCTGCCCAAACAGGAAACAGAACCGCTGACGTTCGCGCCGTGGGGTGACAAAGCCGAGCCGCGCGCCCTGTTTCAGGGCTGCTATGTCAGGGATCACGGATTCCTGTTTGATCTGGTCGCCTATGAAAGGGATCCCCTCGCCCGCTTTACCAAGCCGGGAGACCCTGTTTACAAGGACAGTTGTCTGGAACTATTCTGCAATTTCGACCCCAGGGAAAGCGATCTGTATATCAACTTTGAAGTGAACGCCAACGGGGCTTATCTGATCTGTACGGGAAGCGGCAGGGAGAACCGGTCCCCCCTCGCCACCCGGGTTTTCCCCACGGTGAGGGCGGCGAAAACGGATGATTTTTGGGACGTTGCCCTCTATATCCCCCGGGAGACCCTTTGGGAGGTATACGGCAGGGAGATCGAATTTACGGAAGGATATGAACTGCGGGCGAACGTTTACAAATGCGGGGATGAGACCGCCTGCCCCCATTGGCTCACCTGGAGCCCCGTTAAAAGCGAAAAGCCCGATTTTCACCGTCCGGAGCAGTTTGGCACGTTTCGCCTGGTCCTATGACGCGCTTTTTGCCGCGCCGGTGGAGAAAACTCCTTTCTCCCCTGCCGGAACTGGAAACGGAGCGGCTTTTGATGCGCCCCGTTACGTTGGAAGACGCCCGGGATATGTTCGACTACTCCCGAAACCCGCGGACCAGTGAATACCTGCTGTGGGAACCCCATCAGACAATTGATTTTACGGTAAGCCACATCCGCCATCTCTTATCTCAGTATAAAGCCGTCAGCTATTTTGACTGGGCGTTGGTGGACAAAAGCAGCGGCAGGATGATCGGAACGGCGGGATTCACCCGGCTTTCGGGGCTATACGGCACCGGGGAGCTGGGGTACGTTCTCTCACCCGCCTATCACCGGAGGGGACTGGCGCCGGAGGCCGTGAAAACGGTGATGGCGTTCGGGTTTGAAAAGCTGGAATTGAATAGCCTGTTCTGCCGCATTATGGAGGGAAACATCCCCAGCCGGAAGGTGGCGGAAAGACTCGGATTTGTGTTCCTCGGTTTTGAGAGAGAGCCTATCCAAAAACGGGACGCCAGGCAGCGGATCGCCCGATATCAGCTGACCCGGGACGCGTATTTACAACAAAACAGGACCGTCTGACGACGGTCCTGTTTTGTTGTATTTCAAGAAAAGATCAACTGCCAGGTCTCTTCATCCACCGCGCCGGTGGCGGTCAAGCCCATTTTTCGCTGAAACTCCATAACGGTATGACGGGTGGCGTTGCCGAAAAGCGCCTTCTCACCCAAAGCCCGGCAGGAGCATTCTCCTTTTTCAAACAGGGCCTCCTTGATCCGGGAAACGTCCCTGCCGTAACTGCCCAGAGAAAGCGCTCTGCCGGGGTAGGAGGATTCTCCTTCCCGCTCTTCAGGCGCGTGGTCGGGTATTTCTTCCTCCTTGTGTGAAAAGACCGGGCGCGCTTCCTCCTTCGCGCTGACAGCGCGGACGACCGCCGGGAGACAGCCTGACCGGACGGCGGCGGCAACGGAGGACAGAACGCTCCAGGTCTGACTGCCCACGACACCGTCCTGGCTCAAGCCGAAAATGCCCTGCAGACGGATGATCTGTGTCTGGGTGGCGCCGCCGAACACACCGTCCGCCGTAACCACGCCGATACGGGGAATGGAATTGTGGATCACGTTCAGGGAGGACTGGATATAGCTTACGTTACTGCCCCTGGATCCGTAGCGCAGCGGCGTTCCGGGATAACTCCGGGTCTGACTGTCCGAGGAGGAAAGGACGCAGTCGTTTTGGACGGCGGTGTAGATCTGTCCCAGGGCGTCCCAGGTCCTTCTCCCCACGACGCCGTCCTGGGACAGACCAAAGATCTGCTGAAAAGATCGGACCGCCCTTTCGGTGCCCGCGCCGAACACGCCGTCCCGGGCTATGGAAGGTATTTCCTCAAACACCCGGGCGATCTCCCACAGCAATTCCTGCACGTACCGCACATCCGTTCCCCGGGATCCCCGGCGAAGCAAAGTACCGGGATAGGGGCGAATGGGAACGCCGCCCCCCGGCTCCTCCTGTTCCAGTCCCTTGTAGACGGAAACGATCTTGTTCCAGGTGCTTTCTCCCACGACTCCGTCCACGTTCAAGCCGTAAAAGGACTGAAAGGCGGTCACGACATTTTCCGTTTGTTCCCCGAAGCGACCGTCGGCGGCGAGGGTGGGGATAAAGTTGTTGTAGGCGGCGATATTCTGCAGATAGAACTGCATCGCCTGCACGTCGGAACCCACGTCTCCGCGGCGGAGCGGCGTGCCGGGATACTCAAAGTCGTTATACAAAGGTCTCTCCCCTTCCGAAGTCAATTCTCCCAGATGTGTCACGGCGGTGTAAATGGCTGAAATACGGTACCAGGTCCGTTTGCCGACCGCGCCGTCGGCGGTCAAATTAAAAATGCGCTGGAACGCTTGTACCTGTGCCCGGACGGATGTGCCGTAAACGCCGTCCACCGTCACCGTGGGGATGGCGGGATAGTTCCGGGCGATGCGGTTCAGTTGACGCTGTATGGTGCGCACGGCCTCTCCCGAGGAACCGATGGAAAGCGGGGAGCCGGGATAGGAGGGCTGAATGCTCTGCCGCACGTTCTCCGTGACGATCTCAATATTGCCGTAGTAGAACTCCAGGATCTCCTCCGCGGAAAGACCGTTCTGCGCCAGGGTGACCGTTCCCCACTGGCTCATACCGTCGCAGGTAACGGTGGTCCCGTTGCAATATTGAGCGAATAGCGGCTCCAGTCTGCCCGGTCTGCGGATATACTGGTTGAATACCTCATCCACCACGTCGGAGATGCTTTGGAAAATGTTTCTGCCGTACACGTAGTACTGATCAAACGCCGTGGAATTGGTAATGTCGAAATTATATCCCCGGGAGGGATACCATTCTGTAAAGCTGCGGTTCAGGGTCAGGGAGATCTGCGCCAGGATGTTGGCGCGGAGGGATTCCCGGGGCCAGGTGGGGTAAATCTCACTGCTCGCCACGTTCTTGATGTAGTCGATGAACGGGACCGTGACGTTTCGCGCGTCGGACTCCGGACGACCCAGGTGGACGGTGATCTCCGTAGGGATATACACCCGGGACAAAACGCGTTCGTCCGCGGGATCATCCGGGACGTCCGGGGTCACGTCCGGCGCGCCGTCTCCATCGCTGTCTGATACGGTGTTCGGCGGCACGGTGTAATGGAGCTCTCCGCTGCTCTGCCCCTCGGGCAGGGGGAGCATTTCAATGGGCAGGTGCGCCGTCTCTCCCGAAAAGACCTGGGCGTCGTGGACGTAAACGGTATAATATCCTTCCCGGGAAGCGACCACGTCGCAGGTGGAGTACGGGATCTCATCCCCGGGTCGCAGGGATAAATCCTCCCGGGGCGCCTCGATCTCCACGGATCTGCTCACGCCGCAGCTCATATCACCGATGGTTTCCCGCATTACCTCCCGTCCGTTTTCATCGGTCACCACCAAGCTCGTTCCGCTGACGCAAAACGCTTCGCCCGCGGCGCGGACGGTGACCATAAAGGTGCCTTTTGCCAATGCCATCATCATCCTTTCCGGGGGGATCCCCCGTCATATCCTATGCGTTGGCGGCAAAAGGGTGCAAAAAAAGGCTTATCGAAAATCGATAAGCCTTTTTTTAATAAAGAATCACTTCTCCAGGCGGGAAATGAGATAGGGCAGGACCGGCTCGAACTTCACGCCGTACCGGTGGTCCGGATCCCCCGCCGTGTTCTCGATGCATTTCACAGTATAATCCGCGGCGATGGCGGCGGCGTCGAAGGTGGATTTCCCGCGAAGCAGCGCGCCCACGAACGCGGAGGCATAAACATCTCCGGTACCGTGACTCCCCTGAGCGTATTTGATGTGCTCGTAATACTTCGTTCCCGCTTCGTCCATCACCATAACGCCGGTGGTATCGTCGCTGAAGGAGACCCCGGTGAGGACGACGGTCTTCGCGCCCGCTTTTTTCATAGCGGCAAGGATGGAATCGATATACGCCCGGTCGTATTTCTCCTGATACGCGACCCCGGTGAGGAAGCAAGCCTCGGTGATGTTGGGCACGGAGATATCCGCCGCGAATACCAGCTTCTTCATCTCCTCCACAAACGCCATATCAAAGGCGGGATAGAGCTTTCCGTTGTCCGCCATAGCGGGGTCGATGACGCTGATAAACGTCTCCCGACGGAGATTTTTCATCATATCCAGAACGTAACTAATCTGCTCCGCACTGCCCAGATAACCGGTATAAATGGCGTCAAAGCTGATCTTTTCCTTCTGCCAGTGTGCGGCGATGGCGGGCATATCCTCCGTGAGGTCCCGCACGGTGAAGCCGGTGAAACCCGCCGTATGGGTGGAAAGGACGGCGGAGGGCAAAATGACCGTTTCGTGTCCCGCGGCGGACAGAATGGGAAGCGCCACGGTGAGGGAGCACTGCCCGAAGCAAGAGATATCCTGTACCGTTAAAACCCGTTTGTATTCCATGTAAAACACTCCCTTCACGATTTGTAACGGCATTGTATCACAACGCCTACTAAAAAGATAGGCTTTATTCCAAAGTTTAACAAATCCTTCACAATCATAACGTCAAGCCGACCGGAACGGGTCCCGTTCCGGTCGGCATCGCGCTATTGGCTCTATTCTATTCCAGCGCCAGATAATCCTGGACGTTGGAAGCGTAGCCCTTCAGGGTGTCGATGTTGCTCGCGTAGGACGTTGCCAGCGCGTCCCACTTGGACTCGTCGTTACCGGCGGACTTGAACTTGTCATACAGGTCGGAGCTTAAAACCATACCTCTCTCAAAATAAATGCTGTTAAAGATCAATTCCAGTGTCTGTAATGGCTTGCCGCCGTATTCCGAATTGTGCAGACCGGGCAGCGCGGCGAGCTGCTGTATAAAGGCGTCCCGCACGTCATAGCCCTTGCTGTTATGTTTGCCCAGCGACGCCTCCATATAGGCGCTCATAAGGTACCCGGCAAGATTTTTGCCGCTATCAAACCCGTACCGGGCTGCAAAGCCGTCCGCGTGATTGTATTTCGGAATGGCGTACAGGTAGCAAAAGCCCATGCCGGGATTCATACGGTATTTCTCCTGGGCAGCGCTCCCCTTGGCATCCGGCAGGATCGCCAAAGCGTAACCGGAAGACCGCATCTGAGAATTATAGGCATAAACCGTACTGCCGATGTAACGGATCACGACAGTGGACTTTGTGCCGCTGTAAATATTGCTGCCGGCGGACGTATCCCGTTCAGAAGCGAGAAGAGGCTTCAACGCTGCCCACGCTTCATAGCCCGGACAGGCGGAAAAACTATCATAAAAGGTATAGGCAGAGCCGTTGTGGTAAACGGATTCAAAGCCCGCGGACATCATCTGATCGAAATTGATCCGCGTTTCCGCACCAACCTTGTAATGAGTGGGCTCTGTGCCGCTGTAATGATTGTAACAGGTGTTCACCACGTCCAACATAGTCTCGATGGTCCAGTCGCCGTCCAGCACCTTATCGTAAATAAAATCGGCGGCGGCAGCCACGTTGACCAGTCCGAAGGACTGTTGAACGTTGGTCAGCCCAATGGCGGGCAAGAACACAGATTGACGGACAGCGGAGTCGGACGCGCCGGTGAGATAGTAGAGCGCATTATCAAAAGTAATACCGCTCAGAAGATCCGCGTCGTACCACTGTGCCGAAAGATCTATGGTGGGGATGTTACAGACGTTCTGAACGTACCCTATGGATGCGTAATTGTAATAATTGCCCAGGGGGAGCATCACAGCGTCGTAGGAGTCCAAACCGCAGAGAGAATCGATCTTTAACGTATCGAAGGTATTGTAGACCCGCTCCTCTTCCACGGTGATATTATAGGTATCCTTCAGGTACTTGTTCCGCTGAGTGACCACCTCGCTGATCTTGGTGTAATACCTGGCGTAGGAGGAGGTATCGCTCCAGCTCCCGGAAGTCCACGGGCAAACGTCCTTTACGGAAAAATGGGTGGTTTTGAATTTCGTTCTCCCGCTTCCGTCATTCAACACCCCGTCGTCCGCGCCGCCGTAGGTGAGGACACGGAAGGTATAACCGTCCTCGAAATACACAGGGCGCGCGGGATCAAAAGAGGCGATATAGCGGCTCGCGTCCCGTTCCTTCCAGGGATAAGTCAAACCGCCGTTTTCATCCACATAACCGTCCCAGCAGGCGGCGTGGCGCGCCAGGATGGCGGCATCCCGGGCGGTTACTGCTCCGTCGCCGTCTACATCAGCCGCTTGAGTGGGCGTAAGAGCCGACGCGGGAAGGGTGAAAAGGGGCGCGAGGATCAGCAGGCAAAGAAACAGCGAAATCCATTTCGTTTTCATAGCTTACACCCCCGATCCCGTATGCCCGGAGATCCGGGGCTCGGTACTGCCGTTATTGTAGAGAATATGGAGCATGGTCAGAAGCTCTTCCCCGTGTTCCTCGGCAGTCCCCACGGCAAACCGGGTCACGTAGGTCTCATAGCCGTTCTGGAAGTTTTGACTCTCGGTGTGGTTCCTGGCATAGCGGGTTGGCATATAGCCCCAGGAGCTGTTGGAATAGCCGCAGAGAAATGTCAGGGCAAAGGGAGACTTCTCATCGGTATAGGTATAGGTCGCCGCCCCGAAGGTGGTGCCGCTCACGTTTGTGGAAACGGTTACGGGCATCCCGGCTTCGTCATACCGGATGTAACGCCCGTCCTTGAGCTGCTGCCCGACGGTATCGAAGGGCTCATAGGGACAGAAGCAGAAGGCGACGGACTGCCCAATGGAAAAGACGTACAGTTCAATGGGGGCGGTAAACTTTTCCGCCTTTGTATCCATCGCCGTAAGATCCGTCCAGGCGCTCCGGTTGTTGAGAGCGTTGGCGTAGTAGTTATTAACGTAGAGTCCCGTCGCGAGGCGGCACAACAGGCGCGCCACGCAGAACTGCACGTTCAGCGACCCGCCGGAGCCGCCGTTTTCCTCCATGCCCTCCGTGAACGCCTCGTTGATCTTTTTGCGGTAGGTATTCAAAACGGACCAGGCAAATGCCTTTTTTTCAACGTCCGTCGATTTCCCGGCGTATTCCGCCGCCAAAGACCGGATCGCGTTCAGCTCCGTGGCGCCCACCGTAACGGTGGTCCCTTTGTTCTGATACTGAACGGCGTAGGAGCTTTTGAAGGTTATGGAACCGTTGGCGATCCCCGCCAGCTGATTCATCACCACGCGCAGATCCCGATCGTTGCTCTGATAGGTGGAATAATACGTGGATTTCACCGCGCGCACAGCGCCGGTGGGAAGCTGCTTGATCCCCTGCCAGTCGTCCGTCCAATTCTGCCGGGCGACCCCGTGACTGTCCGACGTATCGTTATGCACGGGAGCGGCGTAATTCTTCGGCGTTGTGGCAATATCTTTGATAATGGCGTCGCCCACGATGGCACCGACCATCTGGGACTTCCAGTAACCCTTGTTGGTATTGGTGCCGCTGTAGCAGTAATTGTAATACTTGGAATCCCACCCGCTCAGGCGAAGGGATGTGAAGGAGGTGGATCCGATCTGCTTGTTCTGGGCGTTATCGATCCGGTCGTTCTGATTCATATTGCCGGCGCCGCCCTGATAATACGCCGTAAGGTACCCCTCGCCCTCCAGCACATTCCGGGATCCGTTGATGAAATCAGCGGAAACGATGCGGTTGGTCTTGGACGAGGTGTTATACTTGCCAACGTAACTGCCATCCGTGTTCAAATCATAGCAGCCGTTGCCGACCTGGTCGGGATGGCACTGCCAGTTGTACATAAGAACGTCCCGCAGTCCGTCCCGCTTGAAGAGAAGGTACTGTACCTCATTGTCCCCGGGGGTCTCGTGCGCCAGATACGTCACGCCGTCGTCCACGTTGTTGGGGCCTTCGTAGCCCACGCGGTTGTTGTCGCCGATGAGGTTATGGGTCTCGTATTTGTCATAGGTTGAAGAGGAAGAATAGCTCACCAGAAAACGGCGGACGAAGTTGATATTGTTCACGGAGGTGTCCCCCGCCCAGAGAGTGGCGGGCGCCAGATCGTTCACGGCGCGCCGCGCCGCCTGTCCCGCCTTGCGGACAAGATCCAGAAAATACCGCTGCGTATAGCCGCGGGAGACGCTCGTATCGGCGTTATCAGGCCCGGTATGGGTGTGGGAGGCGGTCACGGAAATGTGATCCAGCGGCACAAGGGTCTGCCGGGAGGCGTTTTCCCGGATCATCAGTCCCAGGTCCTTCGCAAAACCGACGATATCCACGGAGAGCATCAGAATGGTCTCACCCGCCGCGTCACGCACGGCAACGCAGGTGACTTTCAAGCCGTCGTTTTCGGGCACTCCGGTGGCGTGACGGGTATCGGTGTTGCCGTAGCCCGCAAGGGGCATCCGTTTATAAAAGCCGAGGTCAGGGGTGGTGTCTACGATCCCGTAGCCCACGGAAAAGCACTCCTCCGGAGGCTCGGGACAGGCCACACCGCCGTTTTCATCTATGTAGTCCTCCCAGCCGGCAGGATGGCGCGCCACGATCGCCGCGTCGCGTGTCCGCACAAAACCGTCCCCATCCACGTCACCGACCATGGATGAGGTCTTTGTTTCGCCCTCGGCGAGGGCGGGAAGGGTCCCGCCGCTGAACAGGATCGTCAGGGAGAGACATACCGCCAGAATTCGACAAAGCTTACTTTTCATCAGTTGTTCCTCTTCAGGATACAGTACCTCTATTTAACCTTATATATTTTACCGCAAAGCTCCCCTTCCGTCAATCTTTTTTTGGCGAAACGCAAATTACAAAAGCAAGCGGCAACACGACAAAACCCCGCGCCGTTCAAAGAATGGCGCGGGGTCGTATAGTCAGCGGCGGTTTATCGGTCCATCGCCGAAAAGTCCAACATTTTGTTGAGATACCTTTGCTGCTGGTTGTAAGCGGTGGCGTATCGGGAGGAAAGGGTGTCCCAGTTCGCCGCGACTCCCCCCGTAATGGAAAACACCGAGGTGATGGGAGACGTATAAATAAAGCAGAAATCCAGAGTCAGACCGTCGAAAATCATCCTGAGCGCGGCTTTCGGCTTCCCTTCCGGGTATTCGGGAGACACAAAATCAGCGTTGTGGAAACTCCGCCGTTCGGACAGTTGCTCGATCACGGCGTCCTTCAAGTCGTATCCCAGGGTGTTGTGCCTGGCGAGGGACGCCTCCATAAACGCGGAGATGAAATAGCCCTCCATATCCTTTCCGCTCTCAAAGCCGTACTGATCCGCGTACGCCCCGGCGCGGTTTGCCGTGGGAATGACGTACATACAGCAAAAGCCGTTATTGGGCTGGGTGATATAATGCTCCTGAGCGGCGCTCCCCTTGGGGAACGGCAGAAATGCCATCCAGTTGTTCGTGCTGGTACTGTCGTAAGCGGAACTGTTGCAATAGGTGGGAACACCGATGGCGCGGATGACGCCGGAGGAACCGGAAAGCCCGCCGGTGATGGCGGCGTTCTCCGTGGTAGTTCTGTGTCCCTCGTCCGATAAAAAGCCCTTGAGCTTCACGAACGCGTCGCTCCCGGGACAGTCGACAAAGCTGCTGTACAACTGCCTTGTTTCGGGATTGTAGGCGGAAAAGCCGGCCCCCACGGCATGGGTAATATTGCTGGTACCGGTGGCGGAATAAAGCCACTTGTTCGTTTTGTCGGAATACGCGTTGAAGCAAGTCGTGCCAACCTCGATGAGCTTATCCACGGTCCAATCGCCATTCAGAACCAAATCGTAGATAAAATTACCCGCCGCTTTTTCGTCTGTCAGTCCGTAGGCCTCCTTCACGGTCTTCAAGCCGATGACGGGAAGGAACACCGCGTGCCGCAGGGTGGAATCGGAAGCGCCGGTAAGGAAATACGCCGCGTCGCCGCAGGCAACGCCCCGTATGATATCCTCCTCATACCATTCCTTCGTGATGTCCACGGTAGGAATGTTCATCACGTTTTCATACAAGCCGAATGTCACCTGGCTCTGGATGGTCATATTCAGCATCGGCGAAGTAAGCCCGACGCTCACGGCGGCAAGGTCATAGGAACAGGACCCGCTGAAAAGGTCGACATGCAGCTCCCCGAAGGGATCCGATACGCGGATCTCCTCGATGCTGCAATGATAGGTTTCTTCCAGGTAGGCGTTACGCTGCGCCACGGCGGCGCTGAGCTTCGTAAAGCGCTTCGCGTAGCCGCCATAGTCGCTCCAGCTGCCATCCAGCCAGGGGCACACGTCCATCACGGAAAAATGGGTGGTCTTGAATTTGGGAACCGTCTCTCCGTCCAGTTCCCTCGTCCCGTCTGCTTCACCGGCGCGGGTCAGGACGCGGAAGGTATAGCCGCCGAAGTCTACCGGTTGATCGGGATCAAAGCTCTTGACAAACTTCCCGTCCGTCCGCGGTCCGGTACGCCAGGGATAGGTGAGGCGGCCACGTTTATCCACGTAGCCCTCCCAGCCGGCATTATAGCGCGCGAGGATCGCGGCGTCCCGGGCGGTCACCGCGCCGTCCCCGTCCACATCAGCCGCCTGAGCGGGCGTCAGCGCGGAGGCGGAAAGGGAGAATTGAGGCAGGAGGATCGCCAAACAAAGCAAAAGCGAAAACAGCTTACACTTCAAAATACCCCTCCTCTCAATCGTCGCCCGCGTCTTCGGAAACATCGCCCATGCCGCCGCCGGTATTGCCGGAAACGCGCGGGGTGGTGTCTCCGCCGTTGTAAAGGATGTTCAGCATGGTGATCAATTCCATCGCGTGGTCCTCGCCGGTGCCCGCCAGGAATTTGGTGATATAGGTTTCGTAGCCGTTCTGATAATTATCGGACTCCTGATGATTCCGGGCGTAAAGGGTGGGCATATATCCGTAGGAGCCGTTGGAATACCCGCAGGCAAAGGTGAGTTCAAAGGGCGACTTTTCGTCCCGGTACTCATACAGCGCCGCTTCATAGGTCAGCGTGGGATAGGGGGAGGACTTGCCGTTCACGTTGGTATAACTGGAGGCCGTGAGACGGGGCGGTTTGAGCGCCGTGCGGGTCTCCGTGATGGGTATATCGTTTTCGTCATAGCGGATATAGCGTCCGTCCTTGATCATTTGTCCCAGGGTGTCGAACATCTCATAGGGCATGAAGGAAAACGCCACGGACTGCCCGATGGCGATGCAGGACAGAGGTATCGGGCGGGTGTGCAGACTCAGGTCCGTCGTTTCCTGCGTCAGGTCGGTCTGGGGCAGACGGGTATCGAGGATGCCGTTGCCGGAATAGTTGCTGACGTAAAGACCTGTGGCGAGGCGGCACACCAGGCGCGCTTTCTTAAACAAGGCGTTGCTGTTGCCGTTTTGCCCCTGATTGGCGTATATACCGTCCTTGAAAGCGTCCCGGACCGGTTGTATATAGGTTCTGAGCATATCCCGGGCAAAGGTCTTTCTCTCCGCTATGGTGGAGAGCGCGGCGAATTGCACCGCCTTGTCGCGGATCTCGTTGATCTCCGCGGCGGTAACGCTGACAGTGGTGCCGGTATAGGTGACGGAATAGGTGTTCATCAAGGGTATATCCGCCCCGGTGGAGGTGACTCCCACCCGGTCGTAAGCGGCAAGGTCGGAAAGATACGCCATCACGGTGGCAAGATCCCGATCCGCGTTGTCCAGGGTGGAATAGAAAGTGGAGTGCATAGCGGAAACGTTGCCCGTTTCCAGTTGGCGAAGCCCCTGCCAGTTGTCCGTCCAGTGGTGGGTAATAACGGGCTTCGTCACGTTTTCGGAATCCTTGTACGTCCGGTTCTGGGTGGAAGTGACGTCGTTGTGATGCGGCTCGCTGTACGCCGCGTACGGCTTATTCATATCCTTGAGGATGGAATCCGCCACGATCGCGCCGATCATCTGAGACTTCCAATAGCCCTTTCTGCCCGTGCTGCTGCTGAAATCATCGGATAATGTATAGTACCGGCTGTCCCAGCCCGGCAGGCGGTATTCGGCGTACTCCGCCTTGGCGGTCTGGGCGTTGTTGGAATATCCCACGATATCATAGTAATTGTTGTTGCCGCTGCCGCCGTTGAAGAAGGCGGTGAGATACCCTTCCTTTTCGTCCAGCACCCGGCGGACGCCGTTGATGTAATCGGCGGTGATGATCCGGTTTTTCGCGCGGATAGCGGTGTTGGTATTCTTATACTCGCTCTCCGTATAGCTGGAGGTCCCCTCACTGTCATTCGCCGCCTTTCCGAAAGCGCGGTAGCTGCCGTCCAGACTCAGATCCGGGCAGTCGTTGCCCGTGATATCCGCGTGGCATTGCCAGTTGTAGAGGAGCACGTCCTTGACGCCCTCCCGCTTGAAGACGATGTACTGGACCTCGTTGTCCGCGGGGGTCTCGTTTTCATAGGCGATATCCCCGTCGTCCACGGGGTTCGGACCCTCATAGCCGATGCGGTGCATAGTCTGCTCCGTCTCCCCGGCGACGGAATGGCTCTGATAGGATCCCATCGTTTTGGAATCGGAATACCAGGTGAGCCGGCGCCGCACGAAATTCAGATCGGTAACGGAGGTATCCCCCGCCCACAGGGTAGCGGGCGTCAGATCCGCTATGGCGCGGCGCGCCGCCTGGGCGCCTTTTTGGAAAACCTCCATGATGTACCGGGTCATATAGCCCCATCCCTCGGGGGAGTTCGTTAAGGAAGTGGGGTATTCCGGTCCGGAATGGGTATGGGACGCGTTGATCGCCATATTCTCGGCGGGGATACCCGTCGCTTGGGACGCCGTGTTCTTGATCCCCTCCGCGACCATAGCGCCGCTTTCATTACTGCGAAAACCGCTGAATCCGGAGCGATCCAGCGTGACCATCAAAACGGTCTCCCCCCGCTCGTCCCGAATGGCGACGCAGGTCAGATACAGCCCGTCCCCGTCGGGAACGCCGGACGCCAGGCGGGAGTTGGTGTTCCCGTACCCCGCCAGGGGCACCCGGGGATAGTAAGCGGGATCGGGGGTAATGTTCACCTTGCCGTAGCCCACGGAAAACGCCGCCGTTTCTGTCTCGGGATAGGTCAGTTCCCCGTTTTCATCCACATAGTCCTCCCACCGGGCGAGATACCGCGCCACAATGGCGGCGTCCCGGGGCAGGACAACGCCGTCCCCGTCCACGTCGCCCGTTATCGCGGATTCCCGCGTTTCAGCGGACGCCGGCGTCGCGAACAGCCCGAGAAGCATGGCAAACACCAACAGAACGGACAGCAATCTGGTACTATTTTTACTCAAAGGCCCTCCCATCGTGAATAGCGGTTTACTATACCGCGTATTATCAAAATCTGGTAACGTTCTCAAAGACAATATCCTCGTTTTCTTCCCGGGGATTCAACTCCCGGATCAAACCCACGTCGCCCCGGATCGCCGCGTTCCGGACGCGGAAATTCCGGGCGATCAATCCGTCGAAATAGAACGGCACGCCTTCCCTTCTGGTACTGTTCCAGAAGATGCCGTCCGCCAGCAGGTTTTCAACCGTGGTGGTGCGCTGGGTGGGATCCGCGATCAGGCGCGTGTCCAGTTCGTCGCCGGAAACCTCGACCTTCAAGTGACGGCCCGCTTTGATCTGAGACACGGCGATGGCGTGGTTCCCCCGCTCACTTACGGAAAGATTGCGAATGATCACGTTTTGCGCCGCGCAGTTCAATACAACGCCCGCCAGGGCGGCGGAATGCACGTTGGAAATAAAGATATCCCGCATTTCCTCCGGACGGCAGCGCTGGGAAGGATCGGGACAGTAGCCGTTTTCCCCGATCTTGACACAGGAGGCGGTACGGATCAGGTCCTCATTTTCCGGGGTGGCGTCCGTTATGCCGTCGATGGTGATATCGTGGATCCTGCGGCGGTTGTGGCACAACAGACGGATCAGGGCGCAGTGATTATTGCGACCGGTGATGTTTTGAATCGTCACGTTATAGATATCAAAAGACAAATGATCGCAGGCGTGCTGCAATTCAAAGCAATTCGGACGAATGGCAAGGGCGGTCAGCGCCACAATATCGTCGCAGGTCTCGCCGGTGAGATTTAGGATCTGAATGTCGTGACAGCCGACCCTGAGATCGATCCCATCCTGGTTGCGCCAGGGGTGAAAAGCGGACTCCCGGATGCTTTTGTCCCCGATCTCAAAATGAATGTCGGAGATCACGCCGTCCCACGCCCACGCCAGGGTAATGCCCCACCAGCGCTGGTCACGCACGGTGAGATGCTCGATCCGGAAATTCCTGACGTTATGCAGATAAACTGTCAAGTTGTTGACAATATGCGGCATTCCGTCCTGCAGGGACGTTTTTTCCCGCAGACCGTTGTGCTTGCCTCCGTCCAGAACGGCGCGTCCCACGCCCCGGAGGACGATATCCTCCTGAAGCCCCTCGGGCGTTCTGCCGATCTCCTCAAAGGCGTTGGCGTTCCGAAACATCTGGCAGAAAACACCGTCTGCCATACGCAAATGGGCGTTATCCAGCGTGACGGTGATATGAGAGGGCAGAAGGATCGTTTCCTCGATCTCCCAGAGGTAGGTCCCGGTGCGCTGATTGAAAGACGGAATAACCACGCTGCCGCA
>JAGDAA010000179.1 GCA_017959745.1 Clostridia bacterium
CCGGGCGGAGGCGGAGAAGACCGGGCGGGTCCTGTCCACCATGGCGGCGTCCCGGAGCAACGACATTTTGACCGTCGTCCTGGAGGAGATCCGGAAATAACAAAACCTTCAACCCGTAAGTGAAACGGAAGAAAACCGTCCGCTTCGCGGACCGTTTTCAACCATCATTCTTCATTCTTCATTTCATTCTCGAAAGGGGGGAGACAAACGTGGCAAAGGTGCCCATGACAAAGATCGAGATCATAGGCCTGCTCGCCGACGGCAAGCAGATCATTGAACGGCTGCAGCGCCGGGGCGTTGTGGAGCTGGAAAACGTGACGTCTCCCGAATTGATCAAGCTGGAAACCGCCGGAAGCGTCGCCATTTTTGAGAAGAACCTCGCTTCCGCCGGCGCCGCCCTGGCGATCCTGGATCAGGCGCGGGCGCCGAAAAGCTCCCTCTTCGCCGCCCTGCGGGGCCGCGCCCCCCTCTCCACCGCCGCTTTCGCGGAGAAGAAGGAGGGGACCGGCGCCACCCAGAACCTGTGTTACCGGGTGATCGAGGAGGAAAAGGCGCTGAAGGATTTGGAGCAGACCGCGGGGCAGATCTCCCTGCGGCGGGATCAGCTCCTGCCCTGGGCGGAGTTTCCCTACGGCGGAAAGGAGCTTTCCACCAAAAAGACCGTCACCCTCACGGGGCTTCTGCCCCGGTCCTATACGGAAGACTCCCTGACCGAAGCGGTGAGCGAGGCGGCGGGCGTCCCCGTTCAGGCGGCGGTGGTCAACAGCGTCAAGGGACAGACCAGCGCGGCGATCACCCTGTTGAAAGCCGACCGGGAGAAGGCGGAGGAAGCCCTGCGGGAGCTGGATTTCGCCCCGGTCCTTCTGCCCCGGGATCACAACGCGCAACAGGAGCTTTCCCTTCTGAACGAGGAGGAGGCTAAGACCCGGGAAATGATCCGGGAGAAGAAAAAAGCCCTGGCGGCATGCGCCGGGGAGCATCGGGAGGAAGTGGTCTTCCTCATGGATTTTCTCCGGATGCGCATGGATAAATACCGCGCCCTGGAAAAGCTGGGCTGTACCGAGTCCACCGTGTTCCTCCGGGGCTACGTCCCCGCCAAATGGGCAAAGAAGCTGGCGGCGGAATTTGAGGAAAAGCACGGCGCCTTCGTAACGCTGTCGGACGTGACCCCCGAGGACGACGAGCCGGTGTTGCTGAAAAACGACGCCTTCGCCGCCCCCCTGGAAAGCATTACGGAAATGTATTCCCTGCCGGGGGAGAAGGACCCCGATCCCTCTCCCATTATGGCGTTCGCCTACTACGTCCTCTTCGGGATGATGCTCTCCGACGCGGGCTACGGCCTGATGATGGTGCTGTTCACCGTCTTCGTCCTGGCGAAATTCCCCCTGGAGGAGAATATGCGCAACACCATGCGCCTCTTCCGGAACTGCGGCATCTCCACCCTGATCTGGGGCGCCCTGTTCGGCTCCTGGTGGGGGGATCTGCCCCAGGTCATCGGCAAAAACTTCTTCGGGTCCGGGGATTTCTCCACCGCTCTGTGGTTTGAGCCCATCGACGATCCCATCCGGCTTCTGCTCTTCTGCTTCGGCGTGGGCATCCTGCACCTCTTCCTGGGCGTTGGCGTGAAGGGCGTGATGCTCTGGAAAGAGGGCAAGAAGTTCGACGCCCTGTGTGAAACGGTCCCCATCTATCTTACCATTTTAGGCATCGCCCCCCTGGGGGCGAGCATCCTCACCCCGGTGCCTCCCGTCCTGAGCGCCATCGGCACGCCGGTGATGCTGGCGGGGGTGGTGCTTCTGGTGCTGACCGCCAAGCGGAGCGGCGGGCTTTTCTCCCGCCTGTTCGGCGGGCTGTACGCCCTGTATAACGCCGCCACGGGTTGGCTGGGGGACATCCTCTCCTACTCCCGCCTTTTGGCGCTGGGACTCGCCACCGGCTGTATCGCCGGGGTGGTGAATATGATCTGCGTGATGCCCCCCAACCCGGTGCTGAAAGCCGTGCTTCTGGTGGTGGCGGGGAGCGCCGTCCACGTGGCGAACCTGGCGATCAACCTGCTGGGCGCCTACGTACATTCGGACCGGCTCCAGTTCGTGGAGCTCTTCGGAAAGTTTTATGAGGGCGGCGGACGAGCCTTCGCCCCGTTGAAAGCTGATACAAAATCATTCCGGTTTGAAAAGGAGAATATTTACCATGATTAATCTCGCTATGTCTCTCGCGATCCTCGGCGCGGCGCTTGCCGCTCTCCTCGCCGGCATCGGCTCCGCCGTTGCGGTGGGCAACGTGGGCGAAGCCGCCAACGGCCTGGTGAGCCAGGACCCGGGCAAGTTTTCCAAGGTCCTGATCCTGCAGCTGCTCCCCGGTACCCAGGGGCTGTACGGCATCCTGGTGGCGATCCTGCTGCTCAGCCGCGTGGGCGTCATCGGCGGCGCGCCGCTGGACCTGACCACCGCCCAGGGCGCCGCCTATCTCTTCGCGTGTCTGCCCATGGCGTTCGGCGGTCTCTTCTCCGCCATCCATCAGGGCAAAACCGCCGTGGCGGGCGTGGGCCTGGTGGCGAAGAAGCCCGACCAGAGCGGCAAAGCGGTCATTATGGCGGCGATGGTGGAAACCTACGCCATCCTGTCCCTTCTGATCTCCATCCTTTTGATCTACAACATCTGAGAAACATGACGAATTTAGACAAGATCCTGGAACGGATCCGCCTGGACGGTGAGGAACGAGCCATCGCCCTGGATCGGGAAACGGACGAGGCGCTTCTGCGGCTGAAAACGGAGGCGGATGAACAGACCGCCCGGGACGCCGCCGCCATCCGGGAAAACGCGGAAAAGGACGCGCGGAAAATCGTGACCCTGGCGAATTCCGCCGCCGTCGCCCTGCGGAAGAAGAAGGCGCTGGAAGTGAAGTCCCGCGCCCTGTCCGACGCGGTGGACGAGGCGCTTGCCGCCCTGGCGCGTCTCTCCGAGGACGATTACGCGGAACTGGTCCTGTCCCTCATTGAGCGCAATACGGACGGGACGCCCGGGGAAGTGCTCCTGGCGTCGGGCAGGCCCGTTTTGGACCGGGGCGCCTTCGCCCAGCGGCTCGCCGCCCTGCCCGGCAGGAACTTGACCCTCTCCAAGAAAAGCGCCGACATCCCCACGGGGGCGCTGGTGTCCTACGGCAGGATCCAGGTGGACCTGTCCTTTGAAGCCGTGGCGGCGGAGCGCCGGGACGCCATCCGGGACCGCCTGGCGGACATGATCTTCCGGGACGCGGCGAAGGAGTAGCCCCATGAAGGATTCTTTTGCCTTTGCCGCCGGCGGCGTGCGGGCGCTGGAAAACAGCCTGCTCACCCGCGCCTTTTTCTTCACCCTGGCGGACGCCGACGAGGGCGAGCGGAGAAGACTGCTCGCGGACCGGGGCTTTACCGGCTTTGAGAAAAGCGCGGACCCGGACGAGGCGCTTTCCGGGCGGATGGAAGCGGTGTACGAGGAACTTTTGACCTATCTGCCGGACGGGAGCATTCTGGATTTCTGCCTGCTCCCCAACGATTATCACAACCTGAAGGTCGCCCTGAAAGGGCTGATCCGGGGCGGCGAACGGAAAAGCCTGTACCGCCGGCCCGCCCTGTACGACCCGGCGCTTTTGCGGGAGCCCCTCTCCGCCAAGGACTGGGACGCCCTGCCTCCCTTTTTGCGGGAGGACGCCCGGGAGGGCTATGAGATCCTCACCCAGACGGGGAACGGGCAGCAGCTGGACCTGGAGCTGGACCGCCGCTGTCTCCTCGCCGTTCTGGAAGCCGGAAAGAAGGCGGGGGACCTGGCGCGGGCGTACACGGAAAAATTCGTTTTATACACCGACCTGCGGGTGGCGCTTCGTTTGAGCCGGCAAACGCCGGGGAGGCGCTGATCCGCGCCGCGCTGGCGCCGGTGCCGGGGCTGGATCTCGGGGATCTGGCGCGCCGGGCGGCGGAGGGAGAAGAGGCGGTTTTCGCCCTGATCCGTACCTGCCTGGACCTGCCGGAGGACACGGACGCCGCCGGACTGGAGAAGGCCATGGAGGACGATCTCATGGCGCTGATCTCCCGGGCGAAATTCGCCGCGGAAGGTCCCGATCTCCCCGTGGCGTACTACCTGGCGCGGGAGACGGAACTGAAAAACGTGCGGATCCTTATGAGCGCGGCAAACGCCGGCAGAAGCAGGGACGCCATTCGGGAAAGGATGCGTGAGACCTATGCATAGGATCGCTGTTCTGGGAGACGCCCTCTCCATCTACGGCTTTGCCGCCCTGGGCTTTGACACCCTGCCCTGCGAGAGCCGGGAGGAGGCGCTCGCCGCCCTGAAAAGCTGCTGTGACGGCTCTGTGGGCGTTTTATACGTGACGGAAAAGATCGGCGCCCTGTTGGAAGACGAGATCCGGGCGCGGCGGAGCGAGCCGATCCCGGCGATCATCCTCATTCCCGGTCTGTCCGGCAACACCGGCGCCGGCCGCCGGGGCGTGGAAGAGAGCGTTGAAAAAGCCGTAGGAACGAAGATATAGCCGTCAGCCGTCAGCCGTCAGCCGTCAGCGGATAGCTTGCCGAGGAAGCTTTGCTCCGCAAAGCGATTTGATTTCAGCCGTCAGCCGTCGGTGCGCGGCCTTCCCCTTGGGGAGACGGCAAGGGCGCCTACGGCGGAGTTGTGTCGCGGCTTTTACTTCGAATCCGAAGGGGCTTCTTCGGGCGCGCGCCCTCAGAATGACAAACTTATATGCGGACGGCTTATCCGCATACAACGAAAGGAAACGATATGGGAGAGATCCGAAAAATCAGCGGGCCGTTGGTGGTCGCGGAAAATATGGAGAACGCGCATATGTTCGACCTGGTGCGCGTGGGAAAGGAACGGCTCATCGGGGAGATCATCGAGATCCACGAAAACCGCTCCAGCGTACAGGTGTACGAGGAAACGTCGGGGCTGTATCCCGGTGAGGTCTGCGTATCCACCGGCGCCCCCCTGTCCGTGGAGCTGGGGCCGGGTCTGATTTCATCCATCTACGACGGGATCCAGCGTCCCTTGAAGGAGATCATGAAGATCTGCGGCACCAATCTCGCCCGGGGCGTGGAGGTCTCCCCCCTGGACCGGACGAAGAAGTGGCACTTCGATCCCCTTCTGAACAGCGGGGACGAGGTGGTGACCGGCGACGTGATCGGCACCGTCAAGGAAACGGACGTGGTCCTGCACAAGATCATGGTCCCCTACGGCGTTTCCGGTAAGATCGTTAAGATCACCGAGGGAGATTTCACCGTGGACGACGTGGTCTGCGTCCTGGAGACCGAAACCGGCAAGAAGGAATTGACCCTCTCCCAGAAATGGCCGGTCCGGAAGGGCCGCCCCTACCGGGAGAAGCTCTCCCCCGTGGAGCCCCTCATCACCGGGCAGCGCTGTATCGACTGCCTCTTCCCCCTGGCGAAGGGCGGCGTGGCGGCGATCCCGGGACCCTTCGGCTCCGGCAAGACCGTGAACCAGCATCAGCTCGCCAAATGGGCGCAGGCGGATATCGTGGTCTACATCGGATGCGGGGAACGGGGCAATGAAATGACCGACGTTTTGAACGAGTTTCCCGAACTGATCGATCCCCGGACGGGCAGATCCCTGATGGAGCGGACCGTTCTCATCGCCAACACCAGCGATATGCCGGTGGCGGCGCGGGAGGCGTCCATCTACACGGGCATCACCATCGGGGAATATTTCCGGGATATGGGCTATTCCGTGGTACTGCTTGCGGATTCCACCTCCCGCTGGGCGGAGGCGCTCCGGGAAATGTCCGGGCGTCTGGAGGAAATGCCCGGGGAAGAGGGCTATCCCGCCTATCTGGGCTCACGGCTGGCGCAGTTCTACGAGCGCGCCGGCAAGGTAAAGACCCTGGCGGGGGAGGACCGGGAGGGATCCCTGTCCGTCATCGGGGCGGTCTCGCCCCCCGGCGGCGATATTTCCGAGCCGGTGAGCCAGGCGACCATGCGCATCGTCAAGGTGTTCTGGGGTCTGGACGCTCAGCTGGCATACCGGCGGCACTTCCCCACCATCAACTGGTTAAAGAGCTATTCTCTGTATCTGGATACCCTCGCCCCCTGGTTTATCGCCCACGCGGACGAAAACTGGATGAAAAACCGGGGCAGGATGATGGCGCTTCTGCAGGACGAGGCGAAGCTGGACGAGATCGTGAAGCTGGTGGGCATGGATTCTCTTTCCGTGCCGGACCGGATGAAGATGGAAGCCGCCCGGAGCATCCGGGAGGATTTCCTCCAGCAGGATTCCTTCGATGCCGTGGATACCCACGCCTCCACCCGCAAAATGGTTCTCATGATGGAACTGGTCCTTTCCTTCTACGATGTTGCGCTGGAAGCGGCGCTGAAGGGCGCGGATATCGAACAGCTTTCCGCCCTGCCCGTGCGGGAAGCCATCGGGCGTTTCAAATTCACCCCGGAAGAGAAGATCGAAGAGAAGTTCACCGAAGTTTCGTCGCTCATCCATAAGGAGATCGCGGCGCTTGTGGGGAAGGAGGCGTAAAGGATGCCCAAGGAATATAAGACCATCCGGGAGGTTGCCGGGCCTCTGATCCTCATTGAAAACGTCACCGGCGTCGCGTACAACGAGCTGGGGGAGATCGAGCTGGCAAACGGCGACAAAAAGCGCTGCCGGGTGCTGGAGATCAACGGCGAAAACGCCCTGGTCCAGCTTTTTGAGGACTCCACGGGCATCGCCCTGGAGGACAGCAAAGCCCGCTTCTTGGGGCGCCAGATGGAGCTGGCGGTCTCCGAGGATATGCTGGGCAGAGTGTTCGACGGTCTGGGACGCCCCATCGACGGCGGTCCCGAGATCCTGCCGGACAAGCGCATGGACGTGAACGGGCGCCCCATGAATCCCGCCGCCCGGAAATATCCCCAGGAATTCATCCAGACGGGCATTTCCGCCATCGACGGGCTGAATACCCTGGTGCGGGGTCAGAAGCTGCCCATTTTCTCCGGCTCCGGCTTGCCCCACGCGAGGCTTGCGGCGCAGATCGCCCGGCAGGCGAAGGTTTTGGGCAAGGACGAGCAGTTTGCGGTGGTCTTCGCCGCCATGGGCATCACCTTCGAGGAATCGGACTATTTTGTCAATTCCTTCAAGGAGACCGGCGCCATCGACCGGACGGTGCTGTTCGTGAATCTGGCGTCCAACCCCGCCATCGAGCGGATCGCCACCCCCAAGATGGCGCTCACCGCGGCGGAGTATCTCGCCTTTGACAAAGGAATGCACGTCCTGGTCATCTTAACGGATATCACCAACTATGCCGACGCCCTGCGGGAGATCTCCGCGGCGCGGAAGGAAGTCCCGGGCCGCCGGGGCTATCCGGGCTATATGTA
>JAGDAA010000180.1 GCA_017959745.1 Clostridia bacterium
CACGGAGATGCCCTCAGCCTGTGCCAGGCACTTGGCGGTCTCGACGGCGTCTTCGTTCTTCACCCGAATGATCTCATCGTAGATCTTGGTATTCAGCACATCCGGCACGAAGCCGGCACCGATGCCCTGGATCTTGTGGGGCCCGCCCACGCCCGTGGAAAGAACGGGGGAAGCGTCCGGCTCCACGGCGACGATTTTCACCGCGGGGTTCTGCTCCTTCAAATACTCGCCCACGCCGGTGACGGTGCCGCCGGTGCCGACGCCCGCCACGAAGATATCCACTTTGCCGTCGGTATCACGCCAGATCTCGGGCCCGGTGGTGGCTTTGTGGATGGCGGGGTTGGCGGGGTTGACGAACTGACCGGGGATGAAAGCTCCCTCGATCTCCTTCGCCAATTCATCCGCTTTGGCGATGGCGCCCTTCATACCCTTGGCGCCCTCGGTGAGGACGATCTCCGCGCCGTACGCCTTGAGGATGTTCCGCCGCTCCACGCTCATAGTCTCGGGCATGGTGAAAATGGCTCTGTACCCCTTGGCGGCGGCGATGGCGGCAAGTCCGATACCGGTGTTGCCGGAGGTAGGCTCGATGATGACGGAGCCGGGTTTCAAGAGCCCCTTTTCTTCCGCGTCAACGATCATGGCGTTGGCGATGCGGTCCTTCACGGATCCGGCGGGATTGAAGTATTCCAATTTGACCAGGACCGTAGCTTTCAGGTCCGCTTTCTTTTCCAGGTTGACGATCTCCACCAGGGGGGTATTGCCGATGAGTTCCGTCGCGCTCTTATAGATTTTTGTCATTGTATTTCTCCTTTTCTGTTAAATCGCCGCGAAGCCCTTTTCAAGGTCGGCGATAATATCGTCGATGTGTTCCGTGCCGATGGAAAGGCGGATGGTGCTTTCGTGAATGCCCTGTTCCTCCAGTTCCTCCGCGGTGAGCTGGGAGTGGGTGGTGGACGCCGGATGGATCACCAGGCTCTTCACGTCCGCCACGTTGGCGAGGAGGGAGAAGATCTCCAAAGCGTCGATGAAACGCCACGCCTCTTCCTTGCCGCCCTTCACGTCAAAGGTGAAGATGGAGCCGCCGCCGTTGGGAAAATACCGCTGATACAAGGCGTGCTGAGGATGCTCCGGCAGGGCGGGATGATTGATCTTCGCCACCTTGGGATGCTTTGCCAGGTATTCCAGGACCTTTTTGGTGTTTTCGGCGTGACGCTCCACCCGCAGGGACAGGGTCTCGATGCCCTGCAGCAGCAAAAACGCGTTGAAGGGGGAGATCGCCGCACCGGTGTCCCTCAGAAGGATGGCGCGGATGTAGGTGACGAACGCCGCCGGACCCGCCGCCGCGGTGAAGGAAACGCCGTGGTAGCTGGGGTTGGGAGCGGCGATCCCGGGATACTTTTCCGGGGTCCAGGCAAACTTGCCGCTGTCCACGATGACGCCCCCCAGGGAGGTGCCGTGACCGCCTAAAAACTTGGTGGCGGAGTGGACCACGATATCCGCGCCGTGCTCGATGGGACGGATGAGAGAGGGGGTGCCGAAGGTATTGTCGATCACCAGGGGGATGCCCGCGGCGTGAGCGATCTCGGACAGCGCCTCAATGTCGGGAATGTCGCTGTTGGGATTGCCCATGGTCTCCGTGAAGATCGCCTTGGTGTTCGGACGGATAGCACCTTTCACCGCGTCAAGATCGTGGATATCCACAAAGCTGGTCTTGATGCCGTACTGGGGCAGGGTGTTCTCCAGCAGGTTAAAGCTGCCGCCGTAGATGGTCTCCTGGGCGACGATATGATCCCCCGCGGACGCCAGCGCCTGAATGGTATAGGTGATGGCGGCGGCGCCGGAGGCGACCGCCAGAGCCGCCACGCCCCCTTCCAGGGCGGCGACGCGCTCCTCCAGGACGCCCTGGGTGGAGTTGGTAAGTCTGCCGTAGATGTTGCCCGCGTCGGCAAGGCCGAAGCGGTCAGCGGCGTGCTGGGAATCGCGAAAGACGTAACTGGTGGTCTGATAAATCGGCACCGCTCGCGCGTCGGTGGCGGGATCCGGTTTTTCCTGCCCCACGTGGAGCTGCAACGTTTCAAACTTATAAGCCATTTTCTACCCTTTCCTTTCTTTTGTCAAGATGGTTTTCTATCGGGATGTTTTTCGTAATAGTCGTTTAAGGCGTTCTGGATCGCTTCCTCCGCCAAAACGGAACAGTGCATCTTGTGGGCGGGCAGGCCGTCCAGGGCTTCCGCCACCGCTTTGTTGGTGAGCGCCATAGCTTCCGCCACGGGCTTGCCCTTGATCAGTTCCGTCGCCATGGAGCTGGAAGCGATGGCGCTGGCGCAGCCGAAGGTCTCAAACTTCACGTCGGTGATGATATCGCCGTCGATCTTCAGATAGATCTTCATAATATCCCCGCAGACGGTGTTGCCCACTTCCCCTACGCCGTCGGCGTTTTCGATGACGCCCACGTTCCGGGGGTTCCTGAAATGATCCATTACCTTTTCACTGTAAAGTGCCATACTCTCGCCTCACAAAATATACATTCGTTTGCCCGCTTGGAGATCCCGCCAGACGGGGGAAAAGCTGCGCAGGTAATTCACCGCTTCCTTGACTGTCTCAATAAGGTAGTCCGCCTCTTCCTCGGTGGCGTCCTCCCCCAGGGACAACCGGAGGGAGCCGTGCGCCACGTCGTGGGGTCTGCCGATGGCTAAAAGGACGTGGCTGGGGTCCAGGGACCCCGAGGTACAGGCGGAACCGGAGGAGGCGGCGACACCGTGGTCGTCCAGATACAGAAGGAGAGATTCCCCCTCGATGCCCTCAAAGCAGAAGTTCACGTTGGAGGGCAGCCGCTTTTCGGGATCGCCGTTCAAAGCGGAATGGGGGATTTCGGAAAGCCCCCGGATGAGCCTGTCCCGCAGGGCGGTGAGCTTTTTCCCGTTCTCGTCCATGGAGGCGACGGCGTCTTCCAGCGCTTTCGCCATCCCCACGATCCCGGCGACGTTTTCCGTGCCCGCGCGCTTGCCCCGTTCCTGGGCGCCGCCCCGGATGAGGGGCTCCAGCCGGATGCCGGTGCGGGTGAAGAGAAAGCCGGTCCCCTTGGGGCCGTGGAACTTGTGAGCGGAAGCGGAAAGCAGATCGATCATATCCGCCTCCACGTCCAAAGGCACGTGTCCCACCGCCTGGACCGCGTCGGTATGGAAGAGGACGCCGCGCATTCGGCAGACCGCTCCCAATTCCCGGACGGGCTGGATGGTGCCGATCTCGTTGTTGGCGGTCATTACGGTGACAAGGCAGGTATCGTCCCGGATCATTTGATCCAGATCCTCGGCCTTCACCACCCCGTTTTCATACATGGGAAGGTACTCCACCGTAAAGCCCTCTTCCTCCAGAGCCTTTAAGGTATGCAGGACCGCGTGATGCTCCACGGGATCCGAAATGATATGCCGCTTCCCCGCTTTTCTGCCGATGGCGGCGGCGGTGAGGATCGCCTGATTATCCGCCTCGGAGCCGCCGGAGGTAAAGGTGATCTCCCGGGGGGCGGCATGGATACATCGCGCCACGCGCATTCGCGCGTCCTCCACGGCTTCCTTGGCGCGCTGCCCTTCCCCGTACAGGGAGGACGGGTTGCCGAAGCACTCCGTCAGATACGGCGTCATCGCCGCGAGCGCCGCGGGACTTAGTTTCGTCGTCGCGGCGTTGTCCGCGTAAATTCTCATCATTTGCGCCTCCTTGATCGTGGTTTCAGTATAGCGTTATTTGCCTACTATGTCAATAGGTAATTCGCCGTTTTTTTCGATTTCGCTTATTTTTATCACTTTTGTCTTGATTTACCTATTTACCCTGTGGTATAATAGGCGAAACAAACAAACGGAGTGATGCTCTTATGATTTCAACAAAAGGCAGATACGCCCTGCGGGTCATGCTGGACCTGGCGGAGCACGACACGGGGGATTTCATTCCCTTGAAAACCGTTGCCGAGCGGCAGGAGATCTCCAAAAAATATCTGGAGATCATTATGAAAGATCTGGTGGACAAGGGCTTGGTTCACGGGGAGAGCGGCAAGGGCGGCGGATACAAATTGAGCCGCAAGCCGGAAAGCTACACCGCCGGGGAGATCATCGAAGCCGCGGAAGGTCCCCTGGTGCCGGTGGATTGTCTCGCCTCGGACGCTATGGCATGCCCCCGTGCAAAGCAATGCAAAACCCTTC
>JAGDAA010000181.1 GCA_017959745.1 Clostridia bacterium
ATTGGCTAAAAGCAAAAAACCGACCAACGCTACTAACAATCCACCTACCATTATGAGTATTGACACTGTTCTTTTCTTTTTTGCTTCAGTTAGTTGTTTAGATAGTTTATCCACATTCGTTTTTTCAATGTTTACTTTGGCGGATTCTGCATAAGACAGTTTCTGTTCTCGATAATCCAAAAAACATTTCCAAGAAGGGTGAGACGAGATTAATTCTCTATCCATTCTAATCGAATCAAAAGCATTGAGAGCCAGACCATTCTTATAGTTGAGAAAATCGTTGCACACTTCAAAAAAAACAGTTTTTTCTTCTCCAAGATCAGGCAACTCTTTTTCCACCATGGCGGTTAATATGCCAGAACATAGAGCGCAAAAATGAACGTTCACAGCTTTTTGTTCATAGTTTTTATTGATGGCAGCCTGCGCTACAGATCCGACAGTTTCAATAACACTTTGCCCTTGGTGGACAGAACTCTTTGCTATTACTTCCGCTTGATTAAGCAAAAAAGATCGAATCTCTTCACAAGACTTTTTCGTTTCAAGCAAGAAGTGGGCAATCAATAACGCATATAGGGAAGCGTCTTCAACTTGATTAATTACCGAAATTGCGTCCTTATAGTATTCCAGCGCCTGCAACATTTTTTGATCGCCCAAAGAAGAATCATACAAAAGGGACTTTCCGCACAACATCAATGCAGTAATATTATCTCCATCGATAATCAAAATGTCAGTCAAAAGTTCAAGCGCTTTGTCTGCTTTTCCTACTCTTAACAGACGTTCAGAATTACGGATGGTGTTTTTTATGCGTTCCGTTTCACGGATCTTTTCTATTTCTGTCCCGCCAAGCTGTTTCAATTCAGACGAATAAAAGCTGGTACCGCAATACGTGCATCTGTAGATGTTATCGTCGACCTTAACCAGATCGTTTGCTCCACATGCTTCACATTGTAGTTTTTCCATTCGATTACATCCTCTTTCACTCAACTGCCACTTTCCTTCATATAGTCATGAAAAACTATTTACAAAAGACTCCATATCAAACGGAACGAGCACCGCGCTATTCTTCTCACGTGAGGGATGCCTAGGCGTACCGGATCTGTTTATCCTTGTTGCTTTCCAGTGGACCTTCACATTCGATAACCCATCTAATAATTCTTTGAAGCAATTAAAAAAGTACGATTTACTATAAAACAAGTCGCCGAATGCCGCCCAAATATCGACTTCATCAGTGCAAATTAGGCGTTTTATTGCAGCCACATTCTTCTTGACTTCTTCTGGATCCATTTCATCAGGCAAACTGGAAATGTTGGTTCCTCTGACCGGATAGAGGTTGATTATAACCCAGCCGTCATACCGATTATTTGAGGCGATACTTCTCACACTAATTGAGGTTTTATCAAGTTTTTCCGGTGTAGCGCTGCTTGGATTAATCCCGAGGCATACGAGCATACGCTTTCCCTTTTCACCCAAGACATATCGCGCGGAATTGTCAGCATTGATTTCGTATAACCAATTTTCTCTACTGTCCAATTCATCGTCCTCCCTCAAAGCATATAGTTGTTTAAGTATATATCCAATTGGATGAATTGTCAAGAGAGGGGATATTTTATAGAATAGTGGTGTATAGCACGGCAGGGGCGCCGAAGCGCCCCGTGAAGTTGTGTTTTCAGGCATGGAGGAAGATATGATTCGGATCACGCTGGAGGAGGCGTTGGAAAAGCGCAAAATGACCCGGTATGAACTGGCGAAAAAGACCGGGATCCAGTACCAGATCATAGATAATTATTACAAAAACCGTGTGAAGCGATACGACGGATTCGTTCTGGACCGGATCTGCGAGGCGCTGGGGTGCGGCGTTGAAGAATTGATCAAGAGGGCGTGACCGCCCTCTTTTTTCTTACCCGAGCTCTTCCGCGCCGAGAGCTTTTTTCATTTCGCTCATAGAGTCGAAAGTCTTTTTATCCTCGCTGACCGTCAGCTCTTCCGTATCCCGATCGATCACGACGGGGTAAGCGACGTATTGCGTCGTGGCGGAGTAGGCGGGGCCGAAATTCAGCTCAAGGGCGTAATAGGTACTGCGATCCGTATTGTAGTAATACTTGGCGATGTTTTCGGGGACGGAGCTCCAGTTGTACTTCATCCCCTCCGTCGTCGTCACCACGCAAGCGAGCTTCGGGCTTCCTTTCTTGAACAGCACATCGTTTTCCGTTCCGTTGACCATTGCGGAGAGGACATATTGCCTGCACTGCTTCAGGGTTCCCAATTGGCAGACGCCGTCCAGCAGCGTGCGGTACCCGGTCCCGTAAATGTTAAGGAAGGCGTCTTCTCCGTATTCCGCATAGCAGTCGGCAAAGATTTGAACAAGTGTTTCGGGATCCGTACCGTCATCATAAAGCCCTTCATATATACACTGAACGTAGAGTCTTGTGGGTAAAACCTCCGCCGATCCATCCGACGTATTGACCAGGATCAAAACGGGCTCATCGGCGTCCATGCACAGCGCGAGGGTACTATAGCCTGAGCCGCTCGTCGCCGCCGACGCTTGAATCACCGGAGCGGGAAGATCGTTTCCAACCTCTTCCGCCCACATATTCGCTATAGCTCTTTTGATCTGATTATCTTTGGATCCGATGCTGTTACAGGAAGCGAGTAGGGGTAGGACCATTAGCAGCGCGAGGATCACTGAAATGTAAACAGTTTTTTTCATTGTTTCTCCTTTTCCGCCGCGGCGCGGATGGCGGCGGTATCTTCCGACAACTGACCGAAGGCATACAGGAAAATCGAGGAAAGCCAGGCGATCAGGATGCCGACAATCGGTGTCAGGATCCCGGCGATGATTAAGGGCGTCTTGTAGGTCCACGCAGTTATGTCGTGGAACGTTTCATACCAATTGACGCCCATATAGATTAGACCGATCCCTTCGATGACGGAAAAAGCCAGCACGATCCAAAAGATGACCAAAGCAAGCGTTTTCAGTTTCTTTCCGGGATTAGAAAACAAGGTCCTCATTTTTTCTTCCTCCTTTACATAGCGCCGATGACGGAGCCCAAAAGGATCATACCGATCAGAACGACGAACGAAATGATCCCGAATACAAAGCAAAGCTTCATCATGGGATCCGCGGCGTTTTCCGCAGCCTGCGCTTCTTTGATCTTAGCCCGGAGCGCCGCTTTTTCCATACCGGGATTTTCCTTTTTTACGGCATTCTGCACCATTGTCCTGGGCGCCAGGAACAATAGCTCCGCGCCCAAGGTCAAAAAGACGCCAACCCACACGTTTACGAACCAATACAGCAAAACGCCTACCAAGAGCACCGCCAGACCCCCAAAGAAAAAGCCCGGCGCGTTTTTACCAGCCATATCAATACCTCCGTTGTTTTTTTGCATTGTAGCAGGAGGAATACGGCTTTGTCCTATGCGGGGCGCATAAATTGCAAAAAGATGGAGGAATGGGTTGATTTTGGGACAGGGTTTGTCGTATACTCAAATCAAGACAAAAAAGGAGAGAGCCATGGTCAAACAGGAAAAGAAAAGCACGGACGAGCTTTTGGCGGAGCTGAAAACCTGCGAGGATTTTACCCGCTACTATCGGGAAAACCAAAACGAACGGGCGGAGACGGATTTGTCCCGGGCGCTGGAAGAGCTATTGGCAAAGAAGGGTCTGCAGAAGAAAGACGTGGTGCGCTCGTCCAATCTGTCTGAGGTATACGCCTATCAGATCTTTGACGGGAAACGGCGTCCCAAACGGGAAAAGCTGTTGTGTCTCGCCGTCGCCATGAAGCTCAGTCTGGACGAGGTGCAGAAGCTTCTGAAAACTACAGGCTACGCGCCCTTGTATCCGAGGAACGGATCTGACTGCGCGATCATCTATGGGATATGTCAGGGAATGGACGTGGTACGGATCAACGATCTGCTGTACGAATACGGGGAGGAGACGCTGGGCTGATGAAAGGCTGTCCCTTCTGCGGCGCCGCCATCCGGGAAGACGCTTCCTTCTGCGTATACTGCATGAAGGAGCTGAATACGAAGGAACGCTTGACGCCCCTTGCCTCCGGCAGAAGAAAAAAGCGCCTGCGGATGATCTGTCTGATCCTGACGGGCGTTCTGTTGATCGGAGCGGCGGGCGGGACGGGTCTGCACCTGCTCCTGAAAGAAATGGGAGCGAAGGGATCCGTATCCCTCGCGCCGGACCCGGACGATCCCCGGGTCGGGATCTATGCCGATAAAAACAGATTTGAACGGTCCTATCTTTATCCCGTCGCGTATGACAGCGACGAGGATTCCTATTGCTGGGAGCCCTGGGAGCTGAGCCAGGAGCAGAGCCGGAACGGGTGGGTGGAATACTCCTGTCCCAGCCGTTTCCAAAACGAAAAGCCCCGGATCTGTTTCAAGCTGGACGGCACGGCGGTCCTGGTGATCCTGTACGCGGTGCGCGGCGAGGACGCGCAGACCCGGATGGATGTGACGGATCACCTTTCCCGCTTTATTTACGTGAACGCCACGGGGGAATATGACGATCAAAAGCTTTTCGAGTACCTGATGGCGCCGCCGGGCGCGGGTTACGTCCCTTACGAGCTTTTGCCGGTCCCCATGAGCGTTTCCGATTACAGCCCGGTGGAATGTCTGGGAATCGGAGAGGATCCCTACAAAGACGCCGGCGACAGCAGGCGCGCCAGCTTTTACCGCACCACGTCTTTTCCGGAATTCGGAGAGGATAACCGCTTTTTTGAATTCACCCGGGAGCGATACGAGGATGGAGAAAAATTGACGGATTATTTCTTCTATTTCACCTTCGGGGAGGACGTGATCCCATGACGCGGGCGGAATATGAAAAAGTGCTTCGCGGGATCTACGGTGTGGTCTCCACCCTGTCCCGGAAGGAAGACAAAACGGTTCTGCGGCTACGTCACCGGGCGCTGGAGCGGGATTTAGTCCTGCGAAGTTATCCGGGAGAAGTTCCCGCCTACGAATACCTGAAGGGAATCCGGGCGGCGGGGCTGCCCGCGGTATACGACGTGATCCGGTGCGAGGACGGCAGCGTGGTCCTGGAGGAATGGATCGAGGGCTCTTCCCTTGCCGAAATGATGGAGGAAGGGCGTTTCTCCTACAAAGGCGCCAAAAGCGTACTGCTGGATCTGTGTGAGGCGCTGAACGCCCTGCACCGGGCGGGCTTCGTTCACCGGGACATAAAGCCCGCCAACGTCATCGTTCTGAAGAACGGACGCGCGTTCCTGGTGGATCAGGAGACCGGTCGCGCGGCAAAAAGCACGCCGGATACCCACCGGCTGGGCACCACGGGGTACGCGGCGCCGGAGCAATACGTGGGGGCAAGCTCGCCCCAAAGCGACGTGTACGCCCTGGGCGTGGTGCTGAACGTGATGCTCACCGGCCACCATCCCAGTGAGACCCTGACCGGGAACGCCCGGGCGAGGCGCATCGTCCAAAAAGCCACGGCGATGAATCCGGAAAGCCGCTTCCCGGACGCGGCGGCGTTTGCCGAGTCGCTGTAAGCAAAAAGCGAACGAGAGAAAAAAGAACCGCGATACGTTACGCGGTTCCTTTTTTTGGGGACGGTGAGGGGCACAGGCGGGCGACCTCTCCGGAGAGGGGGATGAGAGCGACAAGATTGGGGATCGCCATCAATCCGTTGAGGGTATCGGAAAGGGTCCAGAGAAAACTGCCGGAGCCGATGGCGCCCAGGAAGCAGACGGCGATGAAGAGGGCGCGGAAAAGTCCTTTCACGAAGGCGCTCTCACCCAGGAGAAAGCGCCAGCAGGCTTCCCCGTAAAGGCTCCAGCTCAAGATGGTGGAAAAGGCGAAAAAGAGGAGGCAGACGCGGAGGATCACGCCGCCGGCGCCGCCGGGGAGGATGCTGTCGAAGGCTGCCACCGCCGCCGCGCCGGGGGAGGGGAAGGCATCCAGACCGCTCGGAAGGTCAAGGACTCCGGAGAGGAGGACCGTCAGGGCGGTGACGGTGCAGATCACAAAGGTATCCGCGAAGACTTCCAGGATGCCCCACAATCCCTCCTTCGCGGGGGAGGCAGCGGCGGACGCCCCGTGGGCAAAGGGAGCGGAGCCGAGACCCGCCTCGTTGGAAAAGACGCCCCGGGACACGCCGTGACGAACAGCTTCCCGCAGACCGTAGCCGGCGATCCCGCCGCCCGCCGCCGTGGGGGAGAAGGCGCCCCGGAAGATGGCGGCGAAGGCGGCGGGGACGAGGGAGGCGCGCAGGGCGATGACCGCGAGCCCCGTCAACAGATACAGAAGCCCCATAAAGGGGACGACCCGGGCGGTAATCCTGCCCACCCGCCGGGCGCCGCCCAGGATCACCAGCGCCGTGAGCGCCGCCAGGATCGCGCCGGTGAGGGCGGGGCGCCATCCCAGAAGCTCCTTCGCGGCGGCGGCGATCTCACAGCTCTGGGCGATATTGCCGATACCGAAGCACGCCAGTCCGCCGAAGAGGGCGAAGGCCTCCGCCAGCCAACGCCAGGCGCCGCCCAGTCCGCCGACGATATAGTACATGGCGCCGCCCCGGTATCTGCCGGACCCGTCCCGGACCCGGTATTTCACCGACAGGGCGATCTCGGCGTATTTGGTCGCCATTCCGAAGAAGGCGGAGAGCCACATCCAGAAAACGGCGCCGGGTCCTCCGGTGAAAAGAGCCAGTGTGACCCCGGCGATATTGCCGGTGCCCACGCTCCCCGCCAGGGCGGTGGAAAACGCCTGAAAGGAGGAGAGGTTCTTGCCGTCGTCCCGCCGGGAGACAAGGGCGTCCCGGCACAGGCGCAGGGCGGCGGGAAAGGCGCGCAGCTGAATGAAGCGGGTGCGAAGAGTGATCCAAACGCCGCATCCCGTGAGAAGGACAAGCATCCCCTTTCCCCAGGCAAAGGCGTTGAGGGCGGTATTGATCCTTTCGGCAAACTCTGAAAGCGCGCTCATACTTCCCCTCCCCATACAAAAAAACAGGGCAACAACTTGCCCTGTTCAATGTATGTATGACAAGAGGATCTTATGTTACATCGCGGTGTAGCCGCCGTCCACGGGCAGCGCCGTGCCGGTGACGTAAGCGGACTTGGGGGAAGCAAAGAACAACGTCGCCGTATCCAGTTCCCCTTCTTCTCCGTAGCGCTCCTCGGGGATCATGGTGACCGCGTTCTGCCGGAAGAAATCGGAATTTAAGGTGTCCCGGGTGAGGTCGGTATAGAAATAGCCGGGGCAGATGGCGTTGACGGTGATCCCGTACTTGCCCCATTCCGCCGCCAGCGCACGGGTGAGATTGACCAGGCCGCCCTTCGCCGCGTGGTAGGGCGCGGAGCCGGCGATCTTGTTGCCCACGAGGCCGTACATGGAGGCGATGTTGATGACGCGCCCGTATTTGGCGGGGATCATCGCTTTCTTCGCCACGGCGCGAGCCACCCGGAAGGAGCCGAAGAGGTCCACGTTCATCTCCCAGTCAAACTGGTCGTCGGAGATGTCCTCGGCGGGCGCCACGGCGCCGGTGCCGGCGTTGTTGACCAGGATGTCAACGCGTCCGAATTTTGCCAGAACGGCGTCCACCATAGCTTCCACCTGATTGGTATCGGTGATGTCGCACTTGCAGGCGAGGGTGGGTACGCCGAAATCCTTTTCGATGCTTTGCGTCACCTCGTCGATGAGATTCTGCCGGCGGGCGGCGGCGACGATGGCGGCGCCCTGGCTTGCCAACGCCCTTGCCATCTGGACCCCCAGACCCGTGGAGCATCCGGTGACGATGGCGACTTGCCCGGTTAAATCAAAATAATTCATCGCGTTTTCCTCCAGAAAGCAATTCCGCATCTTTCGCCTTAAATTATAAACTTTATTTCAAAAAAAGCAAGAGGTTTTTACTGTCTTAATACTACTTTTTTCAAATAACTACTATAACAGATTTTTTTCTTCGTTGAAAATGGAAAAAAAGGGTGTTATACTGTAGTAAAAAGAAGAAGGGGGACGCCACCGGGTGAAAAAGATCGTGATCGCGCCGGATTCCTTCAAGGGAACGCTGAGCGCCGGGGAGGTCTGCCGCGCCATCGCCGCGGCTGCCGGACGGGTCTTCCCCGCCGCCGAGATCCTGTGTCTCCCTCTGGCGGACGGGGGCGAAGGTACGACGGACTGCTTTGCCGCTCTGCCGGGAAGCCGCCGGGCGGCAGTCACCGTGACGGGACCTCTGGGGGATCCCGTGAAGGCGTCCTACGTTCTGACGGCGGACGGAACCGCCGTCGTGGAAACAGCAGGCGCGGCGGGGCTCGGTCTGGTCCGCGGGCGGGAGGATCCCCTGGGCGCCTCCACATACGGAGTGGGGGAAATGATCCGCCACGGGATAAAAAGCGGCGCGAGAAAGGTCCTGATCGGTCTGGGGGGCAGTTGCACCACCGACGGCGGCGCCGGCGCCGCCAGCGCCCTGGGCGTGCGCTTTTACGATGAAAGCGAAAGGGCGTTCCTGCCCACGGGAGGAACGCTGGATCAGATTGCCGGGATCGATCCGAACGGGATTGAGCCGGCGGTAAAAGAAACGGAATTTGTTTTACTCTGCGACGTAAAGGCACCCCTGTACGGGAAAGACGGCGCGGCATACGTTTTCGCCCCGCAAAAGGGGGCAAGCCCGGCGCAGGTGGCGCTGTTGGACCGGGGTCTGCGGCACCTGGGCGCGATCTATGACGGGATCTGTCCCGGAGTATCTTTCCTGCCCGGCGCGGGCGCCGCGGGGGGACTGGGCGCCGGGATGACCGCCCTTTTCGGAGGAAAGATCGTCCCGGGGATCGAGGCGGTCCTGGACGCCATTGGCGCCGACGCCGCCTTCGCAGGGGCGGATCTGATCGTGACGGGAGAAGGAAAACTGGACGAACAGACCTTTACGGGGAAAGCCGTTTCGGGGGTGGTCCGGCGGGCGAAGAGCGTGCCGGTGATCGCCGCGGCGGGCGTGGTGGACTGTCCCGACACAGTTTGGCGGCAGGCGGGGCTCCGGGCGGTATTCGGGGTACACCCGGCGCCGGTTTCCCCGGAGGAAGCCGAAAAGAACGCTTTTGAGGATCTGGAAAAAACGGCTGAACGCGCGTTTCAAAGTTGTAAGGAGATGGCATGAACACGACCATACTGCCCGTTACGGCAAAGGAGACACGGCTCCGGAAGGAAATGGAGGCGCTTTTGATCCGGGAGGGGATCCGGTTGGATCCTCATCTGGACGAAAGCTACGTGCTGGTGGATGAGGACGAGAACGTCCTCGCCGCGGGCAGCCGCTTCGGGAATACCCTGCGCTGTCTGGCGGTGGACGGAAAGCACCGGGGGGAGGGCCTGATGGTGCGAATGGCGAGCTTTCTCCTCACCCGCGTCACGGGAAACTGTTTTTTGATCACCAAGCCCGAAAACACGTCCCTGATGACAGAATTGGGCTTTCATACTCTGGCGGAAACGGCGGACGCCGTCTTTATGGAAAACCACGCCCGGGGCTTTGAAAGCTGGCTGGAGACGGTCCCGAAGGGAGCGGACGCCGCCGTGGTGATGAACGCCAATCCCTTTACCCGGGGACACAGATTTCTCGCGGAACAGGCGGCAAGGGAAAGCGAGGGCGTTCTGGTCTTCGCGGTGCAGGAGGAAAACGGCGCCATTCCCTTCGACGTGAGACTCCGTCTGGTACGGGAGGGCTTGAGCGATCTGAAAAACGTGACGGTGGTCCCGGGGGGACCCTATATCGTCAGCCGCGCCACCTTCCCCTCCTATTTTCTGAAAAGCGAAAACGACGCCATACGCGCCCACGCCGCCCTCGACACGGCGCTCTTTATCCGGATCGCGAAAGCCCTGGGGATCGCCCGCCGCTATCTGGGGGAGGAGCCGAAAAGCTATGTGACGGGGATCTATAACGACATGATGCAAACCTTTCTGCCCGCGGCGGGGATCGGATGCCGTGTGATCCCCCGGCTGGAAGCGGAAGGAGAGGTCATTTCGGCGAGCGCCGTCCGGCGGGCGCTGCAGAAAAAAGATTTTGAAACGGTGGAAAGGCTTGTGCCGGAAAGCACATGGCGATACTTCCAATCCGAAGAAGCCGCGCCCGTTTTAGAGGCGCTGGACAAAGAAAAGGACGTGATCCACTATTGAGTAGCCGGGTCACTTTGGATGAGATACTCGCCGCCCGGGAGGACCGGGCGCGGCGGCAGGGGGAAATGCTCTCTCACGGGCTTCCCCTGCTTTCCTTTACCCTGAACACCCCCGGGGACATAAAGGACAGCCCCGCGATCCGGCGTTTTTTCGCGGTGTGGCTCGATCGGATAAGGGAGGCGCTTGGCGGGAAGATCGTCAAAGAGGAGGCGCGCTATCCGAAAACGGGCCCGGAATATCTTGCCGCACTCCGGGGGGACGCCGGAGAGATCAAGCGGATCTGTGTGGCGATAGAGGAAAGCCGCCCGGCGGGGCGGCTGCTGGATCTGGACGTGATCGGGACGGAGGGGACTTCCCTCTCCCGGACCGGGCTGGGTTTTCCGGAGCGGAAGTGTCTTATCTGCGGGAAACCGGGGCGAGCGTGCGGCGCGGGACAGCGGCATTCCTACAAGGCGCTGACCGAAAAAGCCGGGGCGTTGATACGCGGTTATCTCGTCGAACGGGACGCCGAAAGGCTCGGGGAGAAAGCGACAAACGCTCTGATCCGGGAGGTACACGTCACGCCGAAGCCGGGGCTGGTGGATGAAAACAACAACGGCAGTCACAGGGATATGGACCTGCCTTTGATGG
>JAGDAA010000182.1 GCA_017959745.1 Clostridia bacterium
ATCAAGGACACCCGGGGCATCATCGACGCCATCTTAGGCGGGGATATTCTGAATGCCCCCACCAAGATGATGCCTTACTTCGGCTTTGAGGTTCCCACCGCCCTGCCCGGCGTGGACCCCAAGATCCTGGATCCCCGGGATACCTACGCCGATCCCGCGGAGTGGGAGAACAAGGCGAAGGACCTGGCGTCCCGCTTCATCAAGAACTTCAAGAAGTACGAGACCAACGCCGACGGCAAAGCCCTCGTCGCCGCCGGTCCCAAGCTGGACTGATTTATCCCACCCAACAGAAAAAGAGCATCGCGTACGCGATGCTCTTTTTCTGTTGGAAACAGGGGTTACGCTTTTGCCCAGCGGACCACGGGGTTCCGGGACGCCTGTACCTCGTCGGGACGGGCGATCTGGGCGTGGTGAGGCGCGGCGTGCATATATTCCGGGTCCTCAAAGCCCAATTTGTAGAGCTTCCGGAAGACCTCGGCGGCAGCGTCGAGATTCTCCTTATTCTCCGTTTCCGTGGGCTCCAGCATCAGCGCCTCGTGGACGATGAGCGGGAAGTACATGGTGGGGGGGTGCATCCCGTAGTCGATGAGGGTCTTGGCGACGTCCAGAGCGGAAACGCCCGTTTCCTTCTTGAAATCGCTGAGATCCAGGACGAATTCATGCATACAGATCCGGTCAAAGGCGGGTTTGAAGGTGCCTTTGATCTTTTGCATCAGGTAGTTGGCGTTGAGCACCGCGTTCTCCGCCGCTTCGGGGATGCCCTCTTTGCCCAAGGTCAGGATATAGGTCAGGGCTTTTACCACCACCAGGAAGGTCCCGGCGAAGGAACGCACCTGCAGGGCGTCTTTGCCGTCCATCAGGGCGGACTTGGGCAGGAAGGGCGCCAGGAAATCCTTGCAGCCCACCACGCCCGCGCCGGGACCGCCGCCGCCGTGAGGGGTGGCGAAGGTCTTGTGCAGGTTGGAGTGGATGCAGTCAAAGCCCATATCCCCGGGCCGGACAATGCCCATGACCGCGTTGAGGTTGGCGCCGTCATAATAGCACAGACCGCCCGCTTCGTGGACCAGACGGGTGATCTCCAGGATGTTCTCGTCGAAGATCCCCACGGTGTTGGGGTTGGTGAGCATCAGCCCCGCGGTATCCTCGCCCAGAACGGCTTTCAGGGCTTCCAGGTCCACGCATCCGTCGGGGGCGGAAGCCACGTTCACCACCGTATAACCGCACATACTGGCGGTGGCGGGGTTGGTTCCGTGGGCGGAATCGGGCACGATGATCTTGGTGCGCTTCTGCGCTTCGCCCCGGCTCTCGTGATATTTCTTGATCAGAAGCACGCCGGTGAATTCTCCGTGGGCGCCCGCCGCCGGCTGGAAGGTGCAGTCCGCCATTCCGAAGATCTCGCAGAGATACTTTTGCGCGGTATCCAGCACCGCCCGGCAGCCCCGGACACTGTCCGCGGGGGAGAGGGGATGGATGCCGGTGAAGCCGGGCAGGGAAGCCATCTCTTCGTCGATGCGGGGGTTGTACTTCATGGTGCAGGAACCCAGGGGATAGAAGCCGGAGTTCACGCCGTGCACGTTTTTGCACAGTTCGGTATAGTGCCGGGAAATATCCACTTCCGCCATTTCGGGAAGTGTAGGCGCCTCCCTGCGGGCGAGGCCCGCGGGCAGGGATACGGTCTTCACGTCGCAGGCGGGCAGAATGTCGCACTTGCGTCCGGGGACGCTTCTTTCAAAGATCAGTTTCATTTTGCCAGCACCTCCTTTACCAGAGAGACGGCTTTGTCGAGCTGGGCTTTGGAAACCTTCTCGGTGGCGCACCACAAAACGCCCTCCTCAATGGGGAGACCGCCCAAGATCCCGTTGGCTTCCAGAGCGGCAAGAACTTCGTCGGCGCGGGGCATCACGGTGACGAATTCGTGGAAGAATTCACCCTCAAATCTCATAGAGACGCCGGGGATCTTGCACAATTCCTCCGCCAGGTAATGGGCTTTGCTCATAGATTGGGTCGCCGCTTCCGCCAGGCCCTTCGCCCCCATCACCGCCAGGTACAGACCGGCGGTAAAGGCGCAGAGCGCCTCGTTAGAGCAGATGTTGGAGCTTGCCTTTTCACGGCGGATATGCTGTTCCCGCGCCTGCAGTGCCAGAACGAACGCGCGGTCGCCCTTGGCGTCCACGGTCTGTCCCACGATGCGGCCGGGGAGCTTGCGCATCAGCTTCGCGGTGGCGGTCATATAGCCCAGGTAGGGGCCGCCGTAGCCCAGGGGCGGCCCCAGGGGCTGCGCTTCGCCCACGGCAATGTCCGCGCCGCAGTCCCGGGGCGTCTTCATAATACCCAGGGCGATGGGATTGCACCCCATCACGTAGAGAGCGCCCGCGGCGTGTACCGCTTCGCCCAGGGCTTCCGCGTCTTCAAAAAGCCCGAAGAAATTGGGCTGCTGCACATAGAAGGACGCCACGTCCTCGGTGAGCATTTCCTTCAAGGCGGCAAGGTCGGTCCTGCCGTCCTTGCAGGGCACCACGCGCAGTTCGTGCCCCGTGCCGTAGCAGTAGGTGCGGACGGTCTGAATGACGTCCGGATGGGCGCATCCCGAGATCAGGGTCACGGTGCGCTTTCTGTCCCGGCACATAGCGGCGCTTTCCGCCGCGGCGGTGGCGCCGTCGTACACGGAGGCGTTGGAAACGTCCATACCGGTCAGTTCGCACATTTCGGTCTGGAATTCAAAAATGGATTGGAGGATACCCTGGCTCATTTCCGCCTGGTAGGGGGTATACGCCGTCAGAAATTCCTCTTTGGCGGGACTGTAGGACACGATGGAGGGGATCACGTGGTCGTAGGCGCCCGCGCCCCGCAGGATGGTGGAGAACACCGTGTTCTGATCCGCCATACCGGTCATGGCGCGGCGCGCTTCCACTTCGCTCATACCATCGGGGAGGTTCAGCCCGTCCTTCAGGATCATTTCCTTCGGAACGTCCTTGTAGAGGTCCCGGAAGGACTTGAGCCCTATGGCGTCGAGCATTTGCTTCCGCTCACCGGGAGCGGAAGGCACGTAGCTTCCCATCTATTATGCCTCCTTGCAGAATGCTTCGTAGGCGTCGGCGTCCATCAGATCGCTCTGTTCCGTCACGTTCTCCACTTTGATGATCCAGGCGCCGTAGGGATCGGCATTCAGCTTTTCCGGCGCGTCGGTCAGTTCCTCGTTCACGGCGGTGATGGTGCCGGAAACGGGGGAGGACATATCGGAGACGGTCTTCACGGATTCGATATCGCCGAAGACTTCGCCCGCGGTGACCTGGTCACCCTCGGCGGGCAGGTTGATGAAAACGATGTCCCCCAGGGAATCCTGGGCGAAGTCGCTGATGCCGATGATGGCGGTATCGCCTTCAAATTTGACCCACTCGTGGTCGTTGGAATACTTGAGTTCCTTCGGGATGTTCATACTAAATACCTCCGTAAAAAAATGTGTATTTTCAAGTCTGTTTTCCGTAAATAACCGGGTTTATTTCTCTTCCTTCCAGACGATGGGACGCGCGTAGGGAGGCGTCCTGCCGTTCATATGGGAGGCGGGGATGACTGCCCGCAGCCGCTTGCCGCGCACGTCCACCTCCACGAAATCCCCCCGCTGAACGGGGGTATCCAGATATGCCAGCCCGATGGAGCGCCGGGCGACCTTTTCGGTGCTGAACTCCTCTTCAAAATCATAGTAGGGGATCATGGTGCCGGAGGTGATCCAGCCCACTTCCTTCCCGTCCTTGTAGACGGTCATACCGCCCCGGATGACGCCCCGGTCCACCAGGCAGATGGGCATCACACGCCGGGGGATCAGGCTGATATCGCTGAAATCGCCCGCCTGGATGCGGGTATAGGTCTCAAACTGCTTCTGAAGGGGCGCTTTTCCGACAAAATCGCCCTTGCTGTCCAGAAAGCTCACGGCGAATTTTGCCAGAGGCACGGCGAAGATGGGGATCTCCTTGCCGTCGTGGTCGGTTCCCAGTTCGTGCCCGTACAGGGGCATACAGGACTCCAGACGCAGGGTGTCCCGGGCGCCGAGACCGGCGGGCTTCGCGCCCATTTCTCCCAGGCGCTTCCAGAGCCAGACGGCGTCCGCGTTCTTCATATATACTTCGTATCCGATGGGCTCGCCGGTGTAGCCGGTGGTGGACAGCCGGGCTTCGTGTCCCTCCAGCATAACCGTTCCGCAGGCGTTCTTCTTCGGCTCGGTAAGCTCCTTGCCGCCGTTCAGTTCCTCCAGGAGCTTCCGGCTCAGGGGACCCTGCACGGCGATGGCGGCGTATTCGTCGGAAATATCTCTGATCGTCACGTCAAATTTTTCCGCGATGGGAAGCAGGTGCTTCAAGTCCTTGTCCTTGTTGGAGGCGTTGACCACCAGCAGGAACCGGTCTTCCTCGAACATATACAGGTAGGCGTCGTCCACCGCGCCGCCCCGCTCGTTGGGGATCATACAATACTGGGCGCGGTTCAGAGTCAGCGCCTCCACGTTGCTGGTCAGGGCGTATTGCAGAAACGCCACGCGCTGAGGACCTTCCACCAGCAGTCTGCCCATATGGGAAACGTCAAACAGCCCGCACGCGCTCCGCGTGAACAGATGCTCCGCCACGATCCCGGCGGGATACTGGATGGGCATATCCCAACCGCCGAAATCCACCATGGTGGCGCCGGCGGCGAGGTGCTCGTTGTAGAGTACCGTCCGTTTCAATTCACTCAAATCTTTTCACCCCTTTTTCATTTGGCGCTTGCCGCGCTCTTATCCATTCCGATGATACCATTCCGGGGAAGCGCCGTCAAGATTTCGGAGGTAAATCATTACTTATTTAATGCTAAATAATAATATCCTAATGAGAAATAACCGTGTGTCCGGTAAAATCCGCCGCGCCGCCGGGCGCGGACGAAAAAACACCCTGCCGGCGGCAGGGTGTTTTTGTCAACGCTCATAGTAGTCGACGCGCTTTGTCCGGTCGAAGAGAGGCGGATAGAGGTTTTCCTCCGGCTCGATTCCCGCCAGGCGGCAGACCGCTTCGTGGCATCTTCTGACAAGATCTTCCTCCCGTTCCCGCTTCGGCAGGTCCGGATCGGGAAAGACGGGTTCCCCCACGGTGAGGGTGAACGTCGCCTGCTGACGGAAGACCTTTTTCCGGATCCATCCCGGCTTTCGATAGGAAAAGCCCATGGGCAGAACGGGCTTGCCGTTCTGCACCGCCAGATAGCCGACGCCGTTTTTGAAGGGGCGTATGGGGGCATAGAATTCCCACATACTTCCCTCCGGGTAAAGGTGGAGCCAGCCGCCCGATGCCAGGTACTTTCGGATCGCCGCGCCGTAGGCGCGTGTCGCCCGGTGACCGGCGTCGGGAATGGGCACGCCCCCTACGGAACGCATCATCCTGCCGTTTTCCCCGCGGATGTTGGGCGCCCATACCAGAACGTCCGGTTTGAAGGGCCATACCGCTTCCATAACGCAGATGTAGTCCCACAGATGCACGTGGTTGGCGCAGGAGATCACGCCGCCCTTTAAGAGATCCCGGTTCTTTTTCACGTTCTTTTTGCCCCGGATGACAAGCCCCAGACGGACGCGGTTCACGGGGAATACAAGGATAAACAAAAGGATCCGCGTCAGAAAGCGCTTCGCCCGGGCGGGAAAGGAATCGTCAAAGAACGGATAGTTCTCGTCAAATACCGTCCCGTCGTTCTTCTTGACCACCAGGTAATGGCGGTCGGTATATTCCGGGAAGGGGTAGCGGGTCGGCTTCGGATCAAACATACGTTTCGGCTCCTGTCTCATGGTTCGCCGAAGATCTCCTTTAAGCGGAGAGAGGCGTTTTTCAGTTCGTTCTTCTTCAGCTGATTATCGGGACGGGCGAGAATGCGCTCGATGGCGTCCCGCGCCGTGCCGCCGTTTTGGAAAAGCTCCTCCGCCAGGG
>JAGDAA010000017.1 GCA_017959745.1 Clostridia bacterium
CACAGGCGACGAAGAGGATCCGCTCCGCTTCGGAATACAGCATTTTGTTGACCTGATCGGGAACGATAAGATCGCCCAGCGCGGCAGCAGTCTTTATATCGTACCGGTGAATGACGCCGCTGTCCTCCGCCATATACAGCGTGCTCTCCGCGGCGTAGATCTCCAGGACTCTGGAATTGAGAAGAATGCTCTTCCCGTCCTTATCAAAGATGCCCTCATCCGTTTGATAGAAAAACGTAGTGCCCGCGGGATCAAGGGCAATATCGCGGACCATCTTCCCTTCCGTTCCCGGTATGATGCTTTTCGTACCGGCGGCGACGTCGTAAATGATCCCCCCGTTGTTCTGCGTGGAGATATACAACAGATCCTTCTGTGCATCCAGAACAAGGTCGGTGATCACGCCGGCGTCCATCACCAGCGGCTCAAAGTGGTTGTCCTTATGCACGTAGACCTGCTCGGAGGTGGCGACGTAAAGTGTATTCTCCTTGGCTGCCAGCGCCCGGACGTTGATGACGGGGTACTCCTTCCCGTCGAAGGAAAAGCTTTTGTACGTCACGAAATCTCTGGAATCATACCGGGTCAATCCGGAATACTGGGCGATCCAGACGTAACCGTCCCGGGTCTGGCACAGCGCTTCGGCGCCGGAGACCTCCAGATCCACCGGTATTTCCGTCTTGTTGCTCATATAGGACTCCGCCCGGACCTCCGGCAAAAAGCCGACACAGGCGTGCAGGAGCATCAGCCCCGCCAACAACAGACAAACAACGCTTTTTCTCATTTTCATCTTTGACCCTTTCAAATATACGGCGCTTCGCGCTCGGATCGTTTCCAATTATAAACAAGATATCATAGAATTGCGCCTCTGTCAAAGGCATACTGACAGGAGCCCGGCACTGCCGCCATCCGCTTACGTCGGACGGCTGTCCCGCCCCCCGGCAAGCAGACTGTCTCCGATGGAAGCAGCGAGCTTAAGAAGATCCGCCTTCAGCCGCGCCGCCGCACTTTCCGCGGACTCGTCCGTGCCGGATTTCACCCATTCGATCACGGAGTTGTGGAGCATCCCGTTCCAAAGCAACGCGTAAAAGGATCCGGACGCGCTTTCGGAGCGTTCGTTCAAAATGGCGAGCAGGTCATGGGAAAGCTCCGCGTCGATCAGTGTCTGAATGGATTTTTTGTGTTGGAACGCCGTTTGAAACAGCCAGTCTATGATGGCTTCAAGGGAGCCGTTGGTCGCGGCGAACGCTTCTTCCATCGGCTTGACGTAGAGATCCCGCATGATCTCGTCCTTACTTTTGTAATTCTTGTAGACGCACGCACGGGAGACCCCTGACTTCCGGATAATATCCGTCATACGGATGCTTTCATACCGCTTCGTCTGTAAAAGGTTGACCAGAGCGCCTTGGATACATCTTCTCGCTTCCCGGTTGGATTCCGCGTTGTTTGCCATGAGTCGGCGGCGGTGATCTTCCGAAATTGCCATAAACAAATACTCCTTTTCTGTCAACTCCACGCCCTGTGGAGTTGACAAGTGTTTGCGTCCCTATTATAATCTATTGATGGATTAAAGTCAAGAATTGTGCGAAAAGCATAGGAAGCCGGGTCCTGTTCGGTCCCAACGTTATCGTGACCACGGCGAATCATCCTATGGATCCGGAACTCAGACGCTATGAAATGCAGTATAACCGGGACGTCTACATAGAAGAAAACGTCTGGATCGGCGCGGGAGTCATCATTCTGCCGGGGGTACGCATCGGCAGAAATTCCGTGATCGGCGCGGGCAGCATCGTCACCCGGGACATTCCCGAGAACACGCTGGCGGTGGGGAATCCCTGCCACGTTCTCCGGGAGATCGGCAGACAGGATCATGAATACTACTCCCGCTGGGACGACCGTGTCGACTGGGATAATCTGGACGCGATCTGTGATGCGAAGTCCGATCTTCCCAAATTCAAATAATCGCTTTTTTCTGTAAAAACAGGTCTGTCGCATATCGTTGCGGCAGACCGTTGTTTCATAACGATCAGGGGGTTGCTAGATTATGACAACGATTCAATCAAGAGAGTTCGGTAATACGAAAGCAGGTCAGAAGGTAACGGCTTTTGATATGCGCAACGAAAACGGGATGCTCGTCACCGTTCTCGATCTCGGCGCAACGGTGCAGAGCGTTTTTGTGCCGGATAAAAGCGGTACGCCCACGGACGTAGTCCTCGGGTACGATACCGTGGCGGGCTACGAAGGCGGGACCTGTTATTACGGCGCGGTGGTAGGGCGCTGTACCAACCGGATCGGAAACGCCCGTTTCGTGCTGGACGGCAAGGAATACGCGCTTGAAAAAACGCCCGGCGAAGAAAATCACGTTCACGGCATATTCAATAAAAAAATCTTTCGGACTTCCCTGTCCGACGGATCGCTGGTGCTTTGCTATCACAGTCCGTCTATGGAAGAGGGTTTCCCGGGAAACGTGGATCTGGAGGTCCGGTATTCGCTCTCCGAGGACAACGCCCTGGAGATCAGCTATAAGGCCGTCACCGACGCGCCCACCGTGCTGAACGTGACCAACCACAGCTATTTCAATCTGAACGGCCAGGACGGCTCCACGATCTTCGATCACAAGCTTTGCTTGAACAGCGGCTTTTATACGGAATATACTCCGTCCTTTGCCCAGACCGGAAGGATCATTCCCGTTGAAGGCACGCCCCTGGATTTCAGGACGGAACATACGATCGGAGAACGCTTTTTGGACGATTACCCGCAGCTTCGGCTGTGTACGGGCTATGATCACAATATGGTTCTGGACGGCAAAGAGGGCGATTTTAAGCCCATCGGCACGCTGAAAAGCGAGAAGACCGGCATCTGCCTGGAAGCGTTCACCACCGAGCCCGCCATACATTTCTATTCCGGCAATTATATGCATCTGGACGCCGTACCCAACGGAAAGAGGGGCGTCCACTTCCCCAAAAACGGAGCCGTCTGCCTGGAAGCGCAGCATTATCCGGACGCGATCAATCATCCCCAATTTCCCAGTACCGTCCTGCGCCCGGGGGAAACCTACCGGCAGAAAACGGTATACCGATTCAAAGTGAAATGATTTCCGTCGCGATTCAAAGAGAGAACAGGTGAAGGGTTTATGAGCAAAAACCTTACGAAAGCGTTTTCCGCGACGTTTTTTGTTCTGGCGGTTTTGCTGTCCGATGTGATGTGCGCTGTTGTCGCGTACCGGTATTGCGATATGGTTTGGGGGATCCGGTTCGCGGGGTACAGTGCCCCGGCGGAGACAGCGTTCCTCACTTCCATCCCGTTTCTCATCGCTATTGCGATATGCGTTGTACTCGCGCTTCTTTTCCGAAAAAAAGCCCGGTGAAGACGAATTTCGGTGTTTTCCTTCAATCGAGGCGCCTTTCGGCAAACGAAAGGCGCCTCCTTTTTTTACTGAATCCGCCCGGAACGCGCAATCTGTTATTGCGCTTTGGCGCAAAGTGTGATACCATACTTCTTGTGGAGGTGAGCGTATGGAAAAGGTCGTCGTAGGGCTTTCCGGCGGCGTGGACAGCGCCGTGGCG
>JAGDAA010000183.1 GCA_017959745.1 Clostridia bacterium
AACCTCCACGGAGGAGCTTTTCCCCGGCGCGGACGCCAACGGAGACGGGACGAATAGCAACAAGGATATCGTCCGCTTAAAAAACTATCTTGCCAATTACGATGAAGACAGCGGGATTTCTTTTAATGGGACAACCACCTACGTCCTCGGTCCCGCCGCCTGATCGCGCGCGATCAGAACGAAACGACCCGCCGAATGGCGGGTCGTTTCTCATCACGATAGAGCAGAGCCCCGTCTCATCACGACGGCTCTGCCGTATGATATACAGCTGCTTTCGCGCCTGCGTGATACAATATCCGTTCCTTATACGCCCGCAGGCGTATATCATCCGCGTCAGCGGATATCATACCGTAGGTATATCACCCGTTCCGTCAGGAACGGATATCATTGCAAGAATTCTCTTTTGTCAGGCAGACAAAAGAGAAGTCTTGCTTGCCTGCCGGTAGGAGATCTCCAGAGCGGCTACGGTCACGCCGGCGAAGAGCAGGAGCGCCCAGGGCAGGATGCCGATCCCCGCCGCCCGCTGGACCTCTCCGAACACAGTGGGCATCAGGGTATAGCCCGTATAGGCGAAGCCCATTTCCAGGCTGATCACCGCGCCGCTGAGGCGCTCGCCGAAGGTGGGGGGCGCCATATGGACGATGGCGGGATAGATGGGCGCCATGCCCAGACCGGTCAGAAGAAAGCCAGCCACCGCAGGCAGATGGGTCGGAAAGGGGAGCAGGATCAAAAGGATTCCCGCCGCTTCCAGGACGGTCCCCAGGCGGATCAAAAACTTGTCCCCGGTCTTGTTGGAAACGAAGCCGGAGAGAAGTCTGCCCAGCATCAGTCCCCAGAAGACCAAAGAGCCGAAAGAGGCGGCGGTCCCGCTTTCCAGTTCCGGATATTTCCCGGAAAAATAACTGGCGGTCCACAGGGAGCAGGTGGCTTCCCCCGCGCAGTAAGCGAAAAAGCCCGCCAGGGTCAAGGCGACCCCCGGGGCGCCCAGCGCCTCCCGGATCCCGGCGCCGCCTTTGGCTTTTTCCTCCCGGTTCTCGTTCTTTTTCCACAGGGGCAGGGAGAGGAGCGCCAGCAGTAAAATACCCGTTTGGACGAAGCCCGTCCAGCTGTAGCCCTCGTTCCACCGCGCCACCCGCAGCGCCTGACCCATAATGAAGGGGCTGATGGCGGCGCCCAGTCCGTAGAAGCAGTGGAGAAAATTCATCACCGCGGAGGAATAGTGGTTCGCCACGTAATGATTCAGCACCGTGTCGATGGCGCCGCCGCCCAATCCCAGGGGGATCGCGAACAAAAACAAAAGGGGAAACCACGGGGACAGGGAGAATCCGAACATCCCCAGCACCGTCAGAAGAATGGAGAAAACCACGATCCATTTGGTGTGGAACCTGCGCAGGAGAAAGGGGCACAGGAAGGCGGAGAGGATGGTCATACAGGAGATGGTCATAGCGACGTACCCCGCCCAGGAGGAGGGAACATCAAAGCTCGCTTGCATCGCGGGCCATCCGGCGCCCAACAGGGAATCCGGAAGCCCCAGGCTGATGAAAATCAGGTAGATCACCGCCAACAAAAGCATCGTCACCGCTCCGTTTCCTTAAAGCATCAATCGCAAAAATGCCAAAAGCCGGTGCCGGTTTCGGGATCCGCTTTCCGGAGGATCGCGCCGCCCGTGACCGGTCTCAGCTCGATCTCGGCGGTATATAGAACTCTCGTCGACTTCAAATGGCCGCCCGCCTGCTTATGCGCCCCGTCCTCCCGGTAGGCAAACAGGGCGTGGGTGTGGTGATAAAGCGCGCCGTCGCCGTCGCTGACCACATTGCCGTTCAGGGAGACCAATTCAAGCATCCCGGAGAACGCTTTTGTTTCAAAGGCGCCCGCCTCGGGGATAAAGGTCTGTATTTCCGCCTGATCGCAACCGCCGATCCCGCTGAACGTGGCGGACCGGATGCCTTCTTTTTCGCAGAGGGAAAGAAGGGAGCTGATGATCTCGTCCCCTCTGTCCATTCTGACGTAATAGCTCTGTCCGTATTTTCTGTATTCCATAGGATTCGCGCTCCGGTTTTTTGATTTTCGGCGCGTTCAAAATCGGCGCCTGGTCCATTATAACACATTTCTCCCCGAAAGAAAAGCCGCCGAAAAATGCGGGGGCATAATGATCGTGAAATCATGCGATCTTTTTCCAACAAACTTTTTTACTTGATACGCACGGCATTGCGTGCCATCAGCAAATAGAAAAACTGCCGACAAATCAATTCATCGCTTTTGGTGAAAACGGGCTTATCGATCCTTTCCCAGTCTTTTTCGCTTGAGGATGAGAATAGCAAAATCATCTTTGCAATCAAGATTTATGGGTAATCGTATCGATACCCAGTTGCTTCCTTATTTCTGTTAGATGGAAGGGCAGTTCAAATCTCTTCGGGTTGACACTTTTTATACGTCTTTGCAGAAGAAAGTAAAACAAAAAGAAAAAGCCCTTGGGAGAGGGCATTCCGCTAACTTCTTATCAGCGGCGTGAGCCGCTGTATGGAATCACTTGCGCAAGCACGATGATTACATACCAAGCCGCCGTCCCGTCGGCTTGGATTAAAAAAAAGTCTCTTTTGGTAGACAAAAGAGACCGTTTTTCTGTGTTACACTTATAAAAAGTACGTAAATCAAGGTAAAACCAGCGATTTGTACACCTGTGAGGAATGACTAATCACGTTTTAATACTCTTAAATGCTTCATCTACGGGAAGCCCGATTCCGGCTTGAGCTTCATCATACCCCTTCTGCATCATTTCATCGAATTGTTCTTTGTTCATGACGTTAAAGTCAGGCATGATGTACGATTCAAACAAAATATGCAGCAGCAAATAACGATATACACAGTAAGAATGCTAACTTTTCATTATTGTATCTCTCCTAGTAAGAAACTTAAATCGCCGAAGTTTATCTGCCGTTGTGATTGATCCATTTATACCACTTCTCTACGACCTCTTTTAGCGGCTCATCCAGGTACGATATCGCCTTTTCCCGGATCCATTCAGGGATGCCATAAGCCGCCTCCGCGATGCTGCCGGTGATCGCTGCCAAGGTATCGCTGTCACCGCCGAGGGAGATGGCGTTCCTTTTTCGCGGCGTTTCTGCGCGCATCCTTGTTCATAAGCCGTGTTCCTTTGTCACGGTCAGGAGGGCGTTTCAAACGTGGGGATCGCGAAGGGCTCCGCGCCGTCCGAGAAGAATTGAATGCCGATCTCCGTCAAGAGTTCCTTCACACGGTTCACGATCCGTTCGTCTTTGTTCCTCTGCATGATGCAGATGTCAAAATCCGTGCCTCTGGAGAAGATCTCCACGGAAACACCGCCGCTCAACGTCATATCCAGATACGGGGCGAGGTAGGAAACGTAGCGATCCAGACCGCCCCACGGCACGCGCCCGGTGTAGCTCACCTCAAAAGTGTTGTCCCCGATCCCGTCCAGCACCACCCGGCGCATATAGTCCCTCTTCCGCGCAAGATCCATGTCCCGGATCGCTTTCTCATTTTGAATGTGGGCGTTCACCGTGATCAAATCGCTGGCGTCGTCCGCCCGGAGGATCAGAGAGCCGCGTCCGATGGTGTTCAGCCGTTCGATATCGGCGCCCCGCAGGGACACCGGGTAGCGGATGGGCGCCAGATTGACATGGCACAGAAGACTCTGGGGCTTTCCCAGGGCGTGGCGGAACTGATGCTGCATCCCGCAGACGATGGGAAGCGTGTTATCGGGATACAGATCATCGATGGCGCGATAGATCAGGGAAGAAACAAAGGTAGCGGGACTGCCGTCCACACTGGACACGTAACGCATGGACTCCTTCTGGGGGATCCTGAGAAAATACGCCGTCCAGTTCTCCATGTTTTCATAGCCCGTCTCCTGTCCGGGCAATTTGAAGATCTCTTCGGGGGCGTGGCGCAGGTCCATCGTTTCCGCCCGGATCGTTTCCTCGGGATAAGGATTGTACTCCAATTCCGCCTCCGGGATATCCTCCCCGGGCAGGGCGATGCAGGAAGTATCAAAGTTTTCCTCGGGGTGGGTGACGCAAAAATAGCAGTACAGCAAAGTGCGGACAAAGGGGAAAATGCCGTTGCCGTCGGTGAGAAAGTGGGTGGTGTCCAGATAGAGCCGGTTGTTTTCCCAGCAGAAAGCGAGCAGGTGGTAGTTGCTCTCCGCGCTGTTCAGGCGAACCGGCGCGCTTTGGTTGGAAAAGACAAAGGGCGCGCGGTTGGCTTCAAAAACGTACGATTCTCCCCGGCGGATCATCCTGACGGCAAAATAAGGGAAGCGCGCGGCTGTCTGCGCGGCGGCGCGCTTCATGGCTTCAATTTCGATCGGCTCACGAAGAAAGATGGCAAAACGAAGGGTGTTCCGCAGGTTCTCCGTGGTGGCGTACATGATGTTGTTGACGGGATGGTGCATAGCTTCTCCTTTGATGCGTTTGGATTACTTTGCCCATTATACCACGAAAAACGCGTCCCGGGCAAGTTTTTTTACATTTCACCCGGATTCAACGTAAAGCATGCGGAGGTGAACTCCTCCCCGGTGGCGAGAAGGGACTTGATCTCCACGGTGTAGGTCCTGCCCCTTGCATAACACCCTTAAGAACAGACTCGCGTGGAATGAGGGACGATAGGGCAAACGCCCGATCTTTCTTTTCTCGGAAGAGATCCTGGCTGATGATCCGTTTTCAATACCACAGACCGGATCCTGCACGCCATCACGACGATCACGTCAAGGGTCAGAAGTCCCGCCAGAGTCAGCAGAATATCCCCGATGATCCGCCTCCCGAGGGAAGCAGCTTTCTCTTTTCTTTCCGCCATAACGTTCACCTCGTTTCGCGTACGCCCGCCTTCTACATTAACTCAGTCTGCCTTTCACCAAATCATTATACCGTAACAGACGCATTATTTCAACGTTTCCCGAAAAACAGCTGACACTTTCTGCTCTTTGCGGCGCAAGGAACAGAAAAGCGCCACGGGGAGAGGGCGAAAGAAGTGATGTTTGCGCCTGCGGCGCAAGTGATGTAGCGGCTGACGCCGCAGTGATGTTTCGCGGCTTTGCCGCGAAGTGATGTGATGCGTTCCGCTCTTTCACGCGCGAAGCGCACATCACGTCCATAGGACACATCACTTGGCGAAGCCAAACATCACGTTCCGCGCCAGCGGAACACATCGTTCAAAGAAAAAGTCTTTGTCTTGGTAGACAAAGACTTTTTCTTTTATGGCCCGCCCAAAGGGACTCGAACCCCCAGCCTTCAGAATCGGAATCTGACGCTCTATCCAATTGCGCTATGGGCGGATATACGGCGCCGGGAAGACCCGGCGCACATTTTACGCGAAGATGTTGGGGAGGAACACGGGCACCATCCACAGAAGCTGATACAACATAACGAATACGGCATCGGCTTTGGCGAAATTGCCGGTCAGGTACATAAACGCCACCGCGCCGGCGCCCGCCAACAGGGACAGGATCTTGATCACGCCGTTCACGCGAACGGTGTGGACCATAGCGTCCGACAGGACGAAGGTTTGAAGCAGTCCCGCGATACTGCTGGTGCAGACGACGCCGCTCTGGCTGGTTTCCAGGGTGGGCGCGTCCTTCATAGCGTCCGTGGTCTTAATGACCCCGGCAGGTATTTTATCACTCTTCAAAAGATTTTGCAAGAGGTTTGTATCAATATTCGGGTCACAAGTTTTTACCGCCGGACAGATGCCCGCTTTGTATAAACTGACCAGTGTCTTCTTGAAGCGGGTGCTGACGGAGTACTTGATATAGAATTTCGCGGCGAGCTCGGTGCCGATCACCATATACATAATCTTGCCGGAATTCTCCTCGAAGCCTTCGTCCATGGTGTCCTTGGGATAGCCGAAGTCGTAGGATAGCATATAGTCCTTGTTTCCTACAAATACGTCCTGACCATCCAATTTCGCGCACATACCGTCCGCGGTGATCTCACTGAAGTCGAAATCCTCGGAAATCTCCTCCACCACGCCGGAAATGGTCTTCTTGAACACCTGGGACAGAGGCCCGCCCAGTTTCTCGAAGATCATAGCGGCGTACAGGATCGCCTTATCGATGCGGGTCTGCCCGTAGGTGCGGATGGTGGTGACCTTCACATATTTGGCGGGGAACACCTCTTTATCCGTAAAGGAGACTACGCTGGCGCGGGAGCAATCCTCCGCCTCGGCGAGGCTGATGATGGCGGCGTCCTTCTTTTCCGCCTTCCGGGTGAAGTGCGCCTGGGGCAGGGACTGGGTGAAGATGCCGCAGAGGGGCAGGGTCATAAAGGCGGTGACCATAAAGGCGCTCACGGTGCCCGATACGGTCCCGTTCTGCAGATAGTAGTAAACGGCAAATCCGATGGAGATCAAAAGGGACAGGACAATGGTCCAGCCGTAGACCTTCTGAGAGCGGGGCGTCTTTTTGCTGCGCTTGAAGAAATCCGTGATCAGTTCCGCCCGCTGGACGGTATAAATCTTCTGCTCGCCCGGCAGCAGTTCCCGGAAAGCCTCGTTCTCGGCGCTGTCGCCGGCGACCTCCTCACCCACGAATTTCGTGTGGCGGGAAGCGGCGACCCGGAAGGAGCGATACAGGCGCTTGTTGTCCAGGAAACGCGCGAATCCGTTCAAAAGGGCGTAGAGCAGGGCAATGCTGCCGAACAGGACGTATTTTTCCGCCGGGAAAACGATGAGCAAAATGGAATTCGCCGCCGCGAACAGCATAACCAAAAAGGTCAGCGAATCCCGGTTCGCCTTGCCCGTAAAGAGCTTCTTGATCCCGTCGCCCAGGGCGGACAGCTGGAAGAGCGCGCTGATGAAGATCAGCTGAACGTCCACCAGCAGGTAGATCACGTTGAAGGTGCCGTAGGGCTTTAAGAAATCCGGATGATAGAGATTGGAGAAGGTGGCGCTTTCCAGATACAGCACCACGCCGAAGAGCAGGAACAGTCACACGCAGTTGATCAGAGAACGGAAGTTCTTGTTTCTCAAATGCTCCGCGAATTCGTCGTACTGCTCCCGGGAGCTGTATTCCTCCGGCAGGATGGAAAGGCGGCTTTTCCCGGTGTTTTCCAGCTCGTCGTAGGTGTCGCTGTAGGGCGTTCCCTGATCGGGTACGTTCAGTTCATCCGCCACCTGGGGGCCGTCGGAGACTTCCTCCGCCGCTTCCTCGGCGGCTTCTTCCTTCGCGTTGTATTCCCGGGTCTTCTCATCCTCGTTGATGTGGACGGCAACATATTCCCCGTCGTCCGTCGGCTTGACCGCGGAAAACGCCTGAGTAGCCCCGGCGGGCAGATCCGTCTCCGGGATGCCCTCGGCAGGGGTTTCCGCCTGTGTTTTTTCATCGGAGAAGACGGCGCGGATCTCTTCCGACTGGGAGGACGTCTCAACGCCTTCTTCTTTTTCCTTTTCTTTCTTTTTCTTTTTTCTCTTTTTGCCGTCGGTCTCGCCGAACACCTGCATCAGAAGGGAAGCGGTTTCATCGGTGCCCTTCTCGGCGGCGACTTCCGCGGCGGCGGCTCTGGCGTGTCCGAATACCGCGTCCAGCTTGGCGAAATCAATCTCTCCGGGCTTGACGCCGGGCAGCTCCGCGGCATTGTCGTTTTCCGCCTCCCGGGTCAGCTGACGGATCAGTTCTTCATCATAGTCCCGTTCTTTTTTATCCTTTTCAGGTTCGGGCATCCGCACGTCAGCGTCCCCGATCACTTCATTTTCCGTTTCAGCGGGCGCGCTTTCGGATTCCCCGACGGCTTCATTCCCCAGGGCGATTTCTTCCTCGATGGGATTGGCGGTCTCCTTTGCCGGCGCGGTAAACATCTCGTCGCGGAACGTCGGCGCCGCTTCCGTCTCGGGAACAGCGCGGCGGGTCACCTCCGCCAAAGGCGCCACTTTATCGGCGCGTGCCTCCGTGGGAGCGGACGCGGTGGTAAGGTTAAGATCCGTCAAAAGCTCCGGATTCTTTACCGGAGCGGCTGCCTTTGTTACCTTCTCTTTTCGTTTGATCCTGTAAACGGAAGCCATCTGTTTACCTCTCTGCTTTTTTTACTGATCTCTGCTTCAGCACCTCGTACAGTATCACGGCGCCTGCGCAGGAAACATTCAGGGAATTGACTTTGCCCCGCATGGGCAGGGAAACGACAAAATCGCTCTTTTCTTTGATAAGCCGGGAAACACCCTTTCCCTCGCTGCCGAGAACGATGGCGCAGGGTCCGTGGTAATCCACTTGATCGTAGGGCTCTCCGTCCGCCTCGCAGGCGTAGATCCATACGCCTCTTTCCTTCAGCTTATCCACGGTAAAAGCAAGGTTTGCGACCCGGCATACCGCCACATGCTCCGCCGCCCCCGCGGATGCCTTCATCACCGCTCCGGACAGGCTTGCCGCTCCCGCTTTGGGGATGATGATCCCGTGGGCGCCCGCCCCGTCCATACACCGGATCAGAGCGCCCAGATTGTGGGGATCCTCCACACCGTCCGCCAAAACGAAGAAGGGATCCTCCCCCTTTTCGGCGGCGATGGCAAAGAGCTCATCCAGATCGACGTAGGCTTTTCCGGTGGCTACGGCGACAACGCCCTGGTGCCGGGCGCGCCCCGTCATCCGGTCCAGCCTTTCCCGATCGGCAAAGCCCGTGGGAATGCCTTTTTCTTTCGCCAGGGCGCCGATCTTTTTCAGGATCCCGTCTCCCTCCCGAAGGAGAAAGATCTTGTCCGCGCCTCTGCCGGAGGATAAAAGCTCCAGGACCGCGTTTCTGCCGTAGACCAGATCCGGGAGATCCCGGGAAAGGGCGTCCTTCCTGTTCAAATCTTGCCTCATAGTTCATTCCTACCTTACAGATAAAGTCAGTATAACATAAAAAAACAGAAAAGTATAGTCTTTTTTCCGTTTTTTCGGCGAAAAGCGAGACTTTTTTTGAACCGGCAGAACACATAGGAAGAAAAATCGTTTTTCTTCCTAAATTATTGTAAAAATGGCTTGCATTTACGGGGCGGTTTGGTATATCATATAAGAAATGAACGGAAGGATGGAAAAAAACGGTATGGAGTGGATCACCCTTACCAGCCGGCAGAACGCCGCGGTCAAGCGCGTCGTGTCCCTGCGGGAAAAAAAGCGCCGGGATGAAGCGGGCGTTTTTCCGGTAGAGGGGATCAAGTTCATCTCCGATCTGTCCCGGGACGGCATTTTCCCCGCGGAATTGTTTCTGGCGGAGAATGCCCGGATCGACCGTGAGCGCGCCGAGACGCTGGCGGGACAAAACACCCGCTTGTACCTGGTCTCGTCTTCGGTGTATGAAAAGCTTTCTCTGGAACAGGCGGGAGAGGGCGTTCTCGCGGTATATGAAAAGACCCGCCTTCCTCGTTTTGAGGGCAGTGAAAGGCGCGTCCTCGCCCTGGAGGGCGTGCAGGACCCCGGCAACGTGGGCGCTTCCGTGCGGAGCGCCGCCGCTTTTGGGTTTGACGCCGTCTGGCTGGCGGGCTGTGCCGATCCTCTGGGACCCAAAGCGCTGCGGGCGTCTATGGGCGCCGTGTACCGGATCCCCCTCCTATCGTTTTCCTCCGGCGCTCTTTTGTTGGAACGCGCCCGGGAAAAGGGGCTTTTCACTGTGGCGGCGTGCCTGTCGGAGGACGCCGTTTTGCTGGATCAAGTGGATCTTGCCCGCCCCGTGTGCCTGTTGATCGGCAACGAGGGGCAGGGATTATCCCGTGAGGTTTCCGCCGGCGCGGATGTCCGGGCGGTCGTTCCCATGCGGGGCATGGAGAGTCTGAACGCCGCCGCGGCTGCCGCCGTTTTTATGTGGGAGGTCAAACGTGGCGAAACGTAAAGACAGGGACGGCGAGGACCGTCTGCTCGCCTGGCTGTGGCTGGCGGGGGCGTGCCGCCCCGGTTCCGTTCTGCCTTCCACCCTGTTGAAGTTCTTCGGCTCCCCGGAGAAGATCTACGAAGCGGGAGAGGAAGATTTCGATCAGGTTGATACCAACTTTTACGGGCATAAAGACGCCCTTTGCGACAAAGAATTGGAAAGGGCGCGTTCCGTTCTCGCCTATTGCCGGGAAAACGGCATCGGGGTGATGACGCCGGACGATTATCTCTATCCGGAGAAACTGCGGGCGATCCCCAACAAGCCGATGGTCCTGTATTATCTGGGTAATTTCTTTGATCCCGATACGACCTTCACCGTGGGTGTGGTGGGGACCCGCCGTGCGAGCAACTACGGCATTCACGCCGCGAAACGGATCGCCTACGATCTGGCGCGGAGCGGCGGAGTGATCTGCTCCGGCATGGCGTCCGGGATCGACGCGGCGGCGCACCGGGCGGCGCTCTATTGTGACAAATTCACCGTGGGCGTTCTCGGCTGCGGGATCGACCGGGTCTATCCCAAGGAAAACGAGGCGCTTTACAAAGATGTGATCGAGAAGGGGCTGCTCCTCACGGAGTACCCGCCCGGAACGGCGCCCCTGGGGCGGAATTTCCCTGTGCGGAACCGGTTGATCTCGGCTTTGTCCGACGCGGTCGTGGTGGTGGAGGGAAGCGAGACCAGCGGCGCCCTGATCACCGCGGAAGACGCTATGCAGCAGGGAAAGGCGCTGTACGCCGTCCCCGGCTCCATCTTCGCCGCGGACAGCGCCGGCTCCAACTTTCTGCTGAAACTGGGCGCCAAGCCTCTTTTATCCGCCTACGACATCGTGACGGATTTTCAGAAAAAGTACCCCGGACTGGAAGGGGCGGTCAAGCTCTTTCGGCAGGAGGATAAGGAACGGCGGGAACAGGATAAGCCGAAGAAGAAGCCCGGCGTCCGGGCAAAGATCAAGAAATACGCGTTTCCCGGGTTGAGGCGGGCGAGTGAGGACAAGGAGCCAGTGCCTCCCGCCTATGAGTTCATTCCCATCGGCGACGCGGCGCCCCGGGAAGGGGAGGACGGCGGAGAGACCGCCGCGCCCGCGACACTGCCGCAACTCAGCGACGAGGAGATCGCTGTTTACGGGCGATTGTCCTTTGAGCCCGCGGTGCCCGATCAACTCCTCTCGGAGGGGCAGCGGATGGCGGATCTTTTGACTGTACTCACCAAACTTGAAATTAAGGGCCTCATCGACCGGGCGCCCGGCGGCAAGTATGTCCGCCGCGACCGGGCGGAGGTATGAAAGGAAAGACTATGGCAAACAATCTGGTAATTGTGGAGTCCCCCACCAAAGCGGCAACCATCAAGAGCTTTCTCGGCTCCGGCTACAAAGTCGTCGCCTGTCAGGGGCACGTGCGGGATCTTCCCAAAAGCGCCCTGGGCGTGGACGTGGAGCACGATTTTGAACCGCGGTATATCAATATCCGTGGCAAGGGCGATCTGATCCGGGATCTGAAAAAAGAGGCGAAAAAAGCGGACAAGGTCTACCTTGCCAGCGACCCTGACCGGGAGGGGGAAGCCATCAGCTGGCACCTTGCCCAGGTTTTGGGGCTGGAGGGTAAGAACGGCGGACGCATCTCCTTCAATGAGATCACCAAAGGCGCTGTGAAGAGCGCCATCGCCTCCCCCCGGAAGATCGATATGGCGCTGGTGGATTCCCAGCAGACCCGGCGCATCCTGGACCGGATCGTTGGCTACAAACTGAGCCCGCTTCTGTGGAAGACCGTGCAGAACGGACTTTCCGCCGGACGGGTGCAGAGCGTTGCCACCCGCCTGGTGGTGGACCGGGAACGGGAGATCCGTGCCTTTGTGCCGGAGGAATACTGGACCATGGCGGTGACCCTGAACACCCGTTCGGGCAAGAGCTTTGTCGCCCGGTTCCACGGCACCGCGTCCAAGAAGATGACCCTGAACAGCAAGGAGAGCTGCGATAAGGTGCTTGCCTCCCTGAAGGACGCCGTCTACACCGTTCGGAAAGTTGAAAAGAACACGAAGTACAAAGCGCCTCACGCGCCGTTCACCACCTCTCAGCTTCAGCAGGAGGCGTTCAAGCGGCTGGGCTTTTCCTCCAAAAAGACTATGCGAGTCGCCCAGAGCCTGTACGAGGGCATCGTTTTAGGGCGTCACGAGGAACACGGTCTGATCACCTATATGCGTACCGACTCCCTGCGGATCTCCGACGAGGCGAGGGCAAGCGCCAAGGAGCATATCCTGGATCGCTACGGCAAACAGTATTACCCGGAAAAGCCCCGCATCTATCGTTCCGGCGGCTCCGCCCAGGACGCCCACGAAGCCATCCGTCCCACGGATCCCAAAAAGACGCCGGATCAGGTGAAGGACGCCCTTTCCTCCGAACAGTACCGGCTGTATAAGCTGATCTGGGAACGCTTTACCGCCAGTCAGATGGCGAGCGCCGTCATCGACTGCCAGAACGTGGACGTGTTGGCGGAATGCGCCGACGGAAAGAAATATCTGTTCAAGGCCTCCGGGGAAACGATCCGTTTCCAGGGCTATCTCAAGGTTTACGGCGAATGGAAGGAAGAGAGCGATTCCGACGCTTCCGGGAAGCTTCCCGCCCTCGCCCAGGGCGATAGCCTGACGGAAAAGGATTTGCAGCACAAGCAGAACTTCACGCAGCCTCCCCGCCGATACAACGAGGCGAGCCTGGTGGACGCCCTGGAAGAGAAGGGCATCGGGCGCCCCAGCACCTACGCCCCCACCATTGAAACGATCTTGACCCGCGGGTACATTGCCCGGGAGAAAAAGCAGCTCATTCCCACAAAGCTGGGCGAAGTGACCAACGACATTATGGAAAAGAACTTCGGACCCGTGGTGGATTATGAGTTCACCGCCAATCTGGAGAAGAAACTGGACGACATTGCCGAGGGCAAGGAGGATTACGTCCGGGTCCTGTCCGGCTTTTACGGTGAGTTCAAAGGGCTTCTGGACGAGGCGGAGAAAGAATACGCGGAAAAGGGCAGGGTGGAACTGCCCAGGGAAGAGCTGGACGAGGTCTGTCCCAACTGCGGACGGCGGATGGTGGTCAAGTCCGGCAGATTCGGCAAATTCGCCGCCTGCCCCGGCTATCCCGAATGCCGCACCACCATGCGCCTGGATAAGGACGGCAAGGTCAAAAAGACCGAGAAGGCGCCGGAGGAAGTGGTCCCCGGTATGACCTGCCCCAAGTGCGGAGGCGAGATGGTCAAGAAAAACGGGAAGTTCGGCGAGTTCTTCGCCTGCCGCAATTATCCCAAGTGCCGCTATACCTATCAAACGCCCAAGACCATCGGAGTCAAGTGCCCCAAGTGCGGGGGTGAAATGGTGGAGAAGAGCAGCCGGAAGAGCACCTTCTACGGATGTATCAATTTCCCCGCTTGCGATTATTCTCTGTGGGACGAACCTACCGGCCGCGCCTGTCCCGAGTGCGGCGAGATGCTGGTGAAGAAGAAAAACGGCTCCGTCGCCTGTTCCTCCCGCAGCTGCAAATACAAAGAAAAAACCGAAGGAGAGGGTTAAACCGTGTCCATTCGTTTGATCATTGACGCCATGGGCGGCGATCACGCTCCCGGGGAGATCGTGCTGGGCGCCGCGATGGCGCTGCGGGAGATCCCCTCCCTTTCCCTGATCTTCACCGGAGACCGGGAAAGCATCCTGCGCGTACTGGACAAGAGCGGGGTTTCCCGGGACCGCGTCCGGATCGTCCATACCGAATCGGTGATGGAGATGGAGGACGACCCCTTATTGCTGTTGAAAAGCAAGAAGGATTCTTCCATGGCGCGGGGCTTCGCCCTTTTGCGGGACGGAGAAGGAGACGCGTTTTTGAGTGCCGGCTCCACCGGCGCTATGCTCATCGGCGCTTCCAGCCGGATCTATAAAAACCGTTTGCCCGGCGTGCGCCGCTGCGCCCTGGGCGCGGTGCTTCCCTTCAAGAATCCAACGCTTTTGCTGGACGCCGGCGCCAATCCGGAGGTTTCCGCGGAGGAGCTGGCGCAGTTCGCCCATATGGGCAGCGCGTATATGCAGGCTGTTTTCGGGATGCCCCGGCCCCGGGTGGGACTGGTGAACAACGGCGGGGAAGATACAAAGGGGACGCCTGTGTACGTGGAGGCGCATCACCTGCTGAAAGGAATGGATACGCTGAACTTCATCGGAAACGTGGAGGGGCGCGATCTTCCCCTGGGCGCCTGTGACGTGGCGGTGTGCGACGGCTTCACGGGCAACGTGATCTTAAAGCTCGCCGAGGGCTTCGGGAAATTTCTGTCTCTGTCCCTGGAAAAAACCTTCCGCAACGGACCGCTGTCCGGTCTTTCTTACGTTTTGATCCGGAAGGATCTGGAGAAGTTCAAAGCGGATATGTCCTATGAAAAATACGGCGGCGCCCCGCTTCTGGGTACCGTAAAGCCCGTGATCAAGGCCCATGGCGCCTCCCGGGCGGAAGCCATCAAAAACGCCGTTCATTACGCGGTGAAATACGCTTCTTCCGACGCTTCCCGCTCCTTGTACGATTTGTTTTCAGAGCGGCGCGATGAGAAGCCGGAAGCCGGGGAAGAAAAAGAATGACCATAGAAGCCAGATGCGCCCAGCGAAAGGATTATCCCGCCCGCTTTTTGGAACGGCTGCCCGAGCTGATGGAGAAGATCGGGTATACCTTCCGGGAGGAGAGGTATCTGCGCACGGCGCTGACCCATTCCTCCTTCGCCAATGAAAAGCGCGGCAAGGTCCGCTCCGAGCACAACGAGCGACAAGAGTTTTTGGGAGATTCCATCCTTTCCGCCGTGGTGTCCGAGCATATCTTTGCGGATCCCCACGCCTACCCGGAGGGGGTCCTGACCCGCCTGCGCGCCGGTTCTGTCAGCGCGGACGCGCTGTTTGAATACGCCAGGGAGCTTTCCCTGGGGGACTATATGCTGCTCAACCACGGCTTGGAGGAGTCCGGCGGCAGGACGCAGAAAAACGTCCTGGCGGACTGCTTTGAGGCGCTCATCGGCGGAATGTTCCTGGACGGCGGTATGGAAGCCGCCGCGCCCTTCGTCCTCCGGTTCGCGCTGCCACGCCTGCGGGCGCTGGTGGCGGATGGCGTTCTGCACGATCGGGATTACAAGAGCCTGCTCCAGGAGAAGGTGCAGACCAGCCCCGGGGAAAAGCTGGAATACCGCACGGTGGAGGCCTCGGGACCGGATCACGACAAACGGTTCCGGGTGGAGCTTTATTTGAATTCCAACCGAGTGGGCGAAGGCAAGGGACACAGCAAGCGGGAAGCGGAACAGGCGGCGGCGCGGGAGGCGCTTATGACCTGGTTCGGCGAAGCGGCTGAAAACTGAAAAAGGCGAAAAACAAAGTGTAAGGAAACGGATCTATGTACTTAAAAACCTTGGAATTGCAGGGGTTCAAATCCTTCCCCGATAAAACGGTCATCGAATTCGACAAGGGAATGACCGCCATCGTCGGCGCCAACGGCTCCGGCAAGAGCAATATTTCCGACGCGGTGCGATGGGTCCTGGGCGAAATGAGCGCCAAGAGCCTGCGGGGCAGTAAAATGGAAGACGTGATCTTCAACGGCTCCGGCAAGCGGCGTCCCGCCAATTTTGCCGAGGTCATTATGACCATCGACAATTCGGACTACCTGATGAAGATCGATTACGACGAGGTCAGCGTGGGCCGCCGTCTGTACCGCTCCGGGGAGAGTGAGTATTTTCTGAATCAAAAGCAGGTCCGCCTGAAAGACGTGGTGGATTTGTTCCTGAATACCGGTATCGGCAGAGAGGGCTATTCCGTCATCAGTCAGGGCAAGATCGCCGAGATCATTTCCCTGAAGGGCAACGAACGCCGTGAATTGTTTGAGGAGGCGGCGGGCATCACCCGGTTCCGCTACCGCAAGCACGAAGCCACGGTGAAACTGGCGAGCGTATCGGAAAACGCGGTGCGCATCAACGACATCCTGTCGGAGGTCCAGTCCCGTCTGCCGGGTCTGGAGACCCAGGCGGAAAA
>JAGDAA010000184.1 GCA_017959745.1 Clostridia bacterium
CGCAGGTGCGGGCGTCCGCCACGTGGACCACGATGGCCGCGAGCTTTAAGGAATCCATAAACTTCACCGCTGCGGCGCGGCCGCCCTTCACGCCGAAGGAGATCACGCCGGAACAGCCCTTAGGCAGGTATTTTTGTGCCAGAGCATAGTCGGGAGAGGAGGGAAGGCCGGGATAGTTCACCCAGGAGACCCGGGGGTCCTTTTCCAGATATTCCGCCACCGCCTGCGCGTTGGCGCAGTGGCGATCCATCCGCACCGCCAGGGTATCCAGCCCCTCGTTCAGGAGGAACGCCCCCAGGGGCATCATCGCCACGCCCAGGTCCCGCACCAGCTGCACGCGGAGCTTGGTGATATACGCCGCCTTTCCGAAATCCCGGGTGTAGACCACGCCGTGGTAAGATTCATCCGGCTCGGTCAGCTCCGGGAATTTGCCGCCCTTTTCCCAGTCGAATCTGCCGCTGTCCACCACAACGCCGCCCACCACGGTGGCGTGACCGTCCATGTACTTCGTGGTGGAGTGCATCACGATGTCCGCCCCGAACTCAAAGGGACGGCATAGGACGGGGGTGGCAAAGGTGTTGTCCACGATCAGGGGCAGCCCCACCTTGTGGGCGAGGTCCGCGTAACGCTGGATATCAAAGATCTTCAGAGCGGGGTTGGCGATGGTCTCCCCGAAGAAACAGCGGGTGTTCTCGTCCACCAAAGCCAGGATCTCTTCATCCGTCATATCCGGGGTGGCAAAGCGGACTTCGATCCCCATGCGCTTCATAGTCACGGCGAAGAGGTTCACTGTGCCGCCGTAGATGGAGGAGGCGCTGACAAAATTCTGCCCCGCCGAGCAGATGTTGAATACCGAGCAAAGGCTCGCCGTCTGCCCCGCGGAGACAAGCACGGCGGCGACGCCGCCCGCCAAGGCGGCGATCTTTTCCTCCACATACGCCACGGAGGAATTGGAGATCCGGGAATACATATGTCCCGGCGCCGTCAGGTCGAACAGCCCCGCCAGGTGGGCGGAGGAATCATATTTGAAGGTGGTGGACTGATGGATGGGCATGACCCGGGGCTCCCCGTTCTTCGGCGAATACCCCGCCTGTAAGCATTTCGTTTCGATCTTGTAGTCTTTCATAGGATCTTCCTTTCTTTTTTATCCGTCTGCCCGGATGATCTCCGCAACACGCGTTTCTTCCCAGGCGTTCTCACATTCCCGGATCCCTCCGGGCAGGATCACTTTTTTGACCTGTGTCCCCGCGAAGGCGTCCGAGAGATATTTCACGTCATCCGGAACCGCAACTTCCGTTTCCGACCCGTTGTAGCGGAGCAGGACCCCGTCCCCGACGATCACGAACGCTTCCGTTTGTCCGTCCAGCCACGCCGTTTCCCGGAAGGCGCCCGCGCCGATGGCGGCAACGCTTTCGGGGATCGCGAAGACCAGATCCTCTGTCCCGGTGCTCCAGAAGGCATAGGGTCCGATCTCCCGCAGTGTGGCGGGCAGAGTGACCTTTTTCAAGGCGTCGCACTTGGAAAAGGCCTCTTCCCCGACGCGGGTAACGCCCTCCGGCAGAACGACCTCCTCCAGGGAAACACAACCGTAGAACATCCCCAGCGGGATCTCCGTAAGCCCTTTTCCGAAACGGACCTCCTTCAAAGCCCGGCATCCGTCAAAGGCGTCTTCCCCCACCTGCGCCAGGGAATCCGGCAGGGTAAGGCTTTTGATCCCGGATTGACGAAACGCCGTATCGCCCATCCGCAGAAGCCCCCCGGGCAGGGTCAATTCCGTGACGGCAAGCCCCTGAAAGGCCCCGTTGGCGATCCCCGTCACGGCGTATCCGCTCACGGCGTCCGGCAGGCGCAGCGCCGTCCCGGAAAAACTATCCCCGTCGATCCCGACGGCATCCGCCGTCTTGTCGCTGAACAAATTGTAGTTCACGCCCGATACGGTGATGGAGTCGGTCAGCGTCCGCTCCCCGTCGAAGGTCTCCTCCGGCCACAGGGGCTCCGGCTCCTCCCGGACGCAGGCGAAAAGGCTCACCGCCAAAAGCAGGACGCATAAAAGCAGGACGAAAAAGCGCTTCATTCCAGCGTCTCCCGGCCCTGCCGGTTCACTTTTTTCAGCAGGTCCTCCAACTGTTCCGTCTCCTCCGGGGTCAGCCCCCCGGTGATGCTTTTTCGGAAAGCGCGGCTCACCTTGCGGATCTTCGGTTCCGCCGCCAGCGCCTTTTCCGTGGGATAGATCAGAAACGTGCGCTTGTCCGCCTCATACCGCTCCCGCCGGAGAAAGCCCTTCTTCTCCAGGGCGGCGATCTGCCGCGTCACGCTGGAGCGGTTGAACAGCAGGATCTTGGCAAGCCTTTCCTGGCTGATGCCCGGGTATTCACATACCCGCAGAATGTAGAGGTACTGGGACCCCACGATATCCAGCTTTTCCAGCTTTTCGGAGCGAAACAGCGCGTAGATGCGGCTGGTAACGCCGATTTCTCCCAAAAACGACATAGAAGCCCCTTCCTTTCCTTCATACTATCAGCATTTTACCCTGCCCCCGTTTCCGTGTCAAGTCCCGAAGGATCCCGCTTTTCGGAAAAATCGGCAAAAAACTTGACTTTACGGCTTTAGCGTGCTAAAATGCCACCATCCAATTGAACAGGGTCGCAGATTTTCAGGTAGAGGAGCAGGTCCCACCAAAGCCCGCCAAAGCGGAATGAACCTTCCGGCGGGGGATGAGGGAGATCTGCCGAAGCGGTTTCGCAGGTTCCATGCGAAGGTGCTGGGCCGTCGGGGAATACCCGCCGGACTGTCGCGAAAGCGGAGCGCTATCATGATCGGGTCGGCGCGTCGGGCAAGGTCCGGCGTCATCGTTTCCGTCATGGGCGCGCAGTCCATGATTTTTTTGCGCCCGAAAGGAGAAACTATGAAACGCACCAAACTTCTGGCTATGCTTCTGGCGCTGGTTTTGGTCTGCTGCTGCGTGGGCTTCGCCGCCCATGCCGCGGATGAAAGCGAGGCGCCGGCTGCCGCCGAGGCCGCCACGGAGGAAGCCCCGGCGGAAACCTCCGCGGAATCCCCCGCGGAACCTCCCGCGGTAGGCGACGGGGAAACGCCCGTCGTGATCCTGACCGCCCCCGGGACGGAAAGCGAAAAAGCGGCGGATGACGCCGCCCCCGCGGAAAGCGCCGTGCTGACCGTGGGCGCGGAGGAAGCGGAAGAAGCCGGGGAAGAAGATCCCCTCGCCGCCGCTCAGGAGTACGTGGACGGTTACGCGGATAACCTCCAGAACGACCCGGATTTTGAGGAAAATCTCGCCGCCGCGCTGGCGACCGTCCGGGAGGAGGTTCCCCATTACGCCACCTTCTGGTCCCTTCTGCCCGCCCTCATCGCCATCGTCCTGGCGCTCATCACCAGAGAGGTCTATTCCTCCCTGTTCGTGGGCATCCTGGCGGGCGGTATCATCTACGCCAACTTCAATTTTGAGACCACCATCAACCACGTCTTTTCCGACGGCTTTATTTCCAGCGTGGCGGATTCCTGGAACGTGGGCATCCTCATCTTCCTGGTGATGCTGGGCGCTATGGTGGCGATGATGAACAAAGCGGGCGGCTCCGCCGCCTTCGGACGCTGGGCGTCTGAACACATCAAGTCCCGGGTGGGGGCGCAGCTGGCGACCATCGTCCTGGGATGCCTCATCTTCATCGACGATTATTTCAACTGTCTCACCGTGGGCTCCGTGATGCGCCCGGTCACCGACCGGCAGAACATTTCCCGGGCGAAACTGGCGTACCTCATCGACGCCACCGCCGCTCCCGTCTGCATCATCGCCCCCGTCTCCTCCTGGGCGGCGGCTGTCGCCGGCTTTGCCAAGGAGGGCGGTTCCATGAACGGTATCTCCCTCTTTATCAGCGCCATTCCCTTCAACTTCTACGCCATTTTGACCATCGTGATGATGCTCTTCCTGGCGTTCTCCAAGTTTGACTTCGGTCCCATGAAAAAGCACGAGGACAACGCCAAGAACGGCGACCTCTTCACCACCAACGCGGAGAAATTCCGGGAAATGACCGATCAAAACGCCAATCCCAAGGGCAAGGTGATCGACCTGATCATCCCTGTGCTTTTCCTGATCTTCGCCTGCGTTTTGGGTATGATCTACACCGGCGGCTTCTTCACCGAGGGTGAGGACGGTTTCCGGAACTTCATCGTCGCCTTCTCCAATTCCGACGCCTCCGTGGGTCTGGTCTACGGCTCCTTCGCTTCCGTGATCTTCGCCGTGATCTACTTCCTCTGCCGCCGGGTGCTCACCTTCAAGGCGTGTATGGAATCCGTACCCGAGGGCTTTAAGGCAATGGTACCCGCCATTATGATCCTGGTCTGCGACTGGACTTTGAACGGTATGACCGGTTCCCTGGGCGCCAAGGTCTTTATCTCCAACCTGGTGGAAGGCAGCGCCGCCGGCTTCCAGGCGTTCCTGCCCGCCATCATCTTCCTCATCGCCGTGGGGCTGTCCTTCGCCACCGGTACCTCCTGGGGCACCTTCGGCATCCTCATCCCCATCGTCCTGTCCGTGTTCCCCCTGGAGTCCAGCGGCAATATCGCCATCGTGGCGGTTTCCGCCTGTATGGCGGGCGCCGTTTGCGGCGACCACTGCTCCCCCATTTCGGATACCACCATCATGGCGTCCGCGGGCAGTCAGTCCGACCACCTGAATCACGTTTCCACCCAGCTGCCCTACGCCCTCACCGTGGCGGCGGTCTCCTTCGTGGCGTATATCGTGGCGGGCTTCGTCTCCAACGTTTTCATCGCCCTGCCCGTCGCTCTGGCGCTGATGCTGGTCACCCTCTTCGTGCTGAAAGCCGTCCTGGGCAAAAAGAAAGCGTGACCCCCTGCGACCAAACGAAATCCATTCCCCATAAACAAACGAAAAACGCCCGCGTTCGCGCGGGCGTTTTTCTTCCTCAATTCTTCATTCTTCATTTTCCATTTCCCCTTGCGTCTCTCCGCCCTTTCGTGGTACAATGGGAAAAATGACAGAAGGGAAGTGATCCTGTGGATCCCGTAACGGTCGTCGTTAAAAAACTGCGCGAAGGCGCGCGCCTTCCCGCCCGCGCCTCCCGGGAAGCGGCGGGGGCGGATCTGTACGCCTGCCTGCCGGAGGATATTACCCTGGCGCCCGGTGCCACCGCGCTGATCCCCACCGGCTTTTCCATGGCGCTGCCTCAGGGCACTGTGGGGCTGATCTACGCCCGCAGCGGCCTGGCGCTCAAGGAGGGGCTCGCCCCCGCCAATAAGGTGGGCGTGGTGGACAGCGACTACCGGGGCGAGGTGATGGTGGCGCTCCACAATCATTCCGACTCTCTCCGCACGGTCACCAACGGCGAGCGCGTCGCCCAGCTGGTCATCACCCCCTACCTGCCGGGCGTCTTCGTGGAAGGGGAACCGGAGGAAACGGAACGGGGCGCCGGCGGTTTCGGAAGCACCGGAAAAAAATAAGGGATATTCTTCGTGATTTTATACAAAGATCCGCTTTTCTCCCTATTGAAACCGCTTAAATTTTTTAACAACGTTGTAAACATTCTTTTCATCCTCTTCCCATTTTTTCGGGGCAATGGTATAATGAAACACTCCCTGAGAAGGGGAATCTATTGTTAGGAGAGACAAGTATGAAAAAAGTCAAAGTATTGGCGCTGCTTCTCGCGGTCCTGATGCTTCTGCCCCTCGCGTTCGCGGGCTGCGGCAAGGACGAAGGCGGCAAGAAAGGCGGGCCCTCCGTTGTGGAGGAGACCAAGGAGGCGGAAGATACCTCCAAACAGTACGACGCCAAGATCCACGACCTCCACGGTCACCAGTTCTGGTTCATCGTCCGTGAACTGGGGCAGTATCAGCATCTGACTGTGAACGAGATCTACGCCGAGGAACTCAACGGCGATAAGGTCAATGACGCCGTGTTCAAGCGCAATTCCACCCTGCAGGAGAAATACAACTGCGAGATCCACGAGGATCGGGTGGAGAATCCCTCTTCCGCCGTGAAGGAACAGCTTCTGGCGGGCGAGTACCAGTACGACTACATCTATGACGGCATCTCCCGTCTCCGTCCCCTGTCCGCCTCCAACCTTCTGGCGGACTTCAAGGAACTGGAAGAAGTGAACCTGGAGAAGGCGTGGTGGGATCAGAACGCCATCGAGGGCTTCGGCATCGCCGGCAAGGCGTTCTACGTCACCGGTGACGCTGGCACCCTGGACGAGCGTTCCTCCTGGGTTATGTACTTCAATAAGGACATCCTGGAGAAGGCGCATTTCGAAACGCCCTACAAGCTTGCGAGAGAAGGCAAGTGGACCATCGATAAGATGTATGAAATGATGGAAGCGACCAAGGAAGATTCTGACGGTAACGGCATCTGGGAGATCGGCAAGGACCGCTTCAGCTACATCGGCGAGCCGTTCAATAACTGGATCCACGTGGCGGCGTGCGGACTTCACTTGTCCCGCATTTCCTCCGCCGGGGAGATCGAGATCCCCGCTACGATCAGTGAAGACGTTCTGAACGCCTGGGCTGCCCTGAAGCCCCTGCTCACCAGTCCCTATCGTGACGTATCCGACTCCGGCAGCCGCTTCCGCGCGGGTCTGGGTACCTTCTACTCCTGCCTGTCCGGCTCCATCCTGAATATGGGTAAGGTCGACACCCTCAATTTCGGCGTTCTGCCTATGCCGAAGCTGAATGAGGAACAGGAAGAATATTGGACCAGCATCAATTCCAGCTGGTGCTACGGGTTTGCCATCCCCGTCACCACGGACAACGCCCCCGACTATGAGGAAAACGGCTTTGAGTCCGGTCGGGAGCAGGCGGGTTACTTCCTGGAGGCGTTCTCCTACTACTCCATGGGCACCCTGTCCGTCGCTTACTACGAGCAGGTGGTCAAGCATCAGGTCATCAAGGATGAGGAATCCGTCGAAATGATGGATCTCGCTCTGAAAAATAAGCTCTATGATCCCGTGGTCATCTTCAACTTCGGTAAGATCGGTAACTCCGTCTTCCAGGAAGCCGGCTCTAACGGCGGTAAGGCCGGCAGTACCGGTACGGCTGTCCCCGGAAGCGACGTGAACTACGACACCCTGGTCTCCCTCTACGAGTCCCGTGTCAACGCCGCCCGGAAAGCCCTGAAGAACTACATCAACTACGTGACCGCGGAAGATTGAGCGACTACCCGGCGATTGGCTTAGCCGGCAGGCGAAGACAGAGCCGTTGGTATCGCCAATGCTACAGGAGCCCAAGCGTGCGAGCCGAAGGTTGCTTTTGAGCAACGCTATCAGAAAAAGGCGAAGCACGATTGGCCAGCGACGATCGCAAGCGCAGTTTGATACTACGCATCGGCTCGGTGCGCTGATTCAACTGCGTGACCGCGGACAATCAATCCTGTTTTGAAAAAACGCCGTGTGCTGATTTGGCACACGGCGTTTTCCTTTTCCCCGCCGTCTGCCCCCTTTTTCGAAAAAAAGGCGATCATAAAAATGTAACCGAACCTGCGAAAAAACTTAACAAAGCAAGAAACTGCGGCGCTTCACGGAAAAACCTTGCCTTTCCCCTTTATCTATGGTATAAATAGAGTGCCGGGTCCCTTGCGGATCCGTAAGTTTCAACATTTGTTTTGAAAGGAGCCCTCGCGATGAAAAGCACGAAGACCCTTGCTTTGCTTTTGGCGATCCTGATGCTCCTGCCCCTCGCGTTCGCGGGCTGCGGCAAGGACGATGGCGGCAAAAAGGGCGGACCCTCTGTTGCCGAGGAAACCAAAGAAGTGGCGGATGATTCCAAGAAGTACGACGCCAAGATCCACGATATGCACGGTCACCAGTTCTGGTTCATCGTCCGTGAGCTGGGCAAGCATCAGCACCTGACGGTGAATGAGATCTACGCCGAGGAACTCAACGGCGATAAGGTCAACGACGCCGTGTTCAAGCGCAATGCCACCCTGCAGGAGAAATACAACTGCGAGATCCATGAGGATCGGGTGGAAAATCCTGCCAGCGCCGTGAAAGAACAGCTTTTGGCGGGCGAGTATCAGTACGATTACATCTACACCGGCGTCAAGCAGCTCCGTCCCCTATCCGCCTCCAACCTTCTGGTGGACTTCAAGGAGCTGGAAGAGGTGAACCTGGAAAAGGCGTGGTGGGATCAGAACGCCATTGAGGGTTTCAGCATCGCAGATAAGGCGTTTTACGTTACCGGAGAGGCCGGCACCCTGGACGAGCGTTCCTCCTGGGTGATCTTCTTCAACAAAGACATCCTGGAAAAGGCGCACGCCGCGGACCCCTACGACCTGGTCCGGGAAGGCAAGTGGACCATCGAACAGATGCATGAAATGATGCTGGCGACCAAGGAAGACCTGGACGGCAACGGCATCATGGAGATCGGCAAGGACCGCTTCGGTTACATCGGTGAACCGCTGAACAACTGGATCCACGTGGCTGCCTGCGGCGTCCACCTGTCCCGCATCTCCTCCTCCGGGGAAATCGAGATCCCCGCGACCGTCAACGATGACGTCCTGGCGGCGTGGGCGGCTTTGAAGCCCCTGCTCACCAGTCCTTACCGGGAGGTGGGTGACGTCAGCGCCGATTTCCGCGCGGAACGCAGCGCCTTCCTCGGCATTCTCTCCGGCGCCATTCTCACCATGAACCGGGCGGAAGGTCTCAACTTCGGTGTCCTGCCTATGCCGAAGATGAATGAGGAACAGGAAGAGTACTGGACCAGCGTCAACCCCGTCTGGTGCTACGGCTATGCCATCCCCGTCACCACGGACAACGCCACCGATTATGAGGAAAACGGTTTCTCTTCCGGCAGAGAGCAGGCTGGCTACTTCCTGGAAGCCTTCTCCTACTACTCTATGGGCACCTTGTCCGTTGCCTACTTCGAGCAGGTGGTCAAGCATCAGGCGGTCAAGGACGAGGAATCCGTGGAAATGATGGACATCGCTCTGGAGAACAAGCTCTATGATCCCGTGGTCATCTTCGACTTCGGTCAGATCGGGAGGAGTCTCTTCGAGCAGGCTGGCTCCGATGGCGGGAAGGCCGGTAGCTCCGGAACGGCTGTCCCCGGAAGCGATGTGAACTATGACACGCTGGTCTCCCTCTACGAGTCCCGCGTCAAGGCGGCACGGAAGGGATTGACCAACTACATCGACTACGTGAACGCGGAAGATTGATCAAAAAATCAATATCGTCCCGGGAAAACGCCTCGCGTTTGCGAGGCGTTTTCCTTATTTATATCAGGGCATTTCTCTCCCTGGAAAAACACATAAAAAGAATTATATTGTAATTGTTAAAAAAGCAAAAAATTAACGCCATTTTTATCAAAAAGCCTTGCTTTTCCTATACGTTTATGTTATAAATAATACGCTCGGAGTCGTGTGTGACCCGGGCAATCCAACGAAAGAGCGAAAGGAATCCTACCATGAAAAGCACGAAGATCCTCGCCTTGCTTTTGGCGGTCCTGATGCTGCTTGCCACCGCGTTGGCGGGCTGCTCCAAGGACGACGGAAAAAGCAACAAACCCGGCGCAGACGTGATCGAAGAGACGGAAGTGGATCAGAGCGGCGTGTACGACGCCAAGATCCATGACCTGCACGGTCACGAGTTCTATTTCCTGGCAAGGTCCACCACGCACCAGCATCTGCAGGTGAACGAGATCTATGCCGAGGAGCAGACCGGCGACAAGATCAATGATGCCGTGTTCAAGCGCAATTCTCAGCTGGAAGAAAAGTACAACTGCAAGATCATCCAGGATATGAATGATGATCCCGCCACTGCGGTGCGGGAGCAGCTTCTGGCGGGTGAGTACCAGTATGATTTCCTGTATACCAGGACCTCTGACCTGCGCAGGCTGTCCGCCTCCAACCTTTTGGTGGACTTCAAGCAACTGGACAATGTGGATCTCTCCAAAGCCTGGTGGGATCAGAACGCCATTGAAGGGCTCGGCATCGCGGGCAAGGCTTATTATGTAATGGGCTCCGCCGGCACCATGGACGAGCGTGCCTCCTGGGCGATCTATTTCAACAAGGACTATGTGGATCAGGCTGGCTTGGATTCCCCCTACGGGCTTGTGAAGGAAGGCAAGTGGACCATTGATAAAATGGTCGAGTATATGAATGCCACCGCGCAGGATACCAACGGCGACGGCGTCATGGAGATCGGCGTGGACCGCTTTGGCTATGTGGGTGAGCCTTTGAACAACTGGATGCACGTGGCTGCCTGCAACTGCCGTCTTTCCAACATCTCTTCCTCCGGCGATATCGAACTGCCTGGTACGGTCAATAAGGACGTTTTGGCGGCGTGGGCGGCCTTGAAGCCCCTGCTCACCAGCGACCTGCGCAACGTAACCGACAACGGCGGATTCAGCAATGGAAAATGCACGTTCTACGGTTGCCTTTCCGGCGTTATTTTCAACATTTCCAAGAAGGAAGTGAACTGGGGCATCCTGCC
>JAGDAA010000185.1 GCA_017959745.1 Clostridia bacterium
GCGGGTGGCGAAAAACGGCGATATCCTCATCCTCTACCCGGAGGCGCGGTATTCCCTTTGCGGGACCACCGCCGTTTTGCCTGAGGGGCTGGGCGCCCTGTGCAAAAGGATGCGGGTGCCGGTGGTGACCCTGATCTGCCACGGGCACCACGTAAATTCCCCCTTCTGGAATCTCCACGACCGGAAGGTGGGACCCACGGAGGCGGAAATGACCCTCCAGTTCACCCCGGAGCAGTTGAAGGCCGCCACCCCCGAAGAGATCAACGAAAAGCTGGTGAAGGCGTTTCAGTACGACGATTTCGCCTGGCAGAAGGCGCGGGGCATCCGCGTGACCTATCCCAGGCGGGCGGAAGGACTGCATAAGGTTTTATATCAGTGTCCTCACTGCAAAACGGAGTATCAGATGGCAAGCGAAAAAGATACCCTGTTCTGCCGCGCCTGCGGCAAGAAATGGCGCATGACGGAATTGTCCGAGCTTGAAGCGGTAGAGGGGGAGACGGAGTTTTCCCACATCCCCGACTGGTACGAATGGCAGCGGGCGAATGTGCGGGCAGAAGTGGAAGCGGGGACCTATTCCACGGGCAGAATGCCCGTGACGGTGGATTCCCTGCCCAACGCCAGGCACTTCATCCGCCTGGGAGAGGGGACTATGGTCCACGATATGACCGGGTTCCACGTGGAGGGAGTGGATTTTGACGGAGATGCCTTTCATATGGAAAAGCCCGTGCCCTCCCTGTACTCCTGCCACATAGAGTACGAGTATTTGGGAAAGCACGGGGACTGCGTGGATCTGAACACCTTAGAGGACACCTGGTACATCTATCCCCACGACTGCGATTTTGCCGTGACGAAGATGGCACTCGCCACGGAAGAACTGTTTCGGCACGATCTGATCCAAAGCGGAAAAACCATACAAGAAGGCGTGTTTTGATGTTAAAACTTTTGATTTTCGATCTGGACGGCACCCTGTTTGATACCACCCGCTCCATGGCGGCTTGCGGCAACGCGGCGCTGGAGCATTTGGGGATCGAGCCGGTTTCCAAGGAGGTATACGCCGCGGCGTCCGGGGGCGGTGTGCGGGAATTCGTCATGGCGGTGCTGTATGCCGCCGGTCAGAAGGACGACCGGCTGCTGGACGCCTTTTGGGACGTTTATATTGAAAAACAGCGGACTCTGGTGACGGAGGAGCTGAACCGGCCCTATCCCGGCATCCGGGAGCTGCTCGCCGCCGCCAAAGAGAAAGGCTTGCTTCTGGCGGCTTACTCCAACAAGGACGAGGAGAGCGTTGTGAATATCGTGCGCTCCGTTTTGGGAGACGGCACCTTTGACCTGATCCTGGGCTGTGTGGACGAGAGACCGCCCAAGCCCGATCCCACCGGCGCCCGGCTGATCCTGGATAAACTGGGGATCAAGCCGGAGGAAGCCCTGTATTTGGGAGATACGGAGATCGATATGGAGACCGCCAACCGGGCGGGCATCCCCGCCGCGGGTGTTCTGTGGGGCTATCGCACCAAAGAGCAGCTCGCCGCCTTTCATCCCGCCTATCTGCCGGAAAGCCCCGGTGACATTCTGAAGCTTCTGTGAGAAAAAGCGACGCGGACTGATACTTTCAGTCCGCGTCGCTTTTTTTGTTGTTTCCGGGGTACGCCTGCATTACGTGCCGGCGTTGTTCCGCGGCTTTCGTTCCTTCGCGATCACGTCGTCGAACTCCGTCCAGGTCCCTTTGGAAAAGGAGTGGTTGTAAAGGGAGAAGCCCTTTGTGGGATCCTTGATGTCGTACAGTGACAAGTCCGTTTTCAGGAATTCGGGGTGGGGAAAATTCTTCACGTCCGGATAGGAAACATAAACGTAAACGATCCGGAAATGGTCATAATCCGCCAGGGCGTATTCGTAGGTGTTTCCAAAGCCGTCGATGGTGACGAAAGCGGGGAAACGATAGGAAGAGTCATCCCGCTTTACATAGTTTGTGTAGGTGTGCCAGGTGTCCCGGATGGTCAGGCGAAGATCTTTCAGGCGCTGGATCTCCGCTTCAAACATATAGTCCTCATAGCGGCAGTCCAGGATGATGGTGGCTTCAATATCCAGCGGGCCTACGGTGACGGTGGCTTCGTAGTCCGCGTTATCGCTTTCCACGAAATCCGGGAAAACGGACAGGTTGCTGTCCAGGTCCCCGTGGTACGCGGATACGAGGTGCGTGACGTTGTAGTTCTCCACCCCCGTCGTCTTCTCCGTGGCAGACGGTCCGCCGCACCCCGGCAAAAGGAGAAGCGGGATCAGGAGCAGCATCAGAAAGCGGGCTTTCATAGAAACGCTACCCCCTTACCAAATGAAGCTTTACAAGGATCTTCAGGATCTTGTCGCCCTTGGGCATTTGCAGAACGTCGTCCTTTTCAAAGCCCCGGAAGAGGAAGAGGGCGGCAACGTACACCAAAGCGCCCAAGAGGATCCCTGCCACAGTGGCGATCTTCGCGGAGATAAAGAGTTTCAGCAAAAGATACCCGCCCATAGCGGCTCCGCCGCAGAGAGCGGCGGCGATGAAGGGGCGCAGCAGCACCTTTCGGATGCTGAACCGATATCCTACGTACTTGACCAGGAAGAACATATTGAAGATGAACATAATGAGGTAGCAGGTGAGGGTAGACAGAGGGATGCCGTAGGCGCCGATGGCGTGGAAGCCCACAAACAGATAAACGCTGATAAATTTGGATAAAACCCCGAGACTTGTGGAGATGATGCTCTTTCTTTCATATCCGTATGCCTGGAGCATCGCGCCGGAAACCGATACCAAACCGGAAAACAGGATGGCGACGGACAGGATGGTGAGCATGGCGGCGGAAATGCCGTTGGAGGTGGTTATGCCATTGGCGGTGCGAAACAGATCCTCGTTGGAAAAGAGCAGGTCCATAATGGGGCGGCTCATCACACCCATACCCACCGCCAGAGGCAGGCAGATCACAGACACGATGCGGAAGGTAAAATCCATGGTCTTTTTCAGCCCTTCCCGGTTGCCGGTGGACAGGGCGGAGGAAATAGCGGGAATGATGCTGATAGCAAAGGGATAGGTGATGGTGGGCGGCATATTGAACAGGGTCACCGCCTGACCGGTATAGGCGCCGTACACGGAAATGGCAACCTTTTCCTCTTTGACAATGGCGCTGATATAGCCCAGGCCCACGCCCACTTCCTTCATACGGCCCACCGCCACCATGGAGTCGATAACGCTGGTGAGGGACAGGACGCTGGACGCCACGGTGATGGGGATGGCAATGCGGATCAATTCTTTTGCCAGGGAAGAGCCGCTGCGCACTTTCTCCTGCTCCAGAAGCCCGGATTCCTTATCCTGCTTTGCTATGGACTTGGCGAAAAACAGGTAGACGGCGGAAAGCACCACGCCGATGGTGACGCCCGCCAGAACGAAGGAGGCGACCTGGGCGGCGTCGTATCCGCGGCCCTTCGCCCAAACGCCCAGGGTCAGACCGATGCAGAGATTGCCCATTACCTCCACCACCTGAGAAACGGCGGTGGGGGTCATATTCTGCAGACCCTGAAAATACCCTCGGACACAGCTCGCCACGCAGATAAAGAACATAATGGGGGAAATGGTGCGCAGACAGATCGCCAGCTCCGGCTCCTTGGGCAGGGCGGCGATGCCGTTCGCGCCGAAGAAGAGGATGGCGGTGCCGATGGCGCCGATGGTCATAAAGATAAGAAGGGAGACCCGGTAGATCCGCTCCACCTCCCGGGCTTTTTCCCGGGCTTTGGCGGCGGCGATCATACGGCTGATGGCGACGGGAAGTCCCGCCGTGGAAATGAGAAAGAACATGGAGTACACGGAATACGCCGTTCCGAAGTAGCCCATGGCAGTGGTGCCGATGACATTTTTCAAAGGGATCTTGAACAGCGCGCCCACGATCTTGACGACTACGTTGGACAGCATCAGGATCAGCGCGCCGCCGACGAATCCTTGTTTTTTCCGACTCATGCTTTCTCCTTTGGTTCAGTCCGCCAGAAACTCCTGCAGAACGGGGAATTTTTCCAGTTTTTTCATAAGTGTTCGCGCGGTGTCATACCAGGCGGAACCCGGTTTGACCTCCGACAACCGGGCGATTACCTCCGTTCGGGCGACGGCGGGTTCATAGGAAAAATCGGTGGATAAAACGATTTGAGCGTTTTTCCGGAAGGGGGTCAGGATCTCTTTTTCCGATTCCAGGACGTGGACCCACAGGGCAAAGGAACGCTCCGCGTCCGCGCCCCGGTGCTTGTAATCCCGGATGATCCGGCGGCACAGGCGAACCTCTTCCGGGGCAAGACCGTCCGTTTCACCATCCATACGAACGCCGCAGGTGGTGCTGAGAAACAGGCATACCCGCGCTTCCTTCTCCGGCAGTCCGTCCAGAATGTGGTCGTTCAAGGCGTGGATCCCCTCCAGGATGGTCACGTCATAGCGGGCGGGATCCAGAAGGATCGTTTCCTCCGCCCGTCTGCCGCGGAGAAAATCGAAGGTGGGGAGGATCACTTTTTCTCCCCGGGCAAGCCCCGCCAGGACCTTTCTGATATACGCGGAATCGGTGTGGGAAAAAGCGTCGTAATCCGGCATCCCGTCCTCAAAATGCCCCGCGTGCTCCTCGTTGAAGAAAAAGTCGTCCGTGGAAAAGGCAAAGACTTTTTTGCCCCGCTTCCGGAGACTGTTGATAAGTCCCAGGCTGGTGGTGGTCTTTCCGCTGCAGCTTGGACCCGCCAGAAAAACAAAGCGGGCGTTTTGCTCCGCCACCCGGGCGGCGGCGGCTTCCACACCGTCCCAATAGCGCTTTTCCTCCCGGGCGATCACGTCCTTTGCCCGGGTTTCCATAGAAAAAACGTGTTCCTGATGTTTCATACAAGCTCCTTGACAGCTTCCGTGAAAGCGCGGCACAGATCGGGGATCCGCTCCGGCTCGCGCAGGTATTCAAAGGGATACTTCGGGCGGGGAAACCGGCATATCTTCCCGCCGCGGGGAGGAACGACCTTGCCGATGGCGCCAGCGCCGCAGGCGGCGATATGGCACAGGTCCTCCATCATACAGAGATTATAGCGGCACAGAGTCCCCGGCAGGGCGAAACCGGTGTTTTCCAGGCCCGCCACCGCGTTTTTTTGCCGATAGAGGTAGTAGGGCATAAGCCCTTTTTCCTTACAAAGGCGATGGGATCTCGTCACGGCTTCGGTGATCCCGAAAAAGCCGTTTGTCCGATCCGTCTGATCCGCCGCTGATTTTTTTCGGCACAGGGCGTGGATGGTTACGTTCTCCGGAGCCAGGGCAAGCACATCCTTCACGGAATTCAGAAAGCCCGCCCGGTCGTCCCCCGGAAGTCCCGCGATCAGGTCGCAGTTGACGGCGCGAAAGGACAGGGACTTCGCCGTTTCCATAGCGCGAAAGAAGTCTTTGGCGCTGTGGGAGCGGCCGTTGATCGACAGTACCTCGTCCCGAGTGGTCTGGGGATTGATGCAGACGCGACCCACACCCGCCTCCTTCAGCGCGGACAGCTTCTCCGTTGTAACAGTGTCAGGCCGACCGATCTCAAAGGTGAATTCGGGAATATCCGTTCCGAAATCCTTCCGGATGGAGTCGGCAAGATCCAGGATCTGCTCTGTCGAAAGGATCCCCGGGGTACCCCCGCCCACGTAGACGGCGGAGACGGTTTTTCCCAAAGAGGCAAGCCCTTCACCGGTCCGGGCGAGTTCCTGTTTCAAAAGATCCAGATATGCCGGGATCATAGCAAGGTGGTCCGGCGCGGAAGAGGAAATAAAGGAGCAGTATCGGCAGCGGGTGGGGCAGAAGGGAATGGAAACGTAGAGCATAACCTCGTTTTCCCGTTTTTCCCGGACTTCCGTTTCCGCAAGCTCCAGGAGCAGCGCCCCTTTATCCGGGGATACCAGAAACTTTTCCTCCAGGAGACGAGAGCCCTCTTTTCTTCCCGCGTTCAGATACCGAAGCGCCACTTTTACGGGGCGTACCCCCGTCAAAACACCGTAGGGGGGCGTATGCCCGCCCACCTGAATTGCCGCCTGCGCGAAGGCGAGACCCAACGCGGAGGCGGAATCCGCCGTGCTTTTGCCGGCGATGATTTTTCTGCCGAGAGCCGTCCTGCCCTTCCGGCGGATCCGAACCAGCATCTCCCTGTTTCTTTCCAGCTGCTCCGCCTCGTCGGCGTCGGCGATCCCGAATGCCTGCGCCAGGTGGAACAGGGCAAGCCGTTTCGCTTCCGTTTTCGCGATCAGTTCCATCAGAAATCCGCGGAGTCCAAAATCACGGTCAAAGGACCGTCGTTGTGAATCTCCAATAGCATATCCCCGCCGAACACGCCCCCGCGGATCACGGGAACAGGGCCAGCCGGGTCAGCCCACGCCCGCGCCGATTGCTCCATAGTCCGCAGGAAGTAGGCATATAATTCCCGCGCTTCCTGATAGCCCATAGCGCGGGCAAAATCCGGCCGCCGGGAGGCGGCGCAGTTGGCGTAGAGGGTGAAGTTGGAAATGACGGCGATCTCCCCGCCGGTTTGCAAAGCGGACAGGTTGATCTTGCCGTTTTCATCGGGAAAGATCCGCAGTTTCAAAAGCTTGTCGATCATCTTATCGGCGGTCTCCCGGGTATCTTCCCGGGCGATCCCCAACAGGACCACCATACCGGCGCCGGCGGACCAAAGCTCTTTATCCTCCACGGTCAGGGCGCTTTTTCGCGTGACTTGTACGATGGCTCTCATCCCTGTCCTCCGCCGATCTGCATGATTTCCGGATTCTTCTTCAAGCGTTCCATAATGTGGTTCAAATGTCCCCGGTTCCGGGTCCCCACGGTCATATGAATGCGGGAATAACCGTCCCCCGCGGGCTGGGTATTCAGGGAGATAATGGGGATCCGAAGCTCCGCCAGTGTCATGGAAATGGAGGCGATCACGCCGATGTTGTCCGCCACGATCATAGAAATGGAGGCGGAGAAGGAATTGGAGGCGTTTTCTCCGGCGTCCTCGGTCCAGGAGGCTTTCACCCAGCGGTCCTTTTCCTCGCTGTCCAGTCCCCGCACCGCGTTGGGACAGTCGAATTTGTGAATGGAAACGCCGTAGCCCCGGGTAATGAAGCCCACGATCTCGTCTCCGGGCAGGGGCGTACAGCACCGGGCGAATTTCACCTGGCAGTTTTCCAGTCCCTCCACGATGACGCTGCTCTGTTTCTTTTTTGTTTCTTTCTTGCCGGGGACGGTCTGTGTGACCTCCAGTGTCCGCGGCGGCGTCTGCCCCTTGCCCTGACGGATGATCTCGTCTTCGATCTTTCCCGTCAGGCGGCTGACAGCCAGTCCGCCGTAGCCCACGGAATTGTAAAGATCGTCCACGCTCCCCAGCCCGAAGCGGCTGGCGATGGATAGTAGGATCCGTTCTTTTTCCTCATCGGAAAGGCCTTTCCGGATGTGATCGAATTCCCGATCCACTTCCCCTTTGCCGATCTCGATGTTTTCCTCCCGCTTTTCCTTTTTGTACCAGGCGCGGATCTTGTTCTTCGCCTCCCCGGACTTGACCATTTTCAGCCAGTCCCTGCTGGGACCCTTGGAGGCGGCGGAGGTCAGTACCTCCACGATCTGACCAGTCTCCAGGATCTGGGTGATGGGGGCGATGGTGCCGTTGATCTTGATGCCCACCATCTTGTTCCCCACGCCGGAGTGAATGGCGTAGGCGAAGTCGATGCCGCAGGAACCGGCGGGCAGCTGGATCACGTCGCCCTTGGGCGTGAAGACGAACACTTCGTCCTCAAACATATCGATCTTCAACGGGCTGATGAATTCATCCGTATCCAGGGATTTCTGCTCGCTCTCCAGGAGCATATGGATCCATTCCAGTTTCTTGGAGATATCCTCTCCGGCTTTGGCGCCGGACTTGTATTTCCAGTGGGCGGCAATGCCATATTCCGCGATTTCGTGCATTTCCCGGGTGCGGATCTGGACCTCGAAGGGAATGCCGTCCCGCCCGATGACCGTGGTATGCAGGGACCTGTAGTTGTTGGGCTTCGGGGTGGAAATGTAGTCCTTGAATCTGCCGGGAATGGAATTATACATCTCGTGCATCAAACCTAAAACGGTGTAACAGTCCAATTCCGTTTCCACGATGATCCGAACGGCGTAAAAGTCGTAGATCTCATCGAAGTGCTTGTTCTGCCGGTACATTTTCCGGTAGATGGAGTAAATGGATTTGACCCGTCCGGTCATAGAGAAGGAAAGGCCCTGTTCCGTGAGCTTGTCGCTGATCTCCTTCTGTACCCGCTCGATAAAGCCGATGTTCTGTCCGTACTTGTCCTCCACGTAGCCCCGGATCTCTTCATAACCGATGGGATCCAGAAATTGAAGGGCAAGGCTTTCCAGCTCCTGCTTGATGCTGTGGATACCCAGCCTGTGCGCCAGAGGGGCGTACACGTGCATGGTCTCCAGGGCGATCATCCGCCGCTTTTCCTCCTGGTGGGAGGCGAGGGTGCGCATATTGTGAAGCCGGTCGCAGAGCTTGATCAGAATCACCCGGATGTCCCGGCTCATAGCGAGGAACATCTTTCTTAAGTTCTCGATATGCTCTTCTTCCTTGTCCTCGAAGGGGATGGCGACCAGTTTTGTCAAACCGTCCACCAGCTTTTCCACCTCGGGGCCGAAATGCTGCCGGATATCCTCCAGATTGGCGCCCGGGCAATCCTCCACGATGTCATGAAGGAGAGCGGCGCAAACGGCATCGGTGCCGAGATTCATCTCCGCGCAGATCTCCGCCACCGCCAAAGGGTGCGTGATATAAGGCTCGCCGGATTTGCGGAACTGCCCCCGATGGGCTTCCTCCGCGTACCGGAAAGCTTCTTCGATCTTTTCCTTGTTGTACTTGTGCCCGCTTTCATCCAGAATTTGCATCAAGCGGTCTGTATTGGGTGTTATTGCCATACCTTCCCTTTCTCAGGTCAAGATATAAATATTACTTCATCCTCCAGTATATCACATAGTCCTTGAAAAAACAAGACAAAGCGATGAAAAAACGAGACGGGACCGGCTTTTGACCGATCCCGTTCACTTGTCGTTTTTATAGCTGCTCAAGAACGCGCTTCACCAGTTCCAACGTCCTGGCAAGATCCGGAATATCCATCATTTCCTGGGGGGTGTGGGAGCCCAGCGCCCGGGAGCCGATGGCGATGGCGTCCATGCCGGGAATATGTCCGCTCATAACGCCGCACTCCAGTCCCGCGTGCATTCCCTCATAGATCGGTTCTTTCCCGTTCAGTTCTTTGTAGACCTTTGAATACACGTCCCGCAGACGGCTTTTCGGGGCGTATGCCCAACCCGAGTGGCGGCGTGTATGCTCAATGCCGGCGCCAGCCCGCCGCGCCAGGACGTCCAGGCGGAAAGCGATCTCATCCATACGGCTCTCCTGAGAAGAGCGGGGCATTACAGTGACGGTCACCCGGTCTCCCGCTGTTTCAATTACGCCTGTATTGCTGGAGGATTCCACCAGATTCAGGTCCGCCGGCGTCCGGCTGAAGACACCGTTGGTGACGGTATTCAGGAAGAAGAGCAGATCGTTTGTGTTGCCGTCGGAGAACGCGTTTTGTTCGCCCCCCCGCCGTCACGGTGACGGCAAGACCGTAATCGTCTTCGATCAGCTCCGCGCGGATATCCTTTGTGATCTTATCGATTTGCGCCTTCAAGCCCTCGGGATCCTCTGTGACCAAGGTCGCTGTTGCCTCCCGGGGGATGGCGTTGGGCTTGCTGCCGCCGACAAAGCCGGACAGGCGGAAGGGGACCGTTTCCCGCGCCATACCCAGGATCCGCGCCAGGAGCAGGATGGAGTTTTTGCGTCCCAGGTGGATCCTCGTCCCGGAATGACCGCCCTCCAGACCCGTGAGGGACACGGTCAGCGCCGTGCCCGGGGCGGGGGAGCGATCAAAGGAGAAGGTAACGTAGTCGAATTCGGCGCCGGCGCAGGAGACAGTGGGATTCAGGGTGCGCCCGCTGTCCAGATTCATCAGCGTATGACCCTGCAGCAGGGAATAGTCAAAGCCCTGCGCGCCCGCCATACCCGTTTCTTCCTGGGTGGTGAACAGGCATTCCAGAGGCGGATGTTTGCCGCCCGTTTCCGAAAGCAGCGCCAGCATAATGGCGACGGCGGTCCCGTTGTCCGCCCCCAGGGTGGTGCCCCGGGTTTTCAGCCAGTCGCCGTCTACGTATATGTCCACCGGATCCTTCGTGAAATCGTGGACCACGTCGTTGTTCTTTTCGCACACCACGTCCAGGTGCCCCGTCAGGATCACGGGCTCGGCATTCTCCAGCCCGCCGCATCCGCTCTTTCTGACGATCACGTTGTAAAGCCCGTCCTGTTTATACCACAGTCCGAGTTTTTTCGCTTCATCGCAGACAAAGTCCGAAACTTCCTTTTCATTGCCGCTGCCCCGGGGGATCCTCGTCAGCTCCTCAAAATACCAATACAGTTTTTCCGGTTTGTATCCTGCCAGTACGCGTTCCATATCCATCCTCTTTTCTGAAAAGAATTAGTACAATGCTTTCGCGATGATCCCCCCGCCGATCACCCGGTCCTCTTCGTCGTAAAAAACGGCGCTCTGTCCCGGCGCGGGGGCTTTCACGGGCGCATCAAACAAAACCGTAACGCCGTCGCCGGACGCTTCCAGCCGCGCCGGTGCGGCTGGGTGATGATACCGGATCTTCACCCGGCAGGGGATCGCCTGATCCGGCGGCAATCCGGGGACGCTCATCCAGTTGACGTTTTCACACAAAACGGCGGGGCAGAGAAGCGCCTCTTCCTCCGTCGCCAGTACCACCTCGTTTGTATCCGAGCGGATCTCCTTCACGTAGGCGGGTTTTCCCAGGGCGACGCCCAGGCCTTTGCGCTGTCCCACGGTGTAGCGGGTGATACCCTTGTGCTTTCCTAAAACTTTGCCCGCTTCATCCACAAAGGCGCCTTTTCCCGGCACGCGGTCACCGGCGTGTTCCTCAATAAATTCGGAGTAGTGGCCCTCCGCCACGAAGCAGATCTCCTGGGAATCCGGCTTTGCCGCCACGGACAGACCTGCCTCCGCCGCCAGACGCCGCGCTTCCTCCTTGGACAGATCCCCCAGGGGCATAAGCGTTTTGGAAAGCTGTTCCTGGGAAAGCCGGTACAGCATATAGGTCTGATCCTTTTCGGCGTGGCTTGCGGTCTTGACGGTAAAGCGGCCGTCCGGAAGGCGCAAAACGCGGGCGTAATGCCCCGTAGCGACCCGGTCCGCTCCCAGGACCCGGGCGTGGTAAAGCAGGCGCTCCCACTTGATACAGCGGTTGCAGATCACGCAGGGATTGGGCGTTCTGCCGTGTACGTAGTCCTCGATAAAGGGAGCGACAACCTGCTCCTTGAACGCCGAAACGCAGTTGAAGGTGTAGAAGGGGATGCCGATGGTCCGGGCGATCTCCCGGGCGTCGTCGATCTCACAGCAGCGGCTTTCCGCGCCGTTTTCGTCCGCCTCCCAGGTACGCAGGGTCACGCCGATCACGTCATAGCCCTTCTCTTTCAGCAGCAGCGCCGCCA
>JAGDAA010000186.1 GCA_017959745.1 Clostridia bacterium
CTTATACAGCAATGAACCACCTCATATCACAGATTTGAGGTGGTTCTTTTTTGATTTTGTTTCAGTTCAAAGTCATTTCCAGATGGCAGTGGTCGCTGCCGAAAATATCGCCGCGGATCACCACGTCCCCCAGCCGGGGCACAAGACCGCTTGACAGGACGAAATAGTCGATGCGCCATCCCACGTTTCGTTCCCGGGCGCGCATCCGGTAGCTCCACCAGGTGTAGGCGTCCGTCCGGTCGGGGTACAGAGCCCGGAAGGCGTCGGTAAAGCCCGCGTCCAGAAGCCGGGAAAATTTCTCCCGCTCCTCATCGGAAAAGCCGGGATTGCCCACGTTGGCGGCGGGATTTTTCAGGTCGATCTCCCGGTGCGCCACGTTCAGGTCCCCGCAGAGGATCACGCCTTTTTTCTTCGCCAGCTTTCGCATATAGTCACGCAGATCGTCCTCATACCCCATCCGGTAGTCCAGGCGCTTCAATTCCGGCTGGGCGTTGGGGGTATAGGAATTGATCAAGAAGAAATCCTCGTATTCCAGGGTGATGAGCCGCCCTTCGTCGCTGTATTTCCCCTCGATGCCGTACCGAGCGTCCAGGGGTTCTTTTTTGGTGAAGATCACCGTGCCGGAATAGCCCTTCTTCTCCGCGCTGGACCAGAACTGGGCGTACCCCGGGGTGGGCACTTCCGCCTGCCCCTTTTGCATCTTGCTTTCCTGAATGCAGAAGAAGTCCGCCCCGGCGCTTTCAAAAAAGTCGAGAAAACCCTTGCCCATGGCGGCGCGCAGACCGTTTACGTTCCAGGATATGAATTTCATAGTTTTCCTCCGTTTCCGGTCCCAGTATAACGGAACGGGAGAAAAATGTCAATTTTCCAAGCGACTTGTTGTGACGCTTTTCCCCTTTGCCCTCCGGTACAATAAAGAAAAAAGAAAGGAAGGACAAAAAGCATGAAAGCCACCACGGCAAACTGCGGCGAGGATCTGGTGGTGCGGGTGCTGGGGGACGTGGATCACCACACCAGCCTCGGGCTTCGGGAGGAGATCGATCGCCAGATGACCGCCGCCGCGCCCCGCCGCCTGGTACTGGATCTCTCCGGTACGGAATTTATGGATTCATCGGGATTGGGGCTGATTCTGGGACGCTACCGGAAGGCCCGGGAGGCGGGGTGTGAGCTGGTCCTGTTGCGCCCCACCCCCGCCATCCTGCGGATCCTGCGCCTGGCGGGGGTGGACGGGATGCTCACCATCCGGCAGGAGAAAGGAGAAGAATCGTGAAAGAGATCATCAACAGCATCCGGGCGCGCTTTCCCGCCCTGAGTGAAAACGAAGGAGTCGCACGGATCCTCGCCACCGGCTTTCTGATGCACCTGGGGGTAACCCCGGCGGCGCTGGCGGATATCAAGACCGTGGTCAGCGAGGCGGTGACCAACGCCATCGTCCATGGCTATCGGGACAGGAACGGCGCCGGATGTCCCGTGTTTCTGGAATTGACCTTGTATGCGGACCGCACCCTTGTCATCACCGTCCGGGACCGGGGGCGGGGCATCCCGGACCTGGAACAGGCGATGCAGCCCTTCTTCACCACGGACCGGGAAGGGGAGCGGAGCGGGATGGGCTTGCCCATTATGGACGCGTTCACCGATCAAATGAAGATCACCACCTCCCCCAAAGGGACGAAGGTGGTGATGAAAAAACGTCTGCCGTGACCGGTCCCGCCGCCCCGGTCTCTGTTGCCCCGGCGGAGCAGGACCTCGCGGCGCTGATCGAAAACAATATGGGACTGGTGAAAAGCGTCGCCCGCCGTTTTCTCGGGCGGGGATGCGAGTGGGAGGACCTGGTGCAGCTGGGGGTGATGGGGATGATGAACGCCGCCCGGCGCTTCGATCCCGCCCTAGGCTACAGCTTTTCCACCTTCGCCGTCCCCCACATCGCCGGAGAGATCCGCCGCTTCCTCCGGGACGACGGCTGGATCAAGATCGGACGGGACGCCCGGGAAAACGCCCGGCGCATCTACGCCTACGCCGGGACTTTTGAGGCGAAGACCGGCAGGGAGCCCACCCTGGCGGAAATTGGCGCCGCCCTGTCCCTGGACGAGGAAAAGATCACCTTCGCCCTGGAGGCGAGCCGCCCCGCCGTCTCCCTGAACAACCCGGACCCGGAGAGCGGCTTTTCCCCGGAAATGGCGCTGGGCAGGGACAACGTGGCGGAGGCGGTGGACAGGATCGCCCTGCGGGAACTGGTGGACGCTCTGCCCGACCCGGAGCGGAAACTCATCCTCTGCCGCTATTATCACGGGCTCACCCAGTCCCGCACCGCCGCCCTTCTGGGAATGAGCCAGGTGAAGGTCTCCCGCCTGGAAAAAAAGATCCTCTCGTCCCTGAAGAAACGCCTTTTGGCATAGCCCCCTTGTAAAGAGCGCGAAACTGTGGTACAATAAGGAAAAGAACGCACAGGAACGAGAGGGAGCTATGGCACAGAGTTTTCGCGGGGGGATCCGCCCGGAAGGACGGAAGCTCACCGCCGGAGTGAAGATCGAGACCATGGAGGCGCCGGAAGTGGTGCGCCTTTCTCTGTCTGTCCCCGTGGGGGAGGCGGCGCTGCCCTGCGTCCGGGAGGGCGATCTTGTCCTGCGCGGCCAGTGCGTCGCCCGGGGCGGGGAAGGCCTGTCTCTGCCGGTGCACAGTCCCGTCTCCGGCAGGGTCGTATCCATCGGACCGCTGTCCGACGCGCCCCACGCCGCCCTTTGTATGACCATCGAAAACGATCGCAGGAACGAGCTTTCTCCGGAGATCATCCCCTGGCAGACCCTCATCAGCCAGGCACAGCCGGAGGAACTGACCGCGTTTATGAAGGAAAAGGGCATCGCCGGACTGGGCGGCGCCGCCTTCCCCACCTGGGCGAAAGCGGACGCGGCGCGGGGCAAGGCGCGCATCCTTCTGATCAACTGCGCCGAGAGCGAGCCGTACCTCACCTCCGTCCACTGTCTCCTTCTGGAAAAAGCGGATGAAGTGGTGGGGGGCGTCAAGATCCTGCTTCGCGCCACCGGCGCCACCCACGCCATTTTCGCGGTGCAGAACGATAAAGAGGACGCCGTGGAAAAGCTTATGGAGCAGATCGCGGACAGTCCCTCTTTTTCCGTGAACACCGTGCGGGCCAAGTATCCCCAGGGGGATGAGCGGCTCCTCGCCACCGCCGTGCTGGGCAGGGAAGTGCCCCACGGCAAGACCCTGGCGGATATCGGCGCCGTCTGTTTCAACGCCGAGACCTGCTGGTCCGTCTATCGCGCCTTTGTCAAAGGACTGTCGCAGATGGAGCGGCTCGTCACTGTCAGCGGAGACGCGGTGGCGTCGCCCGCCGTCCTTTTGGTTCCCTTCGGCACGTCTTTTGAAGCTATGTTTGACCGTTGCGGCGGCTTTTCCACCAAGCCGGAGCGCTTCGTATCCGGCGGTCCCCTGATGGGGCACGCCGTTCTTTCCCCGGATCAGCCCCTCGCCCGGGAACACACGGCGGCTCTGGCGCTGACGCAGGGCACGGTCTTCGATGAAAACGGCGTCTGCGTCCGCTGCGGCAAGTGTGTGCGGGTTTGTCCCATGCATCTGATGCCCCTGCATTTCTTCCGCCTGATGAAGGCGGATAAAGCGGCGCAGATGGAGCGGTACGCCGTTTCGGATTGTACGGAGTGCGGCGCCTGCGCCTATATCTGTCCCGCCCGTCTGCCGTTGACGGAAGCGGCGCACCGGGGGAAAGCGGCGGTCAAGGCCGCCCGGCTCGCCCGGGAACGGAAGGAGGGATAAGATGGAAAACACAGTCCGCGCGCCTCACATCCGGGAGGAAGGCAGCTTTGGCAGGATGGTCCAAAACGTCTTTGTCGCTCTTCTGCCCGCCCTCATTTGGGGGGTATACTGCTTCGGATGGCGGGTGCTTCTGGTGCTGTCCGTCACCGCGGCGGCGGCACTGGCGGGGGAGAATATCATCTGCCGTTTCCTTCTGCGTACCGCGCCCCGCCGGGATGGTTCCACCGCCCTGTCCGGGGTGCTTCTGGGCGCCCTTTTGCCCCCGGCGGTGTCCCTGCCTTTGGCGGCGTTGGGCGGCATCCTGGCGGCGGGGGTCAAGCTGGCGTTCGGCGGCCTGGGGAAAAACCCCGTGAATCCCGCCCTCACTGCCGGCGGCCTTCTGTACCTTGTCTTTTCCGACGGCTTGACCGCCTATACCGCGCCCTTCCTGGATCTTCCGGTGTTTCGCGCCTATTTCTCCCATGAGGAGATCACCCGCTTCGCCGGGGACAGCGCGCCCCTGGCGATGTGGAAAGCGGGTAAAATGCCTACTCAAAACTGGTATCAGCTCCTGTCGGGAGATGTCCCCGGCGCCCTGGGCGCCGTCTCCGCCATGCTTCTTCTGGCGGGGGGACTGTACCTCCTGGCGAACCGTATCGTCACCTTCCACGCCCCTTTGGCGTTCCTGGCGACTGTGGGACTGACGGCGCTGCTTCAGCCCCTGGAGGACGGAACTCCCCTTGAGGCGGTGGGCGTCGCACTCCTTTCCGGCGGCACGATGTTGGGCGCCTTCTTCCTGCTCACAGATCCCGTTACCGCACCCGTCACCCGCTGGGGCAGGGCGTGCTTCGGCGTGATCGCGGGCCTGTTCACCGCTCTGTTCCGCTCCGTGATCGGCGACGTTTTCGCTATGGTCTACGCCATCCTTCTCGCCGATCTCCTGGCGCGTCCTTTGGACTTTCTCTTCCGCCCCCGCCCCTACGGCGGCAGGTATTTCAGGCACCTGGCTTACCTGATCCCCCAAAGGACCGCGCCGGAAAAGAAGCCGGAAAAACACGCCTGAGCGCAAACTCGCGCGGCGGGGGGCGACCGGCGCTTATGGAAACGGCGCGCTTTTTACCGCAAAGAACCGTCCCAAATCACGGATTTGGGGCGGTTCTTTTGATAAGTCGGCAAGTGTGTCGAAACCCGGGGTTCGAAACGGTGCGCCTGGTTTTCTGCCGCTTCGGGAACACCGTTATGCGGCTTGTGTGACGGAAAACGGCGACCGCCGGGAACTTCTCGGTTCTTTTGTCAAAAATTGAAAAATAGTATTGACAGAAACGCGCTCTTTTGTTAGAATGCGAGTGAATGGTAAATTGAATATTATTGGCAAAACTACAGCAATGTAGTTACGCAAAACTATAGGGACTTTATGAGTCAGCCAGTTGCAAATCCTAAGCAACAGGCTGGCTTTTATTGCTCTGACGCCGGAAGAGCGGGAGAAAGGAGGGAAACACTTGACCAAACGGAGTCTGATCTTAAACGGCGCGCTGTTATTGATCATCGCCGTTTTACTCGTCTTTTCCCTCAACATCACCTTCGCGTGGTTTTATTCTCAATGGAACGGAGAGCGGCAGCTCTCCTTTGCCGCATCCGAAGGGGAGGATCCCGTCTTTTATGCCTGGATCTATGACGTGAACAATGAAAACAGCGGGGAAACGATCCTGGAGACCACCGGTTCCTGGCGCAATATCGCCCTCTCCGGCACAGGAGACGGGCGCAGCTGCGAGATCGAGCACATCACGGAGCGCAACGTCGCGAATTCCGAAAAATATGTTTTCACATCCCTGCATATGGGCACGGTGGATAATTTGATCTCCCTTTCCAACGACAACTATATGTATCTGCGGCTGGATGTGGACGATGTGGTCCGCCGGGGCAGAAAGGTGCGCTTGGGTTATTCCCTCGAGCGGGGGGGCGTGCATTTTTATGACCTGGAGGGCGTGGATCATACCGCCCAGCTCACCAACGCCACCCTGGACGATTTCATTTCCCTGGTGAACGTGGAATATGCCGTTTCCACCACCAAATACGATCCCGCGACGACCCCTGCCGACGCCGCGTCCCTGGCGGCGCTGTTTACCGATCAGAACGCCCTGGGGTTCGGGCAGCTCACCAACGGGGCGGCGCTGACGGACGTTTTCGCCGCCGAACAGACGAACCCTTACGTCCTCTATCTTCGTTTTTATCCGGATCTGGACGCCTGCTTTGACGTAACGGAGTTCCTGGGCGAGTATATGCCCTGCGAAACCCTGTACGATCTGGACCTGACCCTTGACTTTTACCAGATCCATACCTGATTTTTGAAAAAAGGAGAACCGGCGTGAAGAAACCGAGACTTTCCAAGCGATTTCTTCTCTTTACCGCGCTCGCGCTTACGGTCACGATGCTGCTGGCCGCCGCGGGTGTGGTGACCTATGCCTATTTCTCCACCCAGCCTCGGGTCTTTACCGACGACAACACGTCCCAGGCCGCCCGCGTCGGTATGCGGATCAATCTGCTGTTTGAAAAACTGCGCAGCGGGGAAGCCGGGAACTTTTCCGGAACGATCACCTATCCCGACGGAAACGAAGCGGTCTTCGATCCCACGGCGGACTGGGGCACGGCGGAGAATCCCTATATCATCTCCCTGTCCCGGCATATGATCAACCTGTACGTTTTGCAGCGCGTCGGCTATTTTGACGTCCGCTACGTTCAGGAAAACTATGACGGAAACGGCGAGTATATCCCGAACTCCGGCGTAAAGCCCTATTTTCTGGTGTGCGATCCGGAAACGGGTCAGCCTGTCTCCGTGGACGGGACCCGGAACAACACCAACATCGAGATCCAGCCCATCGGCAACGATGAATATCCCTTTATCGGCTGCGTGGGCGGCGCCCCCGCCGCGGGGACCTGTACCGCGCCCAACGGCAAAACCAGCAACTCCTCCATCATCGCCAACTTCACCGTGGTCCCCCGGGAGGATGAACCCGACGTGGGACTGTTCGGCAAGATCGGCTATTTAGGGGACGAAGCGGACGTTTCCACCGTGAACGGGGAGGAGGCGTTCAACGGCTCCGTTTCCGGCGTCAACGATCTGCTCCTGTACGACATCCGCGTGATCTCCCGCCCGGATTCCCTCGCCCAGCGGGTGGCGGACCACCTGTGGTCGGAGACTATTTCCAACAACGTCCGCTTTGAGGAAGATCACCACATCGGCATTCTGGCGGGACACGTGGAATACGCCTCCATCTACAACATCAGCGTGTATTACAGCGCCTCCGACATCACCGCCATCGACGTTTCCAACACCGGCGCCAACTATCAGACGGACTCCGGCATCATCGGATTGGTCTACAATCTCAATCCCTCGGTGACGGGGAACACCATCGGCTCCGCTTCCGGCTCCACCATCTGCGGCAAGGCGGAAGGCGCGGGGCAGGAATGGGGCGCGTCCATCGATATGAAGACGATGTACGACAATCTGCTCGCCATCCAGAACGAGGCGGACAATACCTATCTTTCCACCAAGGTGATCGTGGTGGACGAGGACGATATCGATCCGGAGAGCGGACGCCCCCGGGAGACGCTGGTGGACCGCGCTTCCTCCGCCATCGGGACCGTGACCGTGAGCAATACCAACTACACGAAGAAAAACTATTACGACGAGGACCTGGGCTCCATCTCCTTCTCCCAGCGGGACGGAACGAACCAGTATCTGTATATCCTGGACAACAGCGCCACCAGCAAGACCAGCGAGATCCGGGTCACCTATCACAGCGAGACCGAGGAGGCGTTCACCCTCTCCAAAAACGGCAGTTTTCTCAATCTGACCGCCGACGGCAGCGCCGTCACCGCTACCGCCCCCGCGGACGGGAACACCAAGTGGCGCCTGACGGCAGGCGGCAATCTCCGCACGGAGATCTTAGGGGAATGGTACTACCTCAACGCCTCCGCTTCCGCCCTGAGCGTTTCCAAGACCCCCTCCACCGTCTGGACGGAAAACGACGGCGTATGGAGCTGCGCTCCCGGCGGTCAGACCCGGTATCTGGACTATTCTAACGGCGCCTGGACGGTGACCCCCTTCCGGGAGACGTATTCCGTCAGCGACGGCGCGGGGCATTACCTCACCGCCACCGCCTCCGCCGTGGGCAACGCCGCTTCCGCCAACGCGGCGGTCCAGTGGGGACTTTCCTCTCCCCAGGGAGCGACCACCACCGTTTCCGCCTGGATCGGCGGCACGGAGTATTTCCTGACCTGCGACGGCACGCTTTCCGTGGGCACGTCCTCCTTCACCTGGAACCGGGACGGCTCGGGCCTGTACGCCACCGTGCAGGGCGTGCGCTATAACCTGGTATACGACAACGGCTGGAAGGTCGTTTCCGCCGCGGGCAAAAAGATCACTGACGGCGAAGGGCATTACCTCACCGCCACCACCTCCGGGGTCGCCAACGAAACCCGGGATAACGCCGTGACCTGGCAGTTCTCCGCCGAATCGGGCGACACTCAGATCTATACCGTCCTGAACGGGCAGAAGTATTACCTCAGCTACAACAACGGACTTGTCGTTTCCACCACCGCCTTTACCTGGCGCCGCGCCGGGGATTCCTTCTACTACACCTCCGGCGGGAAGGACTATTATGTCGACTATGCCACCAGCTGGACCGTCGCGGAGCTGGAATACCTCATCATCCACGACGACGCCGGACACACCCTCCGGGTGACCGGCGACAACGGCTTTGCCGCCGGGACGGAAGACGACGCCACCCACTTCTATTTCTCCAACGCCAACGGCGCCTCCTCCTCCGGGACGGTGTACTGCCGGGTGAACGGCAACACCCTGTATCTTCGGAACAACAACGGGGGGCTTGAGACCTCCAACGCCGCCAACGCCACCAACTGGACCAACGACGGCTCCTCCCTGTATACCTCCACCACCACCTACGGCGTCACCACCACCTATTCCCTGCAATACGATTCCGGATGGTCCATCAAGATGATCCGGGAGGGCAAGGTGATCACCGACGGCAACGGCAACTACCTGCAGATCACCGGCACGGGGAACAACAATTATACCAACACGAGGGATATCAATCAGGCGACCCGATTCACCTTCTCCAACAACGGTACCAACAGCGGGACCGTTTCCTCCAACTACAACGGCACCACCCGGTACCTGCGGAACTACAACAACGGGACCCTGTATAACTCCGGCACCTCCACCAACTGGTCCAACGACGGTACCCGGCTCTACAACGGCAACTACCGCCTGGGGTACTTTTCCAACGCCTGGCAGCTGTACAACGGCACCAGTGCCACCTCCACCCTGGGCTATTACCTGACGTACAACGGGCACTACCTGTGCGTGAATGAAAACGGCGGCATTTACGATTCCACCGACGTGAACGACGCGGCGGTCTGGAGCGGCAACAGCGGAAACGTCTACACCACCGTGGGCGGCACCACCTATTACCTCGACTTTAACTCCACCACGTCCCTGACCACCAGTACTTCTTCCGGCACCAACTGGACGCTGAACACCAACCGGTGGCGCTATCGTTCCGGTCTTACCAACTACTACGTCTCCTACTACAACAACACCTGGCGCCCCTATAACTCCACCACCTACGCCGCCACCGTGACGGCGAAGACCGAGGCGGTCACCATCACCTCCCTGGTGGAAACGGTGGACGCCACCCGTCCCACCGCCAAGGTGGGGCAGCGCAGCTTAACGGCGCCGTCCCTCACCGTCTCCGGGGTCACCACGACCCCATCGGCGCTGTCCCTGACGGAAGCGGGGGAAGCGGTCCTCACCGCGACGGAGACCACCGCCCGCACCTTCACCCGTACGGTGGCCAACAACCAAAACGCCGTGGAGACCTATTATCCCCTGACCTGGAAGGAAAATGAAAACGGCAGCGATCCGCCCTACGTGGTCCACGAGAAGAACACCGGCTACGTGATGAGCGGTACCAGCGATTCCCGCGGCGATATCCGCGTTTCCTACTATGCCAAGAACAACAATATCTCCGCCTCCCTGACCAACGGCAACCTGGACGACGGCAAGATCTATACCTACAACGCCCAGGGACGGCGCACCATCACCCAGGTGGGTGCCGCCAATTTTGCCAAATACGCCGCGTCCAAGTCGGATTTCCAGGACACGCTGAATTCGGATAACACCAACGTGTACGGTCTGCACTTCATGAACGCGACTATTTCCAAAAACAACACCGTCACCATCCCCAAGGCGGTCATCAACGACGCCACCTATTACGACTATCCCATGCCGAAGAACTCCATCGACTTCCGCCTGAGGACCCGGGGTTATATCAATTTCTTCGCCGGAACCTACTTCATTTCCGGCAACGACCAGAACTCCACCTTCTTCTCCCTGCATCACATCCTGCCCCGCGCCGCGGACGGAAACCTTACGGAGATCAAGGAGATCAGCCGGATCTACGGCGTGCCCGGCAACGAGAAGCGGCCGTATATCTACCTATATACCGACGGCAGCTACTCCCAGGGGAACGCCGCGCCCACCGGCGAATACCAGATGATCTTCGATATGGCATGGGTCACGAACCCCTCCAACAACTGGACCAACAGCGCGATCTATTATTACGAGATCCCCGTGAACGCGGGTGAATATGCCTTAGGGTCCGTGCAGGGCAAGTTCGGCGCCTATCTGATGTACCTGGATATCGGTACCAGCGCCGCCTCCCACTCCTCGATCCTGGGCACCATCGACTTCGTGTACGACAATCTTTCCGACAAGATCGTCACGGTCACGGACACCAGCGACAGCAATACCTCGCTCAACTACTACGTGCCCTCCCTGGCGGTCCTGTATTCCAAAAACACGGACGATAACAACGGGGTGGACATCGACGAATTCACCGTGAACGTGCGACGAACCATCACGTCCGTCAACGACGCCAACGCCACCCTCACCACCGTATTCGGCGGGGATGACGACGACCATATGGCGGTCATCGCTTCCCACTCCGGCGGCGACACGCTGGCGACCACCCCGGCGCCCTCATAGCGCCGCTGAACCGGATAAGGAAACCGGATAGCTGATCGGGAAAGGAGGAGATCCAATGGCAAAAGAGATGCGGGAAGACGCCGACCGGAACGAAAAGAAGCGGCAGCTCGTCTATTCCGCCATTACGCTCACGCTGACGCCGATCGTCCTCCTGGTCGCGCTTATTGCCCTGCAATCCATGACGATGGGCTGGTTTGCCTCCAACAACATCACCGCCGCCGGCAATATCGCCGCTTCCGCCGATATGAAGGGCGTGACGGTGACCCTGTACGATGAGGATATGGCCCTGGTGGGGGATCTCTCCGCGGGGGCGGTCATTCCATTTGAAATGGATATCCCGGGCACGTCCGCGCTCTTCGTTATACGGATCCAAAACCTTTCAAGCTCCACCCTTTCGGTGGACCGTGTCAGTTTTCCCGCGCCCGCCAACGGGGAGGAAGTGCCTTTGATCCTCACGGAAAACGGCGTTCAGACCTCCTATTATTTCTCTACGCAGTTGGCGGTGAAAGCGGCGAGGATCAGCCCCGCCGGCAACTCTCCCACCGCGGTGGAAGCCGCAGCCGCCGTCGCGGGAAACGGGGACGGAACGCTACTGACGCCGGGGGCGACCCCCGGGGAATTCGTTTTGCAGAATACCCCGGTCCGGCTTGGCGTTAATGCTTCCGAATACCTTGCCGTCAAGGTCACCTTCCGGAATTTTGAAGCGGATCAGAGCGTATACCGCTCCTTCGGCAAAAACGCCAACGGGCAGAACCCCGCGCCCGTCTGCCGCCGCCGGGTGGACGTCAGCTTCAGCTGACGCGTCCCGCGGGAACCGGCACGTACAAAGGGCTCTTACAAACAAAGAAACAGAGCGGAGATCCAATCGGATCTCCGCTCTGTTTTTCGTATGGCAACAGGAGAAAAGCCCCCGCGCGACTCAAACAGCGGTTTTTACAGGGTCGCCGCCATCACCGCTTTGATGGTGTGCATCCGGTTCTCCGCCTCGTCAAAGACGATGGAGGCACCGCTTTCAAAGACGCCGTCGGTGACCTCCATAGCGGCAAGCCCGTACTTCTCAAAGATCGTCCGCCCGACCTCGGTCTCCAGGTCGTGGAAGGCGGGGAGGCAGTGCATAAAGCGGCATTGGGGCCCCGCGTTTTCCATGATCTTTTCGTTCACCTGGTAGGGGAGCAGGTCCCGAATGCGCTCCTGCCAAACCTCGTCCGGCTCGCCCATGGACACCCACACGTCGGTAGACAGCACGTCGGCCCCCTGCACGGCGGTCATGGGGTCCGTCTCAAAGGTGAGCGAGCCGCCGCTCTCCTTCGCCAGCCCCCGGCAGGTCTCAATAAGGGCTTTGTCCGGGAAGTATTTTTCCGGGGCGCAGCAGACAAAATCCAGCCCCATCTTGGCGCAGCCCACCATAAGGGAGTTGCCCATGTTGTAGCGGGCGTCCCCCAGATAGACCAGCTTCCGGCCCTGCAGGGAGCCGAAGTGCTCCCGGATGGTGAGGAAGTCC
>JAGDAA010000187.1 GCA_017959745.1 Clostridia bacterium
CACCAGCCAGCACCACGGCTACGCGGTGGTGTCCGACAGCCTGCCCGCGGGCAGGGTCCGCTTCCTCAACGCCAACGACGGCACCTGCGAGGGCGTCGATTACCCCGAGCAGCGCGCCTTCACGGTGCAGTTCCACCCCGAGGCCTGTGCCGGCCCCCGGGACACGTCGTTTCTCTTCGACCGCTTTATCAGAATGATGGAGGAAAACCGCCATGCCGCTGAATAAGGACATCAGGAAGGTGCTCATGATCGGCTCCGGCCCCATTGTCATCGGGCAGGCGGCCGAGTTCGACTACGCCGGCGCCCAGGCCTGCCGCGTGCTGAAAAAGGCGGGGGTCAACGTGGTGCTGGTGAACTCGAATCCCGCCACCATCATGACCGACAAAGCCCTGGCGGACGAGATCTACCTGGAGCCGCTCACCGTGGAGACCCTGACCCGGATCATCGAGAAGGAGCGTCCGGACGGGATTTTGGCGGGACTGGGCGGTCAGACCGGGCTGACCCTGGCGATGCAGCTGTCCGAAAGCGGCGTGCTGGACCGGTACGGCGTACAGTTCCTGGGCAGTGATATCAACGCCATCAAGAAGGCGGAGGACCGGGAATTGTTCCGGGAGACCATGCTGAAGATCCATCAGCCCTGCGTGCCCAGCGACATCGCCTTTGACGTGGAGAAAGCCCTTGCCATCGCTAAAAAGATCGGGTATCCCGTGATCGTGCGGCCCGCCTATACCTTAGGCGGCTCCGGGGGCGGCATCGCCCAGGACGAGGACGACTTGAAAAAGATCGCCGCCAACGGCCTGGAAATGTCCCCCATCACCCAGATCCTGGTGGAAAAATGCATTTCCGGCTGGAAGGAGATCGAATTCGAGACCATGCGGGACAGCGCCGGGAACGTGGTGGCGGTCTGCTCCATGGAAAACGTGGACCCGGTGGGCATCCACACCGGGGATTCCATCGTGGTGGCACCCACGCTGACCCTGTCCGACAAGGAATTTCAAATGCTCCGCAGCGCGTCGCTGGACATTATTTCGGCGCTGGGGATCGTGGGGGGCTGCAACTGCCAGTTCGCCCTGAATCCCGACAGCTTTGAATACGCGGTGATCGAGGTGAATCCCCGGGTATCCCGGTCCTCGGCGCTCGCCAGTAAAGCCACCGGCTATCCCATCGCCAAAATCTCCACCATGATCGCCATCGGCTACACCCTGGACGAAATCAAAAACGAGATCACCGGCAAGACCTGCGCCTGCTTCGAGCCGGCGCTGGACTACGTGGTGGTGAAGGTCCCCACATGGCCCTTTGACAAATTCGTGGGCTCCAGCCGCACCCTGGGCACCCAGATGAAAGCCACAGGGGAGGTCATGGCCATCGGGCAGAGCTTTATCGAGGCGCTGATGAAGGCGGTGCGGGGCGCGGAGATCCACCTGGATTCCCTGAACCGGGAGCCTTTGGATTCCGCCGATCTGATCACGCGGCTCCGCCGGGCGGACGACCTGCGGATCTTCACGGTCTTCGAGGCGTTGAAGAAGGGCGTTTCCCAGGAGGAGATCCACGCCATCACCAAAATCGACCCCTACTTTATCGCCTGCCTGAAGGACGCGGTGAAGCTGGAACGGGAGCTGACGGAAAAGCCCCTGACCGAGGAGCTGTACCGGACGGCGAAACGGGCGGGCTTCCCCGATTCCTACGTCACGCGGCTCACCGGCATAAAGGAGCTGCCGGCATTTCGATACAGCTATAAAATGGTGGATACCTGCAGCGCGGAATTCGCGGCGGAGACCCCCTACTTCTATTCCTGCGCGGACGAGGTCTGTGAGGCCCGGACCCACGCGCGGAGCGGCAAACCCGTCATCCTCGTGTTGGGCTCCGGTCCCATCCGCATCGGACAGGGTATCGAATTCGACTACAGCTCCGTCCACTGCGTCTGGACCCTGCGGGAAATGGGCTACGACGTCGCCATCGTCAACAACAACCCGGAGACCGTTTCCACGGACTACGACACCGCCAACCGGCTGTACTTTGAGCCCCTCACCATCGAGGACGTGATGAACATCATCGACGTGGAAAAGCCCCTGGGCGTGGTGGTAGCGTTCGGCGGACAGACCGCCATCAAGCTCGCCTGCGACCTGGATGCCCGGGGCGTTCAGATCCTGGGGACCTCCGCGGAGAGCATCGACATCGCCGAGGACCGGGAGCGCTTCGACGCCTTCCTGGAAAACATCCATATGTCCCGTCCCAAAGCCGTGGCGGTGGAAAGCGCCGAAGAGGCCGCCGTCGCCGCCAAGATCCTGGGCTATCCCGTTCTGCTCCGCCCCTCCTACGTGATCGGCGGTCAGGGGATGGGGGTGGTCCGCTCCCAGGAGGAATTGAAGAGCTTTATGGAGATCATCCTCTCCGGGGACAGCGGCAACTCCGTCCTGGTGGACAAGTATATGCCCGGAACGGAACTGGAAGTGGACTGCATCTCCGACGGCTTCACCGTACTCATCCCCGGCATCATGGAGCACATCGAGCGGGCGGGGATCCATTCCGGCGACTCCATCGCGGTCTATCCCCCCTACAATCTCTCCGAATCCCTGACAAAAAAGATCACGGACGTTTCCGTGAAGATCGCCCGGGGCCTGGGTACCAAGGGCATCGTGAACATCCAGTACCTGGTGTTTGAAAACGAACTGTACGTGATCGAGGTGAACCCCCGCGCCAGCCGGACGGTGCCCTACATCAGCAAGGTGACGGGCATCCCTATGATCGAGCTTGCCAGCCGGGTCATGCTGGGGGAGCGGCTCTCCGATATGGGCTACAAGGAGGGGCTGGCGCCCGTGGCGCGCTACTACGCGGTGAAGGTGCCGGTGTTCAGCTTTGAGAAGATCTCCGACGCCAACGCCATTATGGGCCCCGAAATGAAATCCACCGGGGAGGTGCTGGGCATCGGCAGGACCAAGACCGAGGCGCTGTATAAGGGCCTTTGCGCGGCGGGGATCGACGTCCACGGCAAGGATAAGACGGGCAACGGCATCCTCATTTCCGTGGAGGACTACGATTACTCCGACGCCATCAAACTGGCGGAGAAATTCACGGACCTGGGGATGAGGCTCTATGCCACCCCCGATACCGCCGAGGCCATCCGCGCCCGGGGGATGGAAGTCACCACGGCGCACAACATCTGGGAGAACAACGACATTTACGACCTGATCGACCAGGGCATTGTGAACTACGTGGTATACACCGGCGCGGTGATGGACGTTTCCGTGGGAGATTTCAGGCTCCTATACCGGAAGACCATGAACGCCCGCATCCCCTGTATGACCTCCCTGGATACCGCCCTGGCGCTGGCGGACGTGATCAGCGCCGACTATACCCAGGAAAACACCCATCTGGTGGACATCAACCATTGAGGAGGCAGCTATGGACCTGAAAGGACGGCATTTCTTAAAACTGTTGGACTACTCCCCCGCGGAGATCGGGTATCTCCTGGATCTGGCGGCGGACCTGAAAGAGAAAAAGAAAAAGGGGATCCCCCACGACTCGTGCCGGGGCAAAAACGTGGCGCTGATCTTTGAAAAGACCAGTACCCGCACCCGCTGTTCCTTTGAGACGGCGGCGGCGGACCTGGGAATGCACGCGGTGTACCTGGATCCGAAAAGCTCCCAGTTGGGCAAAAAGGAGAGCATCGCGGATACCGCCCGGGTTTTGGGCAGGATGTTCGACGGCATCGAGTACCGGGGCTTTGAGCAGGCGCGGGTGGAAAAGCTGGCAAAGTACGCCGGAGTACCCGTGTGGAACGGCCTGACCAACGAGTTTCATCCCACCCAGATCTTAGCGGACTTTATGACCGTCAAGGAACACTTCGGGCGTCTGGAAAAAATCAAATTCGTCTATCTGGGGGACGCCCGGTACAACATGGGCAATTCCCTGATGGTGGGCTGCGCCAAAATGGGGCTGGATTTCACCGTCTGCGCCCCGGAAAAATACTTTCCGGACAAAGCGCTCGTGGAGACCTGCCGGGGACTGGCGAAGGAGAGCGGCGGAACCCTCACCTTTGAGACAAATCCCTTGAAAGCCACCGCCGGGGCGGAGGTCCTGTATACCGACGTGTGGGTGAGCATGGGCGAGCCGGACGAGGTCTGGCAGGAGCGCATTCGGGACCTGCTCC
>JAGDAA010000018.1 GCA_017959745.1 Clostridia bacterium
CGGGCGTATCCAGAAATACATATTGATTGCCGCCCCGGGTCAGAATGCCGGTGATGGCGGTGCGGGTGGTCTGCGGTTTCCGGGAAACCGCCGCGATCTTCTCCCCCAAAAGGGTATTCAAAAGGGTGCTTTTTCCCACATTGGGCCGCCCCACGATAGCGATGAAGCCGACTTTTTGATTCTCCATATTTCACTCCGTCCGCATCAGATCCGCCAGGATCTTTTCCTGCAGATCAAACATTTCCTTCTCTTCTTGTTTTTCGGCGTGGTCGCGCCCCAGAAGGTGCAACACGGAATGGATGACCATCCGCGCCAGCTCTTCCCGAAATGAGACGCCGTTCTCCTTCGCCTGCGTCCCGATCACCTCCGGGCAGACGATCACGTCCCCAAGGGTCACACAACCCTTGAAGACGTCTTCCGCGCCCGGATGGAAAGGATCGCTCACCAGGGGAAAGGACAATACGTCCGTGGGACGGTCGATCCCCCGGTGCTCCCGGTTGAGCCGGCGGATCTCTCCCCCGGAAACCAGGGTGACCCCGATCTCCGCCCGGCGGTCAAACCGGGACGCGGAAAGCGCGAGAGTCGCGGCGCGGCGGACCAGCGTCTTATACCCCCGGGGCAGGGTCACAAGGGACTGCTCGTTTTCAACGGCGATGCGATGCGTCATGATTCGACCCTTTCTGCGCCTTTTCATACGCCTCTACCATGCGGGATACGATGGTATTCCGCACCACATCCCGGGAGGTGAGGCGGGTGACGCCCACGCCCTCGATGCCCTCGCAGATCTTCAGGGCCTGGATCAGACCGGAGGGGATGCCCCCGGGCAGGTCGATCTGGGTCACGTCTCCGTTGACCACCATCTTGCTGCCGTTTCCGAGACGGGTCAGAAACATCTTCATCTGTTCGGGGGTGGTGTTCTGCGCCTCGTCCAAAATGATGAAAGAATCGTCCAGGGTCCTGCCTCGCATATACGCCAGGGGCGCCACTTCGATGGAGCCCTTTTCCACCAGGCGCTGATAGTTTTCTCCCCCCAGCATTTCAAACAGCGCGTCGTACAGAGGACGAAGATAGGGATCGATCTTGCTTTGGAGATCCCCGGGCAAAAAGCCCAGCCGCTCCCCCGCTTCCACGGCGGGGCGGGTAATCACGATCCGCGACACCTCTTTTTTGCGCAACGCCAGGGTTGCCATGGCGACCGCCAAAAAAGTTTTACCCGTACCGGCGGGTCCCACTCCGAAGGTGACGGTGTGTTTCCGGATGCATTCCACAAAGTTCTTTTGTCCGATGGTCTTGGGCTTGATGGGCTTTCCCTTCGCGGTGATGCAGACGGTATCGCCGATCAGCTTTTCCGCGTCCTGCTCCATGCCCTCCCGCACGGCGGTGATGGCGTACGCCACATTCTGCTCTGAAAGAACGCCGGACAGCGCGGAAAGACGCTCCAGATAATGGATCACTTTCGCCGCCTGCTCCACGTTTTCCTTTTCTCCGGACACGCGGATCTCTCCATCCCGGCTGAACAAAACCACGTCAAATTCCTTTTCGATACGCTCCGCGTTGGCGTCAAAGGCGCCGAAAATATCCGCGATCCGCTCCGTTCCCTGGATTTCGAGTATCTTTTCCGTTTTTTCCGACATACTGCTCCTTTACGGCGTGCTCAGGATCGTAAACGGGACTTCCCGGCAGAGGTCGCGCTCCACCTGCAGATGAACACGCAGGGCAACGCCATACGCGCTCTCCTCCCAAACGGGTTCCTCCAAACGGATCTCCCCGCCCCGATCCAAAAGCTCTCTTTTATATATGATATACCTATCATAAGCTATATCCTTTGCCCTGTCAACATCAAGTTCCGTCATTTTCAACACCCTTTCGGAAAAGACGACCGTGCGCCGGTAAACAGGCAGTTCCCGCCCCAAAAAAACGAGGGGTTCGTAGAACGATTGATCCGTATGATCGAGGAAAGAGGGGGTTTGTCCCGCCGCGAAAACGCAATGCCCCAAAAGGTCGAAGGAAACGCCTGTCTCTTCCCTTCCCGTCAGCACCGTTTTCTCCTCCCGGAGGGGCACAAAGGTCTCAAAGCCCTCTTCCATCTCGCAAATCACCCGACCCCGGGCGCGGGTCGGCAAAAAGCTCCCGCTTTCCGTGCGCCGGATTCCGCTGATGAGAAGATCGCCCTTCCGCACAAGGTCACCGGGCTTGACAAGTCCTTCCCCGGACATAATTTCATTGCGCAGGACCCGCCCCGCGGTGTCGGCAACCATATTGGAATAGCCAGCGTAGGGATCGGTTTTATCCAGCTGTTCAGCGGCGCGAAGTTCCACCAGCGCCAGCATCCCAACCCGGCGGATCCCGGCGTAGGCATACTCCGGGTGAAGCAGTAAAAACCGACGGGAGATCCCGTCCGTATCCAGATTCCGGCTCTGGATCCCGGGCTTCAAGCCGGCATCGGCAAGCGAGGCGAAAACCGTTTCGGGATCGTCGCAGACCCCGGTGACGGAGATGCCCCAGATCAGGCAGTTCGCCAGCAGGGTGGATATTATAAAAACCGCAAGTCCTGCGAAAAATCCATAGCGCCGCCGGTAGCGGTGCAAAAGATGGGGAAGGCCCCTTTTCGTCAGCGTTATCGACTCCGCGCAGGAGAGGGTGGCGAGAAAGGGATCCAGCCGCCGCAAACGGAGGGACAGGATCTCAAAGGATGCCTCCGAGGCGGTAACGCGCAGATTGCCGAAGGGCAGGTTCATTCGATGCGCCGCGTTTACAATACGTTCCGGGCGGGGGGATAGGAATCGCACACGCACGCTTCCCAGGAGAAAGGAAAGGAGATTCACGACTCTCCTCCCAGGGTTATTTTTTGAATGACGCCTTTGATCTCAACGTTATCATTTCCCAATTCCAAAAGTTTCAGATTCTCTCCCTCCAGTTCCAGCCGCAGTTTTCCCTGGAGGATCATTTTGGCAGGATCGCAATAAATCACTTTTTTGCAGTTCTCCATCACCAAGCGCCGTCCGCTTTGCAGGATCACCTGATCCGAACCGGTAAAGACGGCTTTTTTCAGCAGGATTTTTCCCATTTATTTCCTCCGCCCAGAATATGTCTTATGGATATGCATAAGATATGCCGAAAGGAGCGGGGTATGACACAACTGAAACAACGGGCAAAAGCCCTGGCACCGTTTTTGATCCTGTTTCTGTCCCTTCTTATGCCCCGGGAAAGCGCCGCGGGGGTTGTCAGCGGCGCCGGACTGGCTTGCCGCGCCGCCCTGCCCGCCCTGTTTCCCGCCTTGGTTCTGTCGAAACTAATCAGTTCCGCCGATCTGCCCTTCGGCAGGTTTCTGCCGCTGATCCTGGGCTTGTGCTGCGGATTCCCCGTGGGGGCGCTTTCCGTTTGTGATCTGAAGGAAAGGGGGCTTATCGACCGGAACGGCGGAAACCGTCTCCTGTTCTGCTGCTGCAACACCGGCCCCTCTTTTATTATCGGCTTTTGCGGTCAAATGATCCTGCGTAACGTCAAAGCGGGCTTATTACTTTATCTGGCGCAGTGCTTACTCGCCCTTATCCTGTTTCTGATCCTGGCGCCCAGGGCAAAGCTGTTATCTCCGGATGCCAAGCCCGTTTCCATAGCCTTTGCCCTCAAAGAAGGCGCGTTGGGATTCCTGCAAATCGCCGCCTGCGTGATCTTCTTCTCTTTTCTGACCTCCCTTTTCTTCGCGTTTCTGCCGGAGAGATGGACGCTGGTCCGGGGGATCGCGGCGCTGTTTCTGGAAATCACCGGAGGCATGGCGCACCTTTCCGCCCTGCCCTTTTCAACCATCTTTACCCTGTGCGCGGCAGGGATCGGATGGGCGGGCTTGTCCGTTTTGACGCAGACGGCGGGACCCGTTGGCAAAGCGGGTCTGGATCTGCGGTGGTATCTGGCGGGGCGAGTCTGTTTTACCGTTTTTCTGCTTCTCTTGTCCTTTCCCTTAAAAAAACTCTTGTAAAAATATGCGTTATCCTGTAAAATGGGCGTGAAGGAAGGTGACAAAATGAGAAAAAGCCCGGACGCCCAGTGCGACCTTTGCGAATACGCCCAGCCGATCAATGAGGGGGAATCCTGCGTCTGCAAACTGCGCGGCATCGTATCACCTGACGACGCCTGCGGCAAATTCCGCTTTGACCCGCTGAAGATGAAAGTCAGCCTTCCCAAACTGCCGGATTTCTCCGCCCTGGCGAACCTGGCGAAAAAGGATCTGTAAGAACAAACTCATACGGATAGAAAAAGAACCGATCGCGCAAGATGCGATCGGTTCTTTTCTTACGGTATTCAGATGCGGGCGACGCCGGATTCCCTGGCGGCCTTCGCCACGGCGTCCGCCACGGCGCGGGTCACACTCTTATCCAGCGCGGAGGGGATGATATTGGTAGCGGAAAGATCCTCCGGCTTGATATATCCGGCGATGGCGTACGCCGCCGCCAACTGCATTTCGATATTGATATCGGACGCGCGCACATCCAGAGCGCCCCGGAAGATGCCCGGGAACGCCAGCACGTTGTTGATCTGGTTGGGGAAGTCGCTGCGGCCGGTACCCACCACGGCGGCGCCGGCTTCATGGGCCTCAGCGGGCTCAATCTCCGGAACGGGGTTGGCCATGGCCAGCACGATGGGCTTCTCTGCCATGGTCCGGACCATGGCTCCGGTCAGCACGTGAGGCGCGCTGACACCGATAAAGACATCCGCGTCCTTCACCGCGTCCGCCAGGCCGCCGGTAAGGCCTTCCGGATTGGTGACCCTTGCCATTTCAGCCTTGGCGGCGTTGGGATTTTCCGGGTCGGCAAGAATGCCGCGGCTGTCCACCAGCTTCAGGTGCTTGACGCCCAGGGCCATGATATGCCAGGCAATGGCGATTCCGGCGCTGCCGGCGCCGTTGATGACCACTCTGACCTCGCCGATGTCTTTGCCCACCACCTTCAGGGCGTTGATCAGCGCCGCGCCCACCACGATGGCGGTGCCGTGCTGGTCATCATGGAAGATGGGGATATCGCAGATTTCTTTCAGCCTGCGCTCGATTTCAAAGCAGCGGGGCGCGGCGATGTCCTCCAGGTTGATTCCGCCGAAGCTGCCGGAAATCAGGTAGATGGTGCGGACGATTTCGTCCACGTCCTTGCTGCGGATGCAGATGGGGAAGGCATCTACATTGCCGAAGGCTTTGAACAGGGCGCATTTGCCCTCCATAACGGGCATGCCGGCTTCGGGACCGATGTCTCCAAGGCCGAGCACG
>JAGDAA010000019.1 GCA_017959745.1 Clostridia bacterium
ACCCTGCCGGGCGAGGATGGCGCTCGCCTCATAGCCGGAGGAAATGCCGTACTTGTCGCAGAGCGCCTGAGCCTCCTTGCGCTTGTCCTGGTTCCACAGCTTCTCGATCTCCTGGCACTGGGCGATCTTGTCCTCGTCCCCGTGCTGATAGGGCGCCTCCAAGGTGGTGGTCAGCACCCGCACCTTCCCCGCGGGCGTGTCCGTCAGGGAATCCATGGGGCCCGCCATGGTCTCACAGAGCTTCCGCCCCGCCTGGTCGTAATCCAGGGTCGCCAGATCCTTTTCGGAGGGCATCTTGGTGGTCATATTCACGTTCCCGGCGCCTCCCTGGAAGAAGGCGAAGTTCACGCCCAGATCCTGCTCCGCGTATTTCCGCCACGCGCCGATGGCGTCGGCGGAAACGTCCTTCTGCACCACGCCGTTGGGCATCATGGTGAGGGTGGGATGCGCCTGCCAGCTCGCCAGGACGATGTCCTTGCCGTTGGCGCGGTCAAAGCGGATGATCCGCATTTCGGTATCCACTTCCGATTCGTAGGTGGTGATATCCCCGGTCCCGTAATCGGTGTTGGCGGAGATAAAGCCGTTGGTTTTATACATCCGGCGCACAAAGTTCAGATTCTCCGTATGGGTGGTGCCGATCTGAACGGTACTGCGGTCCAGATCCGCCACGGCGTCCGCCGCCGCGGTCTTCACCGCCTTGTAGACCTTCGCCTTCCAGGGGCTGACGGAGGGATGGGCGGAAGAGGTATCCGGCGCGGAATGGGTGTGGGAGCAGTTCACCAGAACGTGATCCGCGTCGGTATTCGCCTCTTTCCCGGCGATCTTCCGGATCTGATCGGCAAAGTCCTTTTCCGCCCGGATCACGTCCAGACTGATGAGCAGCAGCGTCTCGCCGCCCTCGTCCCGCACGGCGACGCAGGTGGCGTAGATCTTATCCAGGATCTTTTCACTCATCCGGAATTCGGTGTTGCCCAGCCCTGCCAGGGGCACGGAGCTTTCCGGGGTGATATCCGCGATGCCGTAGCCCGTACAGAAGCCCGCGGCGTCCCGGGGTTCCTTCGCCGTCTCCCCGGTTTCGGCGGTTTCGGAATCGCTTGCCGGCTCCGTTTCCACGGGGTTTATCTTCCCGCCGCCGGAACAGGCCGCCAGAAGCAGAAACAGAGACGCGAACAGGGCGGCAAGCGCCCGTTTGGATGCTTTCATGATCGTTCCTCCCGAAAGGTATTTCCAACGTTTTTCTATACCGCCATTATACGGCGGAACAGAAAAAAACACAAGAATAAAAATAGGGCGACCCGCCAGTTTTTTCGGCGAGTCAACTTTACATTATTCACGCGGCGGGGGCGTTTCCGGCATTTTCGTCAGAGCCTCGTTCCGTCAGGGGTTGTCCTTCAGCGCCTGCAGCATCTCCAGCTGAACGGCGACTACCTGCTCCCCGGTGCCGCCCACAAAGCGGGTGGTGGTCCCCTCGTAGCCCCGGTGCTCAAACCCGAAGGCGGAGGGCACGTAGCCGAAATGCCCGTTGGAATAGCCGAAATTCATGGTACAGGCGAAGGGGGAGGCGCTCCGCAGCTCCATCCCGTTGGTATCAAAGGGCTCAAAGGGCGAGGTGGCAAAGGCGAAATCCCCGATGGCGAAGGCGTAAAGCTCCATATCCTGGGTGGCGCCCATCGTCATCCGCGCCAACAGCGCCGTGGCGGAGTAGAAATTGGCAAAATTGTATTTGGCTGCCGCCCGCCGGGCGTCGTCAAAGCTTTTTTCCAGAGCGCGGGCTACCTCCCGCGCCTGGGCGACGCGCTCCGGGGTCTCCTCCGCGTGGTTGACGGTGCCGGTGAAGACGCGGCGCAGGGAGCGGATCCTGCCCGACGCCACGGGGGTCAGGTGACCCAGCCCCTCCTTGAGCGTCTCGCAAAGCAATTTGCCGTGCTCCTTGTAATTGGTGGTACGGGTCTCCCCCGGGATGTGGCTTTTCGCGTCCAGATTCCCCGCCGCGCCCTGGAAGAAAGCGAAACGCACCCCCAGATCCTTTTCCGCTTCGGAACGGAAGGCCCCCACGATATCCGCGGAAATATCCGTGACGGATTCGCCGCCGGTAAAGGTGGGATGCGCCTGCCAGTTGACAAGGACGATGTCCTTCCCGTTCGTCCGCTTGACGTAGAGAATGCGCATTTCCGGGTCCGCTTCCGTCTCGTGGGCGACGATGGGAGAGGGATAGTCGCCGCTGTTGTTCTGCGAGTAAGTCCCGTCCGCCAGGAGATAGCGCCGGACAAAATTCAGCCGGTCCGTTTTCGCCGTGCCCCAGGACAGCTCCGCCCGGTCCAGATCCGCCAGGGCGTCCTTCGCCGCCGAGAGGACCCCCCGGAAAAAGGTTCCGTAATAATTCTCTATTTCGTCCGACGCGCTATTGACGGCGGGACCGGAATGGGTATGGGTCGCCGTGAAGGAGATCAGATCCTCCGGGATCCCCGTCTGCCGGGACAGGGCGGCGCGGGTGGATTTCTGGATCCGCTCGCTGATGGTGGAAACGTCGATGGAAAAAATCAGCGCCTTCGTTTCCCCGTCGGAGAAGGCGACGCAGGTGGCGTATAGCTTATCCAGCACCCGGTTGGACATACGGGTCTCCACCTTGCCGTACCCCTGCAGCGGCACGGAGGCCGCGGGGGTAATATCCCCTCTGCCGTAGCCCGCGCAGAAGCCGGAGGCGTCCCGAAGGACCGCTTCCTTCGTTTCGGCGGTGTCGGCGCTTTCCGCGGTCGTTGCCGGCTCCGTTTCGGCGGGGGTGATCTTCCCGCCGCCGCAGGCGGTGGCGAACAGCAGGAGCAGCGCCAGCAGCGCCGCTAAAGATCGCTTTGTTTTCATCGTTTCATTCTCCTTGTCCGGGAAGCGGTTTCCCGGCATACGTTTCCCCGCTTCTCGTTTCCGGATTCTTGTTCCGTTTTTTCCGGGCGATGCCGCCCGGCTCATTACTGAAAACTGAAAACTTAAAATTGAAAACTTAAAAATTTCGGAAGAAAACAGCCGCGGGCTGTTTTCAACGATCCTTTTTCAGTCTTCAGTCAGGACCGCCACACTGTCCGCCGACGGCTATTTACGCGGTCGCGTAAAGCTCGTTCAGCAGCTCGATCTGGGCGGCTGTCACCGCCTCGCCGGTGCCCCGGGCGTACCGGGTGATGCACACCTCGTAGCCCTCGTTGGGAAAGCAGTCGTAGGCGGGGAGATAGCCCTGCGTGTCGTTGGAATAGCCGCAGGAGAAGGTGAAGGCGAAGGGAGACGCCTCCCGCAGTTCCTTCTCCAGCTGGCAGAAGATCTCGAAGGGACAGGCCGCCACGGCGATCTCCCCGATGACGACGCCCGCCAGGGAGAAGCTCCCCGTTTCAGGCCTGCCGGCGCGGTTCACGATGGACCGGGCCTCATAGACGGAGGAAATGCCGTACACGGCGCAGAGCTGATCCGCCCCGGCTCTGTCGTTGTTGGCAAAGAGCGTGGCGATCTCCTGCGCCTGCGGCAGTTTGTCCTCGTTCGCGTGGTTGTAGGGGGCCTCCATGGTCTTCCACAATACCCGCACGCGTCCCGCGGGCAGTTCCGTCATATGGGAAAGCCCCTCCCGCATATGTTCGTTCAAGGCTCTGCCGATGTCCCGGTAGTCGGTATACCGGACCTCGCCGGAAAGGCGGGAAAAGGGGGTCTCGTTCCCGGCGCCCCCCTGGAAGAAGGCGAAGATCAAATCGCCGTCCGCCTCCGCGTTTTTCCGCCAGGTGCCGATGATGTCCGCGGAAACGTCGTATTTATTGGAGCCGCCGGTGCGGTGGGGATGGCACTGCCAGTTGGCAAGGACGATATCCTTCCGGTTTTCCCGGACGAAGCGGATCAGCCGCATTTCCGGGTCGTTTTCCGATTCGTGGGCAACGATGGGGCCGGTGTCCTTTCCCCCGTGGTCGGTGGCGAAGCCGCCGCCCTCCCGGTAGTAGCGCCGGACGAAATTCAGCCGGTCGGTATCCGTCTTGCCCACCTCTATGACGCAGGCGTCCAGATCCGCCAGGGCGGCGGAGGCGGCCTTGCGGAAGCTTTGATAGACCTTCATGATCCAGCGGGCGGTGAAGGGGTTATCCGAAGTGAAAGACGGCGCGGAATGGGTGTGGGTGCTGTTGGTGATCATATGATCCGCGGGGATCCCGGTGTCCTCGCTTGCCAGCCCCTTGGCTTTGTCCGCGTTCTCCCGGCTCATACCGCACAGATCCAGATTGAAGAGCAAAACCGTCTCCCCCTCTTCGTCCCGGACTGCCACGCAGGTGACGTACAGGGGATCCAGCACCCGCTCGGAGAGGCGGTATTCCACGTTGCCGTAGCCCTGGAGCGGCACGGAGTTTTCCGGGGTGATATCCGCCCGTCCCACGCCCGCGCAGAAGCCGGAGGTATCCCCGGGGGGCAGGACGGCTTCTTCCGTCGCGGCGCTTTCGGGGACGTCCGTCTCGGCGGTCCCCGTCAGATCGGGAAGGATCGGGCTGCCGGACGCGCAGCCGGTCAGAAGGAGCGCCAGCGCCAAAAGGAGCGTCAGGCTCGATTTCGTTTTCATATCCTTATCCGGCCTCCTTGTCCGGAAAGCGGGGCCCTTTCCCGGTGTGGGACGCCCCGCTTTTTGTTTCCGGATTCTTGTTTCGTTTTTTTCCGGGCGATGCCGCCCGGCTCATTACTGAAAACTGAAAACTTAAAATTGAAATCTTAAAAATTTCGGAAGAAAACAGCCGCGGGCTGTTTTCAACGATCCTTCTTCAGTCTTCAGTCTTCAGTCAGGACAGCCACAGCGCGGCTGACGGCTGACCGCTGACCGCTGACGGCTGACCGCTGACCGCTGACGGCTGACGGCTGACGGCTGACGGCCGGTATTCAGGAAAGCGTTACGGGCAGGCGCGTCACTTCAAAGGTGGTCCCCGTGGCGTCAATACAGTCGATCTCCAGGGTGAAGTCGCCCTTCAGCCCGCTGGAGCGGGATAGCATGGCGCCGCTGACGCCCAGGCTTGTCATCGAGTAATTCTTCAGAACGCCCGAAAGCATATCCGAGTAATCGGTCACTTTGCTCCGGGAAAAAGCCGTTTTGCCGCTGCCGTCCACCAGGCGGATATGGAAGGCGCAGAGCAGATACTGGCTCGTCACACGCGCCTGTGCCAGATCATCGACGGTGGCCACCTCCCGGTCCAGGGAGACAGAAGGCAGGATATACGGGCTTTCCCCGATGAATTCCTTGCAGGTCGTGGGCAGATAGAAATTGTTCCAAAGCTCCTCGAAGGAGACCTTCGTCCCCCATTTCCCGCTGTAGATGCGCGTCTCGCCCTCCTCTTCCTTCACGTAGAGCGGCGAATTCGTGCGGTGCCCTCTCATCTGATCCTGGATGGTGATGGTGCTGGTTTTTCCGTTGATCGTGCCGTCGGGATTGCGCTCCACGTGCGCGTCCTCCAGCAGCATCATATAGTGTCCGGCGATGCCCGGATTGCCCATGGCGGAAACGGAGTCGGCGGGTTTCAGGCAGGCGTAGGACTCGTACATCGTCTGCTCCCCGTTCATTTTACAAACCTTCTCGCTGGAGGGCTCCTCCGCCTTCGAGGGAAGGGTATAGGGTCCCACGGCGACCATATTCGGCGAGGTCCTGGTGAATCCCACCTGGGAGGGCTCAAAGGACGGGACGCAGGAGGCGATGCCCCACAGGGCGCCGCCGGCGCAGTCGTTGCCGATGAACGTGGTGAAGATATCGTCCCGGGGCACGCTGATCTTCCCCGTTTCAAAATCGTAATACTCCAGGAAATGGAACAGGCCGGTATAGGAGCTGGAATAGGGGATCCCCGCGTAGGTTTTTTTCGCGTCCAGGCGGAATTCGATGGTTTCGCCCGTGTTGGGGGAGGTGTATTCGTATGTCGTCGTCTTCTCGGGATACCAGGTCACCGACAGTCCGTCCCGCATGGCACGGATCGCCGTCTGGCGCATTTCTTCCGGAGTGGCGCCCTCGTGCAGGGTGTAATTCGGGCGCTCCTTCAGGGGGTGCAGCACGCTTCTCCCCTGGGCGGCGTCCTCCGTTTCGGCGGCGGTGTCGGAAGCCGCCGCTATGGTTTCTTCCGTCTTTGTCTCGCCGAGGTTGATTTTCCCGCCGCCTCCGCAGGCGGTGGTGAGGAGCGTGAGCAGCGCCAGAAGCGCCGCCAGAATCCGCTTCGTTTTCATAGCTTTGCCCTCCTGGATCGTTCCTTATTATTCCTGTGAATGTGTTTCACGGCGCGGGTCTCCCCGCTTTTTGTCTTTTGGTCGGTTTTCCCGAAGTTGGTCAAAGCCGGTGCGGAGGGAGACCTTCCCCCCCGGGGGAAGGCTCTGCCGCTGTCAGCGCCGTCAGTTCCCCGCGTAAAGCTCGTTCAGCATCTCCAGCTGCCGGGCGCTGATGGCTTCGGCGGTACCCTGGACGTAATGGGAGATCACCACTTCATAGCCCTTGTTGGCGAAGCACTCCGCGGCGGGCATATAGCCCTGGGATTCGTTGGAATACCCGCAGGAGAAGGTGAAGGAGAAGGGGGAATCCTCCCGGAGCCGCTTCTCCGTCTGACAGAACATCTCGAAGGGGGCGGCGGCGATGCCGATGTCCCCGATGGCGTAACAGCCCAACAGGATCTCCCCGGTCTCCGGGCGGCCCGCCCGGGCGACGATGGCATTTGCCTCATACACGGAGGAAATGCCGTTCTGGACGAGCAGGGCTTCCGCCTCGTCCTTTCTGCCGGCGGTGCTGGCGGCGGATATGGCTTTGCAAACCTCCAGCTTCTCCGCGCCCTCGTGGCTGTAGGTCCCGGTGAGGATGGCGGTCTTGGCGCGGACCTTGCCCGTCGGCGTTTCGGTCATACCGTTCAGCCCGTCCCGCATATGCGCGCAAAGCGCCTTACCGATCTCCTTATAATCCGTATACAGCGTCTCGCCGGAAATACGGGAGGTGGGATTGATGTTCCCGGCGCCTCCCTGGAAGAAGGCGAAGAACAGCTCGCCGTCCTTTTCCGCTTCCTTGCGCCACACGCCGATGATATCGGAAGAAATATCGAATTTCTGCGCGCCGCCGGTGCGGTGGGGATGGCACTGCCAGTTGGCTAAAACGATGTCGGGACGGTTTTCCCGGGCGAATTGGATGAGCCGCATCTCCTGATCCACTTCCGTCTCGTGGCTGGTGATGCTGCCGGAGCCGTAGTCCGCGTTATCGGTGGTGAAGCCGTTTTCCTTGTAGTAGCGGCGGACGAAATTCAGCCGGTCGGTCTCGGTCGTCCCCACGAAAAGGGTGCAGGCGTCCAGGTCGGCAATGGCGTCCTTCGCCGCGCTTTGAACCGCTTTATACAGTTTTGTCTTCCACCGCCCGATGGCGCCGTTTTCCGATTCGGCGGCGGGACCGGAGTGGGTGTGGGTGCTGTTGATCAGGATGTTCTCCTCCGGCACGCCGGTGGCTTTGTTCACCATCCGGCGGATCTGGCCCGCCAGGTCCGCGCGCACGTTGATCAGATCCATATTGAAGAGCAGAAGGGTCTCCCCGTCCGCGTCCCGCACGGCGACGCAGGAGGCGTACAGCTTATCCATCACGTTGGCGGACATACGGTTGTCCACGTTGCCGTAGCCCGCCAGAGGCACGGAGCTTTCCGGGGTGATATCCGCTCTCCCCGCCCCGGCGCAGAAGCCGGAGGTGTCGCCCTTTTTGGCTGTCCCGGCGGTTTTGGCGGTTTCGGCGGTCTCCGCCGTTTCCGTCTCGTCGAAGCTGATCTTCCCGCCGCCACCGCAGGCGGTGGTGAGGAGCATCAGCCCCGCCAGAAGCAAAGCAAAAATACGTTTGGTCATGATCATTTCCTCCTAAAAAGAGTCTCGCGCGCGAGCCCTTTGATAATCGTAACGAATACTGAAGACTGAAAAAAGAATAATTTCGGAAGAAAACCGCCCGCACGGCGGGCTGTTTTCAACCATCTTTTTTTAATATTTCAGTTTTCAGTTCATTTAAAAGCTCCAATTGGCGTTCGTTGATGGCTTCCGCGGTGCCCGCCGTAAAGCGGCAGGTCACCACCTCGTATCCCTTATTCACCCAGCATTCCGCGGCGGGCATATAGCCTAAGCGGTCGTTGGAATAGCCGCAGGAAAAGGTGAAAGCGAAGGGCGACGCCTCCCGAATCGCCTTCTCCGTCTGGCAGAACATCTCGAAGGGCGCGGCGGTGATGGCGATATCCCCGAAGGCGTAGCAGGCGAGATAGATCTCCCCGGTCTCCGGGCGATCCTGCCGGGCGATGATGGCGGACGCCTCGTAGGGAGAGGAGATCCCCAGGCTCACCGCCAGGGTCTTGGCTTCGTCCTTTTTCCCCGCCGTCCATAGCTCGTTGACCTGATAGCAGGCGTCCAGCTTGTCCTCGTCCCCCTTCTGGTGGGTCGCCGTCAGGACGGAGGAGGCGACCCGGATCCTGCCGGCGGGCGTCTCGGTCATGTTCCGCGCCAAGCCCTCCGTCATGGCTTCATTCAAAGCTCTTCCGATATCATGATAGTCCGTAAAACGGGCTTCCCCGCTGATGCGGGAACCGAAATTCACGTTCCCCGCGCCCCCCTGAAAGAAAGCGAAATGCACGTCCAGATCCTTTTCCGCCCGACGGCGCCAGGCGCCGATCACGTCGGCGGAGATATCCGTTTTGGCGTAGCCCCCGGTCTTGGTGGGATGCGCCTGGTAATTGGCGAGGACGATATCCTTCTGATTCTCCCGGACCAGCCGGATCAGGCGCATTTCGGGATCGATCTCGCTTTCATGCCCGATGATCTCACCGGTGCCGTAATCCGCGTTGTCGCAGACGAAACCGTTTTCCTTGTAATACCGCCGCACGAAATTCAGCCGGTCGGTATCGATCGCGCCGGTCAGGATGGAAGAGGCGTCCAGATCCTTCACCGCTTCTTCAGCGGCTTCCCGGACGGCGGTACAGAGCTTGGGCAGCCAGTGCCCGATGTCCGCGTTGGTATCCGATTTGTAGGTATCCGGTCCCGAATGGGTGTGGGTGCAGTTGAAAAGCATTTGCTCCTCCGGCACCCCGGTAGAGCGCGCCGCCATGCGCCGGAGCATGTCCGCCAGATCCTTCTTCATATTGATCAGGTCCATGTTGAACAGCAGGAGCATGGCGCCTTCCGCGTCCTTCAGGGCAACGCAGGAGCAGTACAGGGGATCCAGGATATGCGCGCTCATCCGCATTTCCGTATTGCCGTAGCCCGCCAGAGGGACGGAGTTCTCCGGGGTGATATCACGCCGTCCGAATCCCGCGCAGAAGCCAGTGGTATTGTGCGCGCCGCCGTCGGCGTTCGTTTCCGCGGCAGTTGTCACTTCTTCCGCCGTCTCCGTCTCCGTCAGAACGAGCCGGGGCGCGGCGCATCCCGTCAGGAGAAACGCCGACGTGAGCAGGATGGCAAAAAGCTTTTTCATAAATATTTACTCCAAACCCAGCAGGGACACTTATACAAGTGCATTGTAGCAAAAAGACCGGCGAAAAACAAGCGGAAAAGGTGAACAAAGAAGGGATTTTTCTCACAGGAACCGATTTTGTAGAAAGCGTTCAATCTCACTGTTTCTTTTTGTGCAAGATCACAAATAATTCCCCGTTTCGTCAAAAAGTTTCGTAAAAATTTTTCCCGTGAAAAATCTGTTGCATTATGATATAATTGTGTCGTAGGGTGGCGGTACTTGTGGGTCCGCCCGGGACGAATCCGGAGAAAGGAGGGCATATGGCAGCATTTAAGATCGGTCAGCTGGTACGCTACGGACAGGCGGGCGTCTGTGATGTCCGGGAAGTGGTGAAGATGAACGCCGGGTCCGGGGAAGCGCCGTACTATGCCCTTTCCCCCTTGTTCAAGCCCGGTTCTCCGATGGTGTACGTCCCCTGTGACAACGAAGGGCTGACCGGGCGAATGTGCCCGCTTCTGACGCCCGAGGAGATCGAGGATCTGCTGAAACGGGCGGAAAAGGCGCCCTGCCCCTGGAACAGGGATTTCCGGAAACGCAGCGAGGAAAACCGCAAGGCCCTGCTCTCCTCCGACCGGCTGGACGCCCTGGTGATGATCAAGTCCATCCTGGCGCACAAGAAGGAAATGAGCGAGATCGGGAAGGTGGTCCACACCACGGACGACTACTTCCTCCGGGACGCGGAAATGCTCGTGTATCACGAGATCGCTTACGTTCTGGGCGAGCCCTATGAAGCGGTTTCCGCCCGGGTCCGCGCCCTACTTTCGGAATAACGCGTTTTCGCTTTCCGGAAACGGCGGAAAGCGGATTCACAAAGGAGGCGCCGCCCCATGGAACGGATCAAGCGGTATTGGCTTTTCTGCTTGCTGACCGCCCTTGTTTACTATATCCTGCCGATTTTTCCGCCCTTTCTTTCGGGAGATACGGGCGCGTGGATGATCCTCCTGCTCCTTGTTATGCCGGCGGCGGTCTTTTTGATCTCCCTGTTTTGCGGGTTGAAAAACGGCTTTCGGATCTGGTTCCCCCTGTTTTCGGCGATCCTGTTTTTGCCGGGTATCTTTCTTTTCTTCAATGAGAGCGCCTGGATCTACGCGCCGGTCTACGGGGTGTTTTCCCTGCTGGGCGAACTGCTCGCCCTTCCGTTCAGAAAGATAAGAAAGAAATAAACGCCCGGAAACGCGGGCTTTTCCGCCGCCGCACCCCGGCGGCGGTTGTTTTACATCAAGCGGAAAACGAAAAACCGGCGCCCGGGCGGACGCTTTTTTGCCATTCTTCTTTTTTCTGTCTCCGGACCTTCGGCATCGGTTGTTTCCTCTTGCAATTCCGTCCGTTTCCGGCTATACTGATATTTGTAATAAAGGGGATCGGTTTCATTTGCCGTGACCCGAACAACGAGGTGCATTATGACTAAAAAACCGTACTACATCACCACCGCCATCGCCTACGCCTCCCGGAAGCCCCACATCGGGAACGTGTACGATCCCGTTTTGGCGGACGCCATCGCCCGCTTCAAACGGCTCCAGGGATACGAGGTGTTCTATCTCACCGGCTCCGACGAGCACGGCCAGAAGATCGAGGAACAGGCGCGGCAGGCGGGTCTGGCGCCCAAGGCGTACGTGGACAAGGTCGCCGGGATCATCCGGCAGGTGTGGGACTCTATGAACATCTCCTACGACCGCTTCATCCGCACCACGGACGCGGACCACGAGGCGGCGGTGAGCGCCATCTTCAAGAAGCTCTACGAACAGGGCGATATTTACAAGAGCGCCTACGAGGGCAAGTACTGCGTGGACTGCGAGTCCTTCTTCACCCCCTCCCAGCTGGGAGAGGGCGGGGTTTGTCCCGACTGCGGCCGCCCGGTGACGGACGCCAAGGAGGAGGCGTATTTCCTGCGGCTCTCCAAATACAGCGATCAGCTCCGGAAATACTATGAGGACAATCCCCTCTTCTTCGCCCCGGAGAGCCGGAAGGCGGAGATGCTCAACAACTTCATCCTCCCCGGCCTGGAGGATCTGTGCGTTTCCCGCTCCAGCTTCAAGTGGGGCATTCCCGTTTCCTTTGACCCGGACCACGTGATCTACGTGTGGATCGACGCCCTCTCCAACTATATCACGGGCATCGGCTACCACCCGGATCATCCCGCGGAGCAATTCAATACGTTCTGGCCCGCCGACCTCCACGTGATCGGGAAGGACATCGTCCGCTTCCACACCATCTACTGGCCCGTGATCCTTTTGGCGCTGGGTCTGCCCCTGCCCAAGCGGGTCCTGGGTCATCCCTGGCTTTTGGTGGGCGAGGACAAGATGAGCAAGTCCCGGGGGAACGTGCTGTACGCGGACGAACTGGCGCAGCTCTTCGGCACGGACGCGGTGCGCTACTACCTGCTCAGCCAGATGCCCTTCGCCAACGACGGCTCCATCACCCACGAGTCCCTCATCGGCGTGTATAACGCGGATCTCGCCAACACCCTGGGGAACCTGGTGAGCCGCTCCGTCGCTATGGCGGTGAAGTACTTTGAAGGCAAGGTCAGCCGCCCCGAAACCTATACGGAGAGCGTGGATCAGGACCTCATCGCCTGCGGGGAAAAGGCGTATAAGACCCTGTGCGACCGCTTTGAGGATCTCCACGTGGGCGACGCGTTGGCGGCGGTGATGGACTTCGCCAAGCGGTGCAACAAATACATCGACGAGACGGAGCCCTGGGTCCTGGCACGGGACGAAGAAAAGAAAGCCCGGCTGGAGACCGTTTTGTATAACCTGCTGGAGGGCATCCGCCGCATCGGCGTGATGATCACCCCCTTCCTGCCGGAGACCGGGGAGAAGATCGCCACCGCCCTGAACGTGCCCGCGCCCGAAGATCTGTCGGGGGCGGAGGCGCCCTTCGGCGCCGTTCCCGGCTTTGCCGTGGCGGCCGTTTCGCCCCTCTTCGCCCGGATCGACGCGGAGGAGACGCTGAAGAAGCTGGAAGCGGAGGAAGCCGCCCGGAAGAAGGCGGCGCAGTCCAGGGACAAAGCGCCGGAGGCGGGTCCCTGCACCATCGACGACTTTCAGAAGATCGTGATGGTCTGCGCCCAGGTGAAGGCGTGCGAAAACGTGCCCAAAAGCGAAAAACTGCTGAAATTCAAGCTGGATATCGGCGACGAGGAACGGCAGGTGCTTTCCGGCATCGCCAAGTTCTACAAGCCGGAGGATCTTGTCGGCAAGAAGCTGGTGCTGGTCAAGAACCTTTTGCCCCGGAAGATGATGGGGCTGGAATCCCACGGGATGCTCCTGTCCAGCGAAAAGGACGGGGTACTGCGGGTCCTGACCCTGGATCCGGAGACGCCCAACGGCGCCGTGATCGGCTGATGGGACTGTTTGACACCCACGCCCATTACGGGGACGAACGCTTCGATGAGGACAGGGCGGCGCTGCTCGCCGCCCTGCCTTTGCCCTCGGACCTTTGCCCCTGCGGGGTGGAGGCGGTGCTGGAGCAGGGCTGGGATATCCCCTCCTCGGAAAACGCCCTCGCTTTGGCGGAAAAATACCCCTACGTCTACGCGGCGGCGGGGGTCCACCCGGAGGAATGTCTGTCCTGGAACGACCAAACGGAGGCGGCGCTGCGCCGCCTTTTGTCGCGCCCGAAGACCGTCGCTCTGGGGGAGATCGGTCTGGACCGCCACTGGGAGGGCCCGGACTGCCCCTGGGACAAGCAGAAGGAGGTCTTTATCCGGCAGCTCGCCCTGGCGGCGGAGCTGGAGATACCCGTCTGCGTCCACGACCGGGAAGCCCACGGGGAACCCTTTGATCTGATCCGGGCGCAACCCGGCGTGAAGGGGGTGCTCCACGCCTTTTCCGGGGAAGCGGAACTGGCGCGGCAGTACGTGAAGGCGGGCTGGTATATCGGTCTGGGCGGGGTATTGACCTTCAAAAACGCCCGGGCGGCGGTGGAAGTCGCCGGGGCGGTGCCTTTGGAGCGGATCCTTCTGGAAACGGACTGCCCCTATATGGCGCCCGTCCCCTACCGGGGCGAACGGAACGATTCCCGGAAGGCGTACGCCGTCGCCGTGAAGCTGGCGGAGATCCGGGGCGTGACCGTGGATGAGATCCTGGCGCAAACCGCCGCCAACGCCACAGCGGCTGACGGCTGACCGCTGACGGCTGACGGCTGACGGCTCAACATTCACAAAAGTTCACACAAGTTCACATCGAGTTTTTCACAATTGTAACAAAAGTGAAAAATTATCATATTTTCCCTTGTTTTTCCTTACAAATAAAGGTATACTGAATCTGCTAAAAATTATAAAGCAAAGGAGATCACTGCCATGTCTGTTAAAGTTGCCATCAACGGTTTCGGTCGCATCGGTCGTCTCGCTTTCCGCCAGATGTTCCGCGCCCCCGGATATGAGATCGTCGCCATCAACGACCTCACCGCTCCCGCCATGCTCGCTCAGCTTCTGAAGTATGACTCCACCCAGGGCCGCTACGGTCTGCCCGTGGAAGCCAAGGAAGACGCCATCGTCGTGGACGGCACCGAGATCAAGATCTACGCCGAAAAGGACGCCAACAACTGCCCCTGGGGCAAGCTGGGCGTTGACGTTGTTCTGGAATGCACCGGTTTCTACGCCGGTACCGACAAAGCCACCGGCGAACTGCAGGCGAAAGCCCACATCAACGCCGGCGCCAAGAAGGTCGTTGTGTCCGCTCCCGTAAAGGGCGACTGCAAGACCGTCGTGTTCAACGTGAACCACAACATCCTCAC
>JAGDAA010000020.1 GCA_017959745.1 Clostridia bacterium
CGTATCGCCTGTGGTAACGTTCTTTAATCCGACCGCCGCGGCGATATCTCCGGCACTGCACTCGGTGATCTCCTGACGGTGGTTGGCGTGCATCGCTACGATCCGCCCGATCCGCTCCTTGCTGCCGCGCGTGGAATTATAAACCGCGCTGCCGGCTTTAATTGTACCGGAATAAACCCGGAAAAAGCAAAGTTTACCGACAAACGGATCGGTCATGATCTTGAACGCAAGCGCCGAAAACGGTTCTTTATCGTCCGCGTGGCGTTCCACTTCTTCCCCTCGCGAGTCCGTACCGCGGATCGCGGGAATATCGGTAGGCGCGGGCATATACGCCACAATATTATCGAGCAGCATCTGCACGCCTTTATTCCGATAGGCGGTTCCGCAGCAAACGGGGACGATCGTATTATCGATCGTGCCCTTGCGGATCGCGCAGCGAATCTCATCCTTGGTGATTTCTTCCCCTTCCAGGTACTTCATCATCAAATCTTCGTCCACTTCGGCAACCGCTTCGATCAGTTCCTGGTGATACTTTTCCGCCAGTTCCTTCATATCGTCCGGGATGGGTTCCGCACGGAAATCCTTCCCCAGATCGTCATAATAAACTTCGGCGTTCATTTCAACGAGATCCACGATCCCGCGGAAAGAATCTTCAAAACCGATCGGCAGTTGGATTGGAACGGCGTTGCATTTCAGCCGGTCTTTCATCATCTGAACGACGCGGTATAAATCGGCGCCCATAATATCCATTTTATTAACAAACGCCATCCGCGGAACACGGTATTTATCCGCCTGACGCCATACCGTTTCCGATTGCGGCTCTACGCCGCCTTTTGCACAGAAAACCGTAACGGATCCATCCAGAACGCGCAGGGAACGCTCCACCTCCACAGTGAAATCAACGTGTCCCGGCGTATCGATGATATTGATCCGATATCCTTTCCATTGACAGGTCGTTGCCGCGGAAGTGATGGTAATACCGCGTTCCTGCTCCTGCTCCATCCAGTCCATTGTGGCGTCGCCGTCGTGGGTTTCGCCGATCTTGTGATTACGGCCGGTATAAAACAAGATCCGTTCCGTGGTGGTCGTTTTACCGGCGTCGATATGCGCCATGATGCCGATATTACGATACTTATCAAGAGAAAACTCTCTAGGCATACTTTCTCCTTCCTAATAAATCACCATCTGTAATGGGCAAACGCTCTGTTGGCTTCCGCCATTTTGTGCGTATCGTCGCGTTTTTTAACGGCGCCGCCGGTACCGTTGAGCGCGTCAACGATCTCGTTGGCAAGCCGTTCGCTCATATACTTTTCGTTTCTGTTCCTGGAATAAAGCGTTAACCAGCGCAAGCCAAGAGTCTGGCGGCGTTCGGGACGCACTTCCATCGGAACCTGATAGTTGGCGCCGCCGACACGGCGCGCCTTCACTTCCATTTTCGGCATAATGTTTTCCAGGGCCTCGTTGAACGCGTCAAGCGGGTCCTTGCCGGTTTTTTCTTTTACGATATCGAACGCATCGTAAACGATTTTTTGCGCTACGCCCTTTTTCCCGTCATACATAATGTTATTAATCAGTTTCGCCACAATAACACTGCCGTATACAGGATCGGGGAGCACCTCTCTTTTGGGGACAAAGCCTCTTCTGGGCATGTTCTTCCCTCCTTCATAAAAATGATATCATTGGTACTCGAAGTTTTTCTCCGTTTGCTCCATTCAGACGCTTTATCGATATATAATAAAGCTGCTAAATGCACGGATCGAGCGTTGGGCTGTACCTTATTTTTTGCCCGACGCTTTCTTTGCGCCGTATTTTGAGCGCGCCTGATTGCGTCCCGAAACGCCCTGAGCGTCAAGGGTGCCGCGAATGATGTGGTAACGAACACCGGGCAGGTCCTTTACACGGCCGCCGCGGATCATCACCACGGAGTGCTCCTGCAGGTTGTGGCCGACACCGGGGATATAAGCGGTGACTTCGTAGCCGTTGGTGAGGCGGACACGGGCGATCTTACGCAGAGCGGAGTTGGGCTTCTTGGGGGTGGAAGTACGCACCGCGGTGCAAACGCCGCGCTTCTGGGGAGAAGACAGGTCGGTCTCACGATTCTTAAGGGTGTTCATACCCTTCTGCATTGCGGGAGAAGTGGATTTATAGGTCACTTTCTCTCTTCCCTTACGAACAAGCTGGTTAAAAGTAGGCATGCATTTTCCTCCTTTCTTCAAAAAATCCATCCGTGAGGGCTTTGGGCCCACACGGATGGAAATTTTAGCATACTGCACAAGAATAGTCAAGAAATTTCTGCATTTATTCCCACGTTATTTTTCATAAAAAGTACCGTGGTTACAGGGATTCTTTGCATTTTACGGAGCATTCTCCCTTTTGCGGCGCCTTTGGGCGGCGTCGGTGCGGGGACGGAGGGACTGATACAATATGTACGAGGGCTCAGTGGGTGCCCCAGACGACCTTCACGCCCTTTTCCTCATAGGCCGCGGCGATCCTTTTGATCCCCTCGCAGCCCTTTTCCGCCCGCCCTTTTGCGCAGTGGCCGATGTGGAGCGTGACATCCTCCAGGGCAGAAACCCGCTCAAGCTGTTTTATGAACACTTCGGAGGTCATGGGGTCGGTCTCTGCCATGCACTCCGGGCAGCGCATCATGGCCACCAGGCGCAGCTCCTCCCCTTCGTAGGGCTCGAAGGCCTTCTTTCTGTCATAAAAGGCGTTCAGGCAGCCCCCGAAGGTGCATTTCACCTGTCCGCAGGATAAAACCGCTATGTTTTTCATGATCTCTCCTTTACTCGATCCCCTGCTGTCTGCACCAGATGTCCATCACAGTATCCACGCTCAGGTGCTTTACCAGCCGCACCTGGCGGCGCACCGGCGCCCCAAGGATGGACACGCTCTTCTTCTTTTTCAGATCCTTCATGGCCTGCGCGGCCACCTCCTCCGGGGAATACCACCGGTCCACATAGCGGATGTACCGGTCGTGCTCCGCCGCAGCCTGGAACTCGGTTTTTATCCACCCCGGACACACGCACATCACATGGACGCCCCGGGGCCGCAGTTCCCGGCCGATGGCCCGGGAGAAGCTGAGGACGTAGCTTTTGCTGGCGCCGTATACCGCCTGCCAGGGCACGGGCTGCCAGGCGGAATTGGAGCCGATATTCACGATGGCGTCGCCCTTGGACATGTACGGCAGGCTCACATGGCACATGGCCGTCAGGGCCAGGGCGTTTAGTCTGGCGCTGTTGAGCAGCCGGTCCAGATAGGGATTCCGCACGGGCCGGGCGATGGCGGCGATCTTCACCCCGCCGTAGAAGGGGGACATGAGCCCGGAGGCTTCCCAGCTGCCGAAGTGGGGCGTCACGTAGATGATCCTCGTCCCCGTTTCCCGGTAGAATTTCAGCCCTTCCACGGCTCCTTCCTCGGGGAGGCAGCAGCGGTCGATGCGCTTCCTGTTGCCGTTCATCCAGATGTATTCGCAGAGATTCCACAAGAGCGAATCGCAGCACGCCCGGGCAATGCGTCTCACCTCCTTTTCCGGCAGTTCCGGCAAGGCGGCGCGGATGTTGGCGCGGATCAACCGCCGGACGGGAGGCAGCAGGTGCATCGCTCCGCCCGCCAGCCAGGCCATACCCCGCATGACGGGCCAGGGCATGACCCTGACGAAGCAGTAGGGAATGTAGATGGCGATGAACTCCGCGCACCAGCGTACCTGTTTGAAAAATTTTTTCATCGGTCAGTAATGGTTGATTTTCAAGGTGTATCTTCCCGGCCCGTAAATCTTTCCCCGGACCAGCGCCTCAGTCCCCCCGGGAACGGAGAAGTCGAGAACGAAGTCCTCGCCCTCCCGGCGCCACTCCGACGTCACGGGGCCGAAAACGGAATCGTACCGGGCCCGGGCATATTGCAGGAATCTTCCGAAACGGGGGGCGATCTCGAACCGCCGGGCCCCGAAGTCGGGCCGGATCCCGCACACCGTCCCGAAGAGCCACTGACCGGCCGCGCTCCAGGTGGCGAAGGGGACATCGGTCTGCCGGATCACCGGATAAAGCCACGAGGGCCGGGAGCTCTGCAGAAACAGCTGCCAGGCGGTGTCCAGCGCTTCCGCCTCGGTCAGCACGGGGAGCAGATACGCCGTGCCGGCAAGTCCGGTCGAAAAGTGCATGGCGCGCTTCTTTTCGATGTCTTTGAGCAGCGACTCCACCACCAGCGCCCAGAGGTCCCAGTTTTCCGGGGTGAGGCCGAAACGCAGCGCCAGCACCGCGGCGGTCTGCGAAGGCTCCCTGAAGCGGCCATCCCCGGTGTAGAACTCCTTGAGGAAAGCCGCCTTTTTCCCGGCATACCGGGCGTTCCGCTCCCTGGCGATGCGCTCTTCGCCCAGATCGAGAGCCAGCTTGCCGCAGAGCCGGTCCATGCCGGCCGAAAAAGCCAGGTCGACAAGTTTTTCCGGCGCGGGGTCCTCCGCGAAACGGTCGGCGATCTCCCCCCGGGCGGAGTCCAGATGGGCCGCCGCCGCGGGGAGATACTGCCGGGCCGCTTCGGTCTCGCCGTATTTGCGGCAGAGCTGGTCCAGCATGACGACTCCCGCATAACTTCCGGCCAGC
>JAGDAA010000021.1 GCA_017959745.1 Clostridia bacterium
CTCCCTGCCGGGACGCTTGCCCAGGATGACGTCGCCCAGACCCGTCTGATCGATGATGGGCGGAAGCTTTTTCTCATATGCCATACGGTAGATCTGCACGCCGATGCCGTTGATGAACCGTTCGTTTTCGGGCAGAAGCATATGATCGTCGTAGTAGACATCGTGCATACGGGGGTTGTCCCAAATGATCTTGGCGCTGCTGTAATAATCCTCGTCGATGTTGCAGCGTCCGGTGAAGAGGATCAGGGAGCCTTTCTTCAGCCAGTCGTTGGAGATATTCACAGGCTTGACCGAGGACGCCGCCACGGAAATGATGTCCGAAGCGCGCACCGCCTCTTCCAGAGAATCCGCCGCCCATGCCTTCAGCCCGTACTGCGCGGTGATCTGATCCGCCCACGCCTGCGCCTTCTCTTTGAAGAGGTCGTAAATCACGACTTCCTTGAGGGCCTTTGCTTCCACACGGATCGCCTCAAAGCACGCCTTGCTCACAGGGCCGGCGCCGATGCACGCGCAGACCGCGGAGGTCTTGGTCGCCAGGTGGCGCACCGCCACGCCCGGCACGCAGCCCGTACGCACGGAGCTGACGAGGTTGCCGGACATCAACGCCACGGGCTCGCAGGTATCCGCGTCGTTGAGCATGATCATCAAAATCGAGCGGGGCAGTCCCCGGGCGGGGTTTTCAATATTGGACCCGTACCACTTTTCGCCGGCAATGTGAAAACGGCCGCCGAGATACCCCACCATCGCCATGTAACGGCGATCGGGGGCGTCCAGAGGCATACCGGGGTTGTCGCTCTCCTTCGGGAATTTCATCGCGATCCCGTGGGAGTTGTACTTTTCTCCGCCCATACGGTAGTCGTCCTTGCTGAGGAGCCCGAAGATCTCCTCCTCAACGTCGATGCACCGGGCGTAATCCAGCACGCCCGCCTTGATCATTTCTTCTTCGCAAAGGTAAAGGAAGTTCGTTTTTTTGCCCATGATACTTGCTCCTTTCAAAATGTATAAAAAAATACAAAATCAGGTTGAGCCTCGCTCTTTCGACATCATAGCACCCGCGTGTTCAAAAGTCAATAGCAAGTTATTCTTTTGTTTTACAGACGATTCATTTTGTAATAAATCATACATTTTGATCCCGATCAGAGAGAATAAAACGGTATTTCTTGATTCTTTCCTCAAAATCTGTTAGAATGGAATCGTCCACCGGGACGAGACGGAGGAACGGGATATGAGCATACAGGAACGGATCAATCAAAACATCGGCGATATGACGAAATCCGAGCGCGCCGCGGCGCGCCATTGTCTCGGGCGGCGCGGGGATTTCGCGTTTCTCACGCTGGATAAGCTCGCCCTCGAGGTGGGCGTCAGCACCGCCTCTCTGATCCGCTTTTGTCAACGGATCGGCTTTGCCGGGTTCAAGGAGTTTCAGGAGGCGCTGCGCCGGGAAGTGCAGGCGCAGTCGGATCTGCCGGATAAATACAACCGCACCCGCCGCGTTTCCGGGGAGGCGCAATTTCTCACCCAGACCCTGCGGCAGGATATACAGTGTATGCAGGAAACAGTCGCCTCGCTGGACGCCCGGGCGGCGGGGGAGGCGGCGCGGCTTCTTTCCGAGGCGGCGCGGGTATTCACCTTCGGCATGAAGGAGTCCTTCGCCATGGCGCATTACGCGTACACCCGCCTGCTCGCCGTCCGTCCGGACGTATACCTGCTTTCCACCCTGGGGGAAGGGGAAGTGGAAACCCTGCTGAGCCTCTCCGAAAGGGACGTTTGCGTGGTATACCTCTTTCACCGCTACACCCGCCGGGCACAGCGGCTTTTGCCCTTGTTGAAAAGAAGCGGCGCCCGGGTGATCCTGGTGACAAATCCCCCCCTTGAACTGCCGGAAAAGACGGCGGACCAGGTCCTGTTCTGCCGCGTGGACGCCGGGGGGATCAAGAATTCTTTCGCGGCGCCGGTCTGCCTGACGGACAGCCTCTGCGGCGCCGTGGCGTACCGCCTGGGCGACAGCGCGCTGCGCCATATGCAAAAGGCGGAGGAAGTGTTCCGGGCAAGCGATCTCCTGGAAGAGACAGGCAACGGGCAGGACCTTGAATAGCCGAACGCCGCGCGCGCATATAGCAAAAGGACCGTCTCAAATCACGGATTTGAGGCGGTCCTTTTTGGTGGGAAAACGCTGTGCGCCGATTAAATGATCCTGATATAGTCCGCTTTTCTGGGCGGCGCGGGGCGTTTGCTCCCAGGCTTGCCGTAGCCCAGGATCACGTTGCCCACACCCTCATAGCCCTCGGGGATGCCCCAGGCGGCTTTCAGCGCCTTGCCTTCCTCGCTTTTGAAGCACTCCCGCGCCCGCCAGATATAGCAGGAATCCACACCCACGGCGGGGGCGGCGTTCAGGATGTTGGCGATGACGAGATTGCCGTCGGCGATCCCGAAGGACAGGGAGGGATCCCCGAATACCACCACCACGGTGGGGGCGCCGTAAAAGGGATGGCCCTCCGGCTTGCCCTGGACCGCGGCGTTGAGCCGTTCCACCCGCTTGATCGTCTCGGGGTCCCGGATCGCCACGATGAGGGGCGACTGCAAGCCCCTGCCGGTGGGGGCGTAGGTCCCCGCTTCCAGGATCGCCTCCAACGCGGCTTTTTCCACCTGCCTTTCCTCATACGCCCGGCAGGATCTGCGTTCCATCAGGGTCTTCAGGGTTTCATTCATGGCTTTTCCTCCTTTTTTATACTCCCAGGATGGTTTCGTCCATCAAAATATCGCGGCGATCAACGTCTGCTGCTGGCTTTTTTGTTGATCCAACGGAATTGCGCCCCTTTAAAAGAACCAAAACCGTGGTGTTCCCGAGACTAAATAAAGCAGTATTCGATCTCCGTTTTTGTAATAAGGATCGTATCGGTATTGATGATCTGCTTCAATCTTTCGCCCAAAAGGGCGATTTCTTTTTCATCGAACCCTATGATAACGATCCTGAAACTGGTCTCGGTGGTATACCCCTTGTTGTGGGTATAACCGCCAAGCTGAGTCAGCAGGGAAAAGCATACCCGTTTTTCCGTACAGATCTCCGTCAGTATATTTTTGAAGTCTTTTACACTGAGGATTTCCCGATAGCTGTCCTTGTCCTTCATACCGATGAAGATCTCATATTTTATGCCTTTTTCAAACGGTTTGTCGCCCATCGTATCGCACCTCACCGAATTTCCGTTTTCAAAGCGTTCCTGACGATCAAAACGCATTCCTGGTTCATGAACATAGAAAGATTTTTCGCTAACTTGAAGATGTCAAGATCAGAAGCGCCGATGATGTTTACACACAAGGTGTTTTCCGCAATAAACCGGCCGTCTTCATGAAGATACCCGCCTTTGGCGTCCAGTATGGAGAAGTCGATCTTATTTCGCGTGAAAAACAAGGATAATATCTCTTTCAGTTCGCGCTCGTTGACGATTTCATCCTGCCGCTGAGGATCATTGCAGCCAATCATGATCTGATATTCAATATTGTTTTCCATACACCCCTCCGCAAGTTCCGGCGCCGCTGTATATCAGGTATATCCATATTGTACCATAAATCCGGAAAGAAAAAAAGACGGCGTTCTTGATTTCTCAAAAATGCCGTCTGGAAGACGTGATGGAATATTTGGAAGACAACCAATAAACCCGAACCGCAGATCGGTTCGGGTTTATTTGTCTGAATTCATTTATTTGCTGATTTGGCTGTATTGATGGAAGCAATGAGCATCACACGAATGCCGGTGCAAAACGGGATAAACGAGCTAACGAACCTGTATTCGGGGTTCACGGTATGCATTACGGTCTGAACGAACGAAAAAAAGTGAAGTTTGCCCTGGCGGGCAAGTGATGGTGCGGCTGACGCCGCAGTGATGTTGCTCCCCATGCCCAATCCCCATAAACCTCGGCAGGCTCGGTTGATGGGGACCCCGGGCGGGTCGCAGTGATGTGACGTGTTCCGCCAGCTCGTGCCGAAGGCACACATCACTTGCGAAGGACAAGCTGTGATCGTCGCTCGCCGCTCTGTCTGCGCGCGCAGAAGCGCGCTTGCCAATCGCGGGCTCCTGTAACATGGGCGATACCGACCGCTCGCTTCGCTTGCGGGGTCTCGCTCCAATCACGTTCCGCAAAGCGGAACACTTCGTTGAAAAAAGCACTGCTTTCGCAGTGCTTTTTTCTGTGATTAACAAACAAAATAGCCCAACGGCAAAAATGGTATAAAATTAAGATTTTAGACGCTATTTCAATATGTTCAA
>JAGDAA010000022.1 GCA_017959745.1 Clostridia bacterium
ACCGGCGCCGGTGACCGCGATGACGCGGTCTCCCTCCAGTATCACGTCGGAACCGCTCGGGATCATAACCTTCCGCTTCCGCACGATCCCGCCGATGAGGGCGTTGGCTTTCAGGTTCAGATCCTTCAAGGGGATATTGAGGAAGGGGAAGTCCGCGCGGACCTGGAATTCCGCCGCTTCCGCCCTGTCGTCCATAAACTTATACAGGGTCTCCATCGTACTGCTGCCCCGGGTGTTTTCCAGCGCCCGGGCGTACCGGGTCACCACGTCCGTGACGGTTTTCTTGGGGGAGACGATACTGTCCAGCCCCATTTTTTCCGCCATAATGACGAATTCGTCCCGGTTGATCTTGGTGATGATCTTGCCAACGCCGCGCCCCTGGGCAAAGTAGGAGATCAGAACGTTTTCCTCGTCCTTGCCCGTCAGGGAGACGAAGGCGTCCACCCCGCTGATGCCCTCTTCGTTGAGCAGTTCCTCACTGGCGCCGTCCCCGTGAATGATCACCGCCTCCGGCAACGCCTCGGCGAATTCGTGGCAGCGATCCCGGTCCGTTTCGATCACCGTAACGCTGTTGCCGCTGGCCAGCAGCATTTTGGACAGGTAAAACGCGGTGCGGCTGGCGCCCAGGATCATAACGCTGTGCGCCTTCGCTAACATGGTCCCCAACATCTTGAGGAGCCGCTCGATCTCCACGGGACTGGCGATCAGCCCGATCCTGTCTCCGCTTTGCAGACAGAAGGAACCGCCGGGAATGGTCACGTTCTCCCCCCGCTGGACCGCGCAGACCAGGTAACTGGCGGGATATTTCTTTCGCATTTCCATCAGGCTCATTCCGTTCAGGACGGAGCCTTCCCGCAGGATCAATTCCACCATTTCAAAATTGCGCTTGGAAAAGCTTTCCACGTTCACCGCGCCGGGCAGCTGCAGGATGTTGAACAGTTCCTGCGCCGCCAGCAGTTCCGGGTTGATGATGACGGAAATGTCCAGCTGCTGTTTCATAAAGCCGATGCTCTGGTCCGTATACTCCGGATTGCGGATCCGCGCCACGGTGTGCTTCGCGCCCATTCGCTTTGCCAGAAAGCAGGCGAGCATATTGATCTCGTCGCTGCCTGTGGTGGCAACGAACAGAGAGGCTTCGGCGATATCCGCTTCCGTCAAAACGTCGCAGTCGGTACAGTTTCCCACCATCCCGATCACGTCGTACACATTGACCAGTTCCCGGATGACCTTGCCGGAGAGATCCATAGCGACCACTTCATGCCCTTCCCGCACCAGATTGGAGAGGATGGCGGTCCCGACTTTGCCGCATCCGGCGATAACGATTTTCATAAGCAGAGATCCTCTTTTTACTTCAAGATAAATTGCATAACCACGGGGTTGTGGTCGGAGTAGGCAAAGCCCGTCACCACGTTTCGCACCGACGTGACTTCAACGTTTTCGGATATCAGAAAGCCGTCCACGATGATGACGAAATTCCCCTCCTCGTAGGGGATATCGCAGTTCCGGCAGGTTGGCTTGACGCCGTCGTCGTAGTCCGTGGCGCGGCGGATGCCAAAAGGCAAAAGATCTTCGGGGAAGGGCTGCGCCCAGCCGAAGTCCACCTCGCCGCCGCCGTTCAGGTCCTTGGTGGAGGTCCCGGTGAAATCGTGGTTGAAGTCACCGCCGCAGACGCACCAGTTGCCTTTCTCATATTCCGATTGCATATCGGAAAAGAGCATAGACATCTGCGCCGTCCGGATCTCCGCGGAGCCGCCGTAAGCGGAAGCGTGAATGTTATACAGCACCAGTTCTCCGCCGCCTTCCACGGGAATGCGCTGTACGGAATAGCAGCGGTCCAGATCCAGGAATTTGGAGACCCCTTCGGAAATGGGCAGGCTCCGTCGCAGAGCGGAGGAAATCCCGTAGCGGGAAAAGGTCAGAAGCGAGCTGTTGGAGGAGCCGTGTGGCTGCGTGAAGGGATAAGCCAAAAAAGCGGAGTGGTAGTTGACGGCGCACACGGACGCCATACCGGGAAACGCTTCCCGGAGCATCGTCGCCTGATCGGTATGATAGCTGCGATCAGAATCCAGGTCGACCTCCTGAAAGAGGATGAAATCCGGGTTCAGGCTCTTTACGGTCATAGCGCCCTCGTTGATACAGGTCTCCACGCTTTCTTTACTGTTTCCCCAGGACTGGGTGCCCCCGTCCATAAAGAAGGTGAAATCCGGCGTGTACGCGCCGAAGCCCAGGTTCTGGGTGACGACGGTATAGGGGGTGTTCATCCGGGGGGAGCCGGCAATCGCCTTCCCCTCCGCGCGCAGGATCTGATTGTCTTCAATACGGCTGTACTGCAGGATCAGGTACAGGATATACCCGCCCACGATCAGGACGATCACGCCCAGGATGCTCAGCAGGACCCTCCAGGCGACGCTCCAGAATTTCTTCATCGTTCTCTCCTTTATTTCGGCATTTTACGGCGGGGTCAGCTCCAGACGCGGCTGAGCATCGCTTTACGATACTGCAGGGGCGTCTGACCGACGATCTCCTTGAATTTGCAGTTGAAGTACGCCTGGGAAGAAAAGCCGCAGGCGGCGGCGATCTCCGCCATACTGTCGTCCTCCGTGACAAGGCGGAACTTCGCGGCGGCGATCCTGCAATCCAGAACATAGCGACTGGGCGTCTTCCCGAAATATTCCGTGAAAATGCGGTGGAAGTAGACCGGGGAAAGGTTCGCCTTGTTCGCCAGGGTTTTCAGGTCCAGTTTGTCCGCCGGATTTTCCCGGATCATCTGCTCCACGGCAAGGAGCGCCCTTTGATGCAAATAGGCGGAGGAGGCGCCCTTCTCACTCCAGGTGCGCCCCAGGGGCGCCAGGAAAGCGAACAGGCGCGCGATCAGGCTTTGCAGCCGAAAAGAGCTTTCCGGGTAGGAGAGGGACTGGATTCCCACCATCTCGTGAAAGAGGCGCGCGGGTTCGGAAATATCGTTCAGCACCGCCACGTCCGGCAGGGCGGAGAGCATGGCACGCAGCCCCTCATCCTCCGTCCTGAGGTGGATGTAGAAGCACTTGAAGGGCAGAGAGACCAGGTTGCGCACCTGACCGGGCTTGGCGCAGACCAGGGTTCCGCACGCCAGGGAGTAGTCTTTGCCGTTTACGCGAATGGTG